>NZ_JAQZAB010000057.1:16226-218678 GCF_028640915.1 Pseudomonas sp. B3G-3 | reverse complement strand
TCGCGCACGATCCGTAGGAGCGAGGCTTGCCCGCGAAGGCCGCGACGCGGAATTTCTGATCCACCGCGTCATCGTTCATCGCACGCAAGCTGTGCTCCTACAGAAGAAGGTCGCGCACGATCCGTAGGAGTGAGCGGGCGCGATCCGGCTTGCTCGCGAAGGCCGCGACGCGGTTGGCCTGGCGCACCGCGTTATCGTTTACAGAAGAAGATCGTGCACGTTCCGTAAGGCCTAACCGCGCTTGAGGATCAGGTCCATGATCCGGTCGGTCTTCAGCGCCTCGGCGGCCAGGGCCGGGTGCTGTGCTTGGCCACGGATATGGGCGTTCATGCCCAGCACGTGGTGCCACTGGATATGTTCGGGGTTGTCGATGAAGAGGCTCAGCTGTTCATCGGCGTCCAACTGCAGCGGATGCTCGTCGAACACCGAGAAGCCGATACGCCCCTGGCTGCCGATGATCTCCACCCGGTCCACCCGACGGTCCGCGACGAAGTTCCAGGCCCCCGTGCCCAGGGCGCCTCTCGCGAAACGCCAGCTGGCGCTCACTGCGTCCTCGGCGCTGTACAGCCCGGCCTGCCGGGCGGTGAAACCGGCGACCTCGGTGATGTCCCCCAGCAGGTACTGGAACAGGTCCAGGCCGTGGCTCGCCAGGTCGGCGAAGTAACCGCCGCCAGCGATCTGGGGGTCGGTGCGCCAGTTGCTGCCGCCATTGCGATCGGCCTCGGACGGCGCCTTGGTCAGGGTCCAGCTCAGGTGGCGGACCTCACCGATGCGCCCGTCCCGCAGCCATTGCCGCACTTGCTGGAAGCGCGGCAGGGAACGGCGGTAATAGGACACGAACAGGTGCAATCCGGCCTGCTGGAAAACCTGCTGCATTTCCAGGCTTTGCCCGGCGTTCAACGCCATCGGCTTTTCCACGCAGCAGTGCTTGCCGGCGGCGGCCACCCGCAAGCTGTAGGCGTGGTGACTGTCGGGGGGCGTGGCGATGTACACCGCGTCCACTTCGGGGTCGTCGATCAGCGCCTGGGCATCGGTGTAGAAACGCGCGATGCCGTGGCGTGTCGCATAGTCCCGCACCGCTTCCAGGCGCCGGCCCATCACCGCCACCAGGGCCGAGCCCGGCGCCTTGTAGAAGGCCGGGCCACTCTTGCGTTCGGTGACGCTGCCGCAACCGATCATGCCCCAGCGTACGGGCCGCATGCCCTCTCCTGCTGTGTCCATTGGCCGGTCAGACCGCTTGCAGGGCGCGCAGGTCGAGGCGGCCGTCCTGCAGCGGCGGGCACCAGTAGTAACCGCCGGTGATCGGCCGGCTCATGCGGTACAGGCCGTCGACTATGCCGTCTTCCAGGCCACTCATGCGCCGCAGCTGGACTTCGAAGGCGTGGAGGCTGTGGCCGAAGGCGAGGAACATCAGGCCGCCCTTGTCGCCTTCGATCCATGGCATCGAGCGGCGCACCATGAAGGCCTCGGGGGTGAAGCTCTCCTGGGCGGTGCGCTTGACGTGGGCCGAGTCCGGCGCGTCGTCCAGCTCTTCGTTGTCGCTCAGGCGGCGGCCGATGATGTTGTCGCGCTCCTCCTGATGCATCGCGGCAAAACCCTTGAAGTCGTGCTGCCACTGCTGGATCGCGGCGAAGCTGCCACCGCGCAGGCCATCGACGCCTTCGGCCAGGGCCGCGGCGATGGCGTCTTCATCGTGAGGGTTTTCGGTGCCGTCCTCGTAACCGGTCAGGTCGTGGCCGGTCTTGTGGCGGAAGGCTTCGTTCATCTGCACCAGGCGCAACGCCGGGGCCAGGGCGGCCTCCAGGGCGTTGCTGCGGTGCAGCAGCTCGCCGCGGTCTTCGCCATGCAGCCAGACCCACAGCGCGTGCTGGGTCGAAGGGTTGTCGACGCCGACCCCGGTCAGCGCCGGGAAGGCCTTGAGCCCCTGCACGCGGGCGCCCAGCGCCTTGACCAGCGACGCGCCGAAACCCGCTACCGCCGTTTTCCCGTCCACCAGCGCCAGCAAGCGATCGATCGCCGCCGGCAGCGCCTCGATGGATTCGAGGGCGAAAAACAGGTGACGAGCCTGGGTCGGAACGGGGGTGGCAAGAATGCCCGGCTGGTAGTAACTCATAGCGACTCCTTGAAGAAAGCCCGAAGTTTACCCGGCGCACCACAATTTGTGGGGGTTTAGGCACGCATGGACCTGCGCGGTGAATCGTCACGCCGCCGCAAGCCATGCCCTACAACTGGCCGCCCTCTTCCCGGTAGGCGCTGGGGCTCAGGCCGGTCCAGCGCTTGAATGCCCGGCGAAAACTGCGCACGTCGCTGTAGCCCACCGCCTCGGTGATGCGCTCGATGGACAGCTGCGGGTTGGCCAGCAGGCTCAGGGTGCGCGCCCGGCGCACCTGCTCCAGCAGCGCTTCGAAGGTCAGGTCGTGCTCGCTCAGGCGTCGGCGCAGGGTGCGCCCGCTCATGTTCAGGTCGCTGGCGACCTGCTCGATATGGCTGCCCTGGGTCAGGTCGCGGGAAATGGCCCGCTCCACCGCCTGGATCAGGTCCAGCTTGCGGTGCACCTGGGCGCTTTCCAGTTCCAGCAGCTTGAGCGCCTGGCGCAGGGCCACGGCGTGGTGGTTGGGCAGGCGCATGTCCAGCCAGTGGCCGGCGATGACCATGCGGTTGTGCAGGCAGCCGAAGTGCACATCCGGCCCTAGCAGGCGCAGGTACTCGTCCCGATAAGCCGGGGCGGCGTGGGTGAACTCGATCCGCAGCGGCTTGAAGTCGGCGCCGACCAGGGCCCGGCCATAGACCGGCAGGCTGGCGAAGAACTCTTCGACGGCAAATATCTGCACGTCGCTGTAAGGCAGCCGGCATTCGGCCTCGACAAAAAACTCGTCACCCTGTTGCTGGATGGTGCAGCTGGCGAGGCCGCCGGTGGTGTGCTGATGGCGCAGGCCGATGTCGAAGGCATCGCGCAGGGTCTTGCACAGCGACAGCACATGCCCCAGCAGGCCCAGGGTGCCGAGCACGTTCTGGTGCCCGACCCACAGGCCCAGGCCCTGCTGCGGCAAGGCCTTGAGCGCGCGCTGGATCATTGCCACGGCCTGGCGGTAGGAGATGCGTTGCGCGGGGTCCTGCAGGTCGTCGAGGGTAAAGCCCAGGCCGCGGCACAGGGCGTGCGGGTCGACGCCGTGGCTGCCGGCGACTTCGGCCAGGGTCTGCAACAAGAAGGGTGAAACCAGGGCCAGTTGGTACTGTGGATCGACGGCTTTGGTCTGCATGGGCATCGGGTCCCGAGCCGGTTCGGCTGCAATTCTTATTCTGGTTATGCGCCCCGCTCCCATCACCGCCAGGGCGAGGCGAGCGCTCACTCAGCATAGCGTTTTCCGCTCGCGCTCATGGAAGGATGTAACAAGTCATTGCAGGCTGGCCGCGAAAGTCCCCCTCAGTGGCCGCCAATACCCTGCCTGGCCAGGCGCCGAAGGCTTATTCCTATGAGGCGGCCGGAAACCGGCCAACTGCGCGCCCACTGACAATAATAAGAGCCCGAACATGAATTCGACCCGCACGCATCGCTCCCGGCGCCTCGCCGCCAGCCTGGCCTGTATCGCCGCCCTGCCCGCCCTGGCACCGGCCACCGAGTCCGGGGTCGACAACATCGGCACCGGCACCGACGGCTTTTTCATCCTGCCGCTGGACGTCAACGGCCTGCCGGACCACATGTTCGCCTTCAACCTCTATTACAACCACTACGAGGCACGGAAGCTGAATATCAGCTCCCTGGGCGGCAAGGTGCCGGACGTGCGGATCGTCTCGGATGCGATCATTCCCCGCCTCGATTACCTGAGCCCGCTGCGGCTGTTCGGCGGGCGCCTCGGCGGCTACATGGCGCAACCTTATCTGCGCCAGCAGGTGGGAGTCTTCGGCCTCAAGGACCAGCGCGAAAGCATGGGCGACACCACCATCGCGCCGATCATCCTGTGGGACATGGGCAAGAACCTGACCCTGGGCGCCGCCGTGGAAATAACCGTTCCCACCGGCAAGTACGACGCGACGCGCCTGGCCAATACCAGCAACAACTTCTACACCTACAAGCCGCTGGTTTCGGTGACCTGGCTGCCCACCCCGCGCACCGAGCTGTCGCTGAAGACCACCTACAGCTTCAACGAGGAAAACCACGCCACCGACTACAAGTCCGGGCAGATCTTCCACTTCGACTATTCCGCCAGCTACAAGGTGACCGACAACCTGAGCCTGGGGCTCAACGGCTACTACCTGAAGCAGACCACCGACGACAAACAGTACGGCCGCACCGTGCAGTTTCTTGGCGAGGACGTGGACGACGGCGTGCGCGGCCAGGTGTTCGCCATCGGCCCGGCGCTGTACCTGACCTTCCTCAAGTACGCCAGCGCGGAGATCCGCTGGGCCAAGGAGTTCGACGTGGAGAACCGGCCCGAGGGCGAGATGCTGTGGGCCAAGCTGACGATTCCGTTCAGCTTGTGATGTAGGAGCGAGCGGGCGGCGATCCGACTTGCCCGCGACGGCTGCACCGCGGAATGCCAGGCGGACCGCGTTATCGTTCATCGCGCGCAAGCTGCGCGCCTACAGAAGCAGAACGCGCACGCCGTAGGAGCGAGGCTTGCCCGCGAAAGACCTCGAGGACAGCGCAAAAACCTAGCTGTAGACCGGCCAGCTGTCGACGATCCGCCCGCCGCGCACCGCCAGCAGGTCGCCGAACTGCAGCAGCACCGCTTCGCTCTGCATCGGCCGCAGGAACACCTGGTCGTCCGGCCCCAGGCCCACGGCGGGCGAGCCGTTGACCATCTCCTGGTTGGAACTGCGGCCGAACAAGCCGTTGCTTTGCAGCCCCGAGGGCGACTCGAACTCGGCCAGCCAGTTGCCGCCGTAGATGAAGAACGTCTCGCGCTGGTTCGGGTCCCACCAGGCGAACAGCTTCGACTTGTCGTCCAGCGCCGGGATGCGCACCGGGCCGGTGCTTTTCAGCACCGGCGTGGCGATGTAGGCCGCCGGCCGATGTTCGCTGAGGGACGGCAGGTCGTAGTGGGTCGGCTTGAGCATCGCCGTGCCCACCGACACTTCGCTGCTCAACTGTTCCTGCTCATGCATGCGGTAGCTGGGGCTGCCGGCGGTGTTCAGGGTCAGCCCCGGCTGCCAGAGCGCCGGATGGCGTTGCCGGGTGAAGTCCACGGCGCTCTGGTAGCGCTGCATGACCTTGGCGAACAGCGCTTCGGGCGAGCCGAGAATGCCCGGCACGCCCATGCCGACAAAGGGGTCGTAGCCCATGAAGCCGGCGAACTCCAGGTGCTGGGGGTTGGCGGCGATCAGAGTCAGCAGCGGCCCCAGTTCGAGGCTGTCCTTCACCCCGCCGCGGTGCAGGCCGACGTCCAGTTCGATATTGATCCGCAACCGGGTGCCCAAACCTCGGGCCAGGGCCAGGTATTGCTGCAGGTGTTCCGGGGTGTCGATCAGCCACTGCAACTGCCGGGCCGGGTCGAACGGGCCTTTGTGGCCCTGGTAGAACAGTTCCGCCGAACGCACCGGCAGCGGCTTGCCCAGCAGGATATCGGCCTCGGGAAAACGCTGGGCGTCGTGGTTGAGGAACGGCTGGTGGAACGACATCAGGCGCTGGGTGCCGGCGCGCTGGCCGATGTAGGCCAGTAGCTCCGGCGATGGCAGGGACTTCTCCACCAGCCGCAGCTGCTTGCCGCCGCGCTTGACCGACTGCTGCACCATATCGATGTTGTGGTCCAGGCGGTCGAGGTCGATCAGCATCACCGGGCGCATCGGGCCGTGGGCCTTGAGTTCCTGGTTCAGCACGCGGAAATAGTCGCTGTAGGGCCCGCCCCGGTCGGCGGGCCGCAGCCAGGCACCCACCCCCGCCAACAACGCGCCGACACCTGCGGTACCGAGCAGGAAGTTGCGTCGATTCATGCTTTTTTCTCCCTTCAGACCACGCCCAGGATGGACGACAGGTGTGCATTGAGGAACTTGCCGCCGGGGTCCAGCGCCTCGCGCACCCGGGTGAATTCCCGCCAGCGCGGGTACAGCGCCTGCAACTGCCGGGCGTTGAGGCTGTGCAACTTGCCCCAGTGCGGGCGGCCGGCGTATTTCCAGAAGATCGGTTCGACGGCGGCGAAGAAGTTGTGGTGGTCCATGCCGTAGTGCTGGTGCACCGAGATCGAACAGCTGTCGCGGCCCTCGAACATGCTCAGGGGAATATCGTCGGCCTGGACGTAGCGGTACTCGATGGGAAACCAGGTGCGCAGGTCCTTGTCGCGGATCAGCTTGAGGATTTCCCGCAGGCATGCCGGGCCGTGCTCGGCCGGCACCGAGTACTCCATTTCGTTGAAGCGCACGTTGCGCACATTGGCGTAGACCTCGTAGGAGTCGCCGACCCGGTCGTCGAAACTGGCGAAATGCCGCAGGCTGTTGAGCAGGGTGCGGCGGGTCTCAGGAAAGTCGCTGAGGTACTTGTCGAGGTTCTCGATCAGGCTGACGAACTCGTTGCCGCCCTCTTGTGCCGGGTCCACCGGTGGGGTCGCCGGGTCTTCGGTTTCATTCAGGGCAATCGACAGCGCGTAGTCGGAATGGGTGACCACCAGCATTTCCCAGTGCTGGTTGTCACGGGTGTTTTTCGCCAGGTCTTCGAGCAGTTCCTCGGTCTTGGCGATCCACTGTTTTTCCCGCAGGCGATAGGCCGGGCGATTCTGCAGACGCACCCGGGTGGCCACGCCCAACGCGCCGAGGGACACCCGTGCGGCGCTGAAGACCTCGGCGTTGCGGCTGCCGTCGCAGTCCAGCACCTCGCCGCTGGCGGTCACCAGTTGCAGGCCGCGGACCTGGGCTGAATAGGACTTGAAGCCAACGCCGGTGCCGTGGGTCGAGGTGGCGATGGCCCCGGCCAGGGTCTGGTAGTCGATGTCGGCCATGTTCGGCAGGGCCTGGCCGATCGCCTTGAGCGGCGCGCCCATGCGCGACATCGGCGTGCCGGCGGCGAACTCGGCCTGCAAGGTGGCGGCATCGTGGCTGAGCAGGCCGCTGAAGAAACTCAGCGACAGCAGCGTGCCGTCGGTGGGCACCAGGGCACTGAAGGAATGCCCCGCGCCCACCGGACGGATCTTGCCCGGGGCCTGGCGAATCACCTGCACCAGCTCGTCCAGGTCCTTGGGCGCCAGCCGCGCCAGGGGCAGGCAGCTTTGCGCACCGGACCAGTTGCGCCAGGGAATCAGCCGTGGCGCCCGCGCCAGCTCGGCCAGCAGCGGGTTGCTGGTCAGCGCGCCGAACGTCCCGACTACTGCGCTGCGTTGCAGCAACTGACGTCGTGTGAGGTGCATGGTCATGCCTGTGTCCCTGTGCCGGGTTATTGGAGGTCTTGTGCGGACATGAAGCGGATCAGGGCGAGGAACTGCGCCTCGGAACACTGCATGCACAGGCCCATCGGCGGCATGCCGTTGTAACCGTTGATGCTGTGGTCCAGCAGGGTGTCGGCGCCCTGGACGATGCGCGGGCGCCAGGCCTGGACATCGCCGGTCAGCGGCGCGCCGGACGCCGGGTTGGTGTGGCAGAGCTTGCAGCTGCTGTCGTAGATCCGCGCCAGCGCCGAATCGTCGGGCAGTTGTTGCACGGCCGCCGATGGCGGCGCGCTCTGGTCGCCACAGGCAACCAGCAGCCCGCCCAGCGCCAGCCACAACGCGAGGCGCGCCAGGCGATACAGCCTGGTGACGGATGAAAACCGCAGCGAGGCAGTCGGTGCCGGCATGGTGTTCCTCTCGGGTGACGGTCGGGATCGACCCAGAGCCAACACTAAGGCAGGCGCCGCCACGGCCTGAGGGCATTGCGGGCCAGCGAGGGGGGCATCTGCGGCCAGGCCGGTGCAGACGCTTGCCCACGATGGCAGCGTCGTGGTCTACCGGTGGACCGCGTTATCGTTCATCGCGCGCAAGCTGCGCTCCTACAGGATTGCGGAGCTTCTGTAGGAGCGAGGCTTGCCCGCGAAAAACCGTCAACGATAACGCAGGGGCCTGGGACCGCCGCTACGCGGACAATCAAGTGGCGGCCGGCGGCTCCCGCAGCAGCACAAGAGCATTTGAGCGTGATAAGCGGGAGTGTTGGATTGGCCGCGCAATGGAGAGCGTCCGCCTGGCTACTGGTAGCTCATGGTGAAGGTCGCAGCAGCATCGGCTGTTCCGGGGCCGACCACGCCACCGGTCGGGATATAACGAGCCTTGAGCGGAATGCTCACCTGGTCGTTACCGAACTCACCGACTTGCCACTGATTCGGATTGCCAGCTACCGCCGAGTCAGGACCAAAGCTGACCAGCGTGTTATCACCGCGCAGTATCTGGATACCCACTCCCGTGGCAGTGGATGAACGCGACAGGGACAACGTACTGGACTGATTGCTCGGGTCGGCGGCGTCGCTCAAGGTCATGAACATTCTGGTGTGGGCACCCACATCTCCACCCGAGCATTGCAAACGAATCTCCAGGGGGCGTGCGGGGTTGGTAGCGCCCTTATCGGCCACCGCGCTGACGTGTACTTTGCCCATGCCCACGGCGATAGTGGGGGTCGATACGGTACACGTAGGTACTCTCGGCTTGATCTCCAGATTGCCGCTGATTACATAACGCTGAAAATCCATGCCGTGATCGAGAGCCGTAAAGGTACCGACAAGCCCCGTCATCCGCCCCCCCGCAGTAATAGGGCCGGTTTTTACCAACTCGATTTTTACGGAAGGGGTGTAAGCATACATAGGGTAATCCGTGGAGCCTTCCCAAGTTCCTTGTGGCCACCATCCACTGAAATAGTATTGGATACGAATACCTACACCAGAAACCGAAGTCGCATAGGTGTTGAACCTTCCCACGGCCCCTACCCCCCTATACTCGATACGGCCAATGGAACTGGAGCAATAGGCTACCCCCGGTTGCTCCTTTCCTTGTGCTGTGGAACTGTACAAGACCGTGCCGTCAGGAACACTGGGATCAAAGGATTCGGACGGTGTCACTGACAAGGTGACGGTGCGCGTACCGACGTTAACGCCGCTCATTTCAACAATGCAGCTTGCTTGCGCTTTCAAACAGAAAAATGAAAAGACAAGCGCAAAAATTCCGGGAAAATTTTTCCAAAAATATTGAGACATGAAATACTCAGAGCATATTGCCGAAAGGAGGGCTGGCTTTATACCACCAAACATTACCCAAATAAAAAAACCGACTTATTTTCAGAAAAGCCTTATATGAAACTTTAAGAATCGCCTTATATAAAAATATCTTACAAATCCTCTCAAAAAACATTTAGCGAAACTACTGGATATTCAATCTGAAGCGAATGAAAACAGTGAGAAAGTTTCTGTTCAATTCCACATCAGATCAAAGGCGTTACTGCACTGTTTTCCTCGCCGGCCACCACGCTTCGCGCTGACAGAAAAATACGGGAGTGAGCGGGCGTCGATCCGACTTGCCCACGATGGGGACGCCGCGGTCTACCGGTGGACCGCGTTATCGTTTATCGCGCGCAAGCTGCGCTCCTACAGAAGCAGGCTTGCCCGCGAAAAACCGTCAACGATAACGCGGTGTCCTGGAGACCGCCGCTACGCGGGCGATCGAGCAGCGGCCGGCCGTTTCTGCTGAAGAACAACAGCCGGGGCTATTTGATGCGCTAGTGGAAGGTGTTGCGCACCGCGGGCACCGACACCGCCCGGCCGTCGACGATGCGCGGCTGGTAGCGGAAGGTGTTGGCCGCCGCCAGCGAGGGGCGGATAAACAGCGGGTGGCAGCCATCGAGCACCTTGGGGTTCTCCACCTTGCCTTGCGGGTTGACGCTGTATTCCACGGTGCAGTCGCCTTCGATGTTCTTGTCCAGGGCGCGTTGCGGGTAGTCCGGGGCCTCCTTGCTCAGGGGCAGGTACTGGCGGCTGTCGGCCGCGGCCTGGGCGTCGAGCAGCAACAGGCCGTCGCGTTCGCTGGCGGCCAGGCGCTCGCTGGTGCCGGGCACAAAGCCGATGGCCTCGATGGCCATGGACCTGATGCGCATCCCCCGCGAATTCCTCACCCAGCCCTGGCCCAACGCCTCGGCCACCGCCGGCCAGGTGGCGCGCCAGGAAGCCCCGGGCCAGCTCGAGCAACTGGGTTTTGCCTCAAGCTTTCTCGACTGCGTCTACCGCTACCTGCAAGCCCAGGTGCGCCAGGCGCCGAGCCTGGAACAGACGGCCCAGGCCTTCGGCATGAGCCCGGCCACCCTCAAGCGCAAGCTGCACAAGCACGGCAGCGGTTTCTAGCAGCAGGCGGACCTGGTGCGCAAGCATGTGGCGCTGTACCTGTACCGGATCAAGGGCCTGAGCAACGAGGAAGTCGCCGAGTACCTGAGCTTCAACGACGCGGCGAATTTCCGCCGCTCATTCAAGCGCTGGACCGGCAGCACCCCCAAGCTGATCCGCCAATTGTTCAGCGCCGGTTGAAACAAAGGCTGTTTTTCCATGGGAAAAAGCGGCTACTCTTGGCCCAAAGAACCACACCATCACACCTCTGCTGCACGACTTTCCGCCATTTTGGCCCAGCTTTTTGCTAAAGACCCGAGACATCAAGGCGTATACCCGTAGAAACAAACCTTGAAGACCCGTCTCGCCCGTCAGCGCCGGTGCGCTATCCAGCCCGCCGGTGCATTGCCCATTGCCATTACGGAATAGAGTCATGACCACAGCCCATCTGTTGAACACGCTGTTTCCCGTCGCCGCCGACATCCCCGAGCAGTACCGCCTGGACGGCCAGGTCGAGCAACGCGAGTACCTGGTCGACGGTCAGTTGCAGACCTGGAACGGGCCCCTGGCCCTGGTGCGCAGCCCGGTGTACCTGGACACCGCCAATGGCGACGAGCAAGTGATTCTCGGCAGCACCCCGCTGCTCGACGCCGACACCGCGCTGACCGCCCTCGACGCCGCCGTGCGCGCCTACGACCGTGGCCAGGGCGCCTGGCCGACCATGCGCGTGGCCGAACGCATCCAGCACGTCGAAGCCTTCCTCGGGCGCATGCGCGAACAGCGCTCGGCGGTGGTCAAGCTGCTGATGTGGGAAATCGGCAAGAACCTCAAGGACTCGGAAAAAGAGTTCGACCGCACCTGCGACTACATCGTCGACACCATCAACGCCCTCAAGGAACTCGACCGCCGCTCCAGCCGCTTCGAGCTGGAGCAGGACACCCTCGGCCAGATCCGCCGCGTGCCGCTGGGCGTGGCCCTGTGCATGGGCCCGTACAACTACCCGCTGAACGAGACCTTCACCACCCTGATCCCGGCGCTGATCATGGGCAACACCGTGGTGTTCAAGCCGGCCAAGTTCGGCGTGCTGCTGATCCGCCCGCTGCTGGAAGCCTTCCGCGACAGCTTCCCGGCCGGGGTGATCAACGTGATCTACGGCAGCGGCCGGGAAACCGTCAGCGCGCTGATGGCCAGCGGCAAGATCGATATCTTCGCCTTTATCGGCACCAACAAGGCCGCCAGCGACCTGAAGAAACTGCACCCCAAGCCGCACCGCCTGCGCGCCGCCCTGGGCCTGGACGCGAAAAACCCTGGCATCGTGCTGCCGGAGGTGGACCTGGATAACGCGGTCAACGAGGCGATCACCGGCTCTCTGTCGTTCAACGGCCAGCGCTGCACCGCGCTGAAGATCCTCTTTGTCCATGAAACCGTGGTCGATGCCTTCATCGAGAAATTCAACGCCAAGCTGCTCAGCCTCAAGCCCGGCATGCCGTGGGAACCGGGGGTGGCGCTGACGCCGCTGCCGGAGTCGGGCAAGGTCGATTACCTGCACGCCCTGGTGGCCGACGCCATCGACAAGGGCGCCAAGGTGGTCAACCCCGGCGGTGGCGAAGCGCGGGCCTCGTTCTTCTACCCGGCGGTGCTGTACCCGGTGAACAGCCAGATGCGCGTGTACCAGGAAGAGCAGTTCGGCCCGGTGGTGCCGATCGTGCCGTATCGCGACCTGGAAACGGTGATCGACTACGTCCTGGAATCGGACTTCGGCCAGCAGCTGAGTATCTTCGGCACCCAACCGGCACAAGTCGGGCGGCTGGTGGACGCCTTCGCCAACCAGGTCGGGCGGATCAACCTCAACGCCCAATGCCAGCGCGGCCCGGACACCTACCCGTTCAACGGGCGCAAGAACTCCGCCGAAGGCACGCTGTCTGTGCATGACGCGTTGCGCACCTTCTCGATCCGCACCCTGGTGGCCACCAAGTTCCAGGAGAGCAACAAGGAGCTGATCAGCGACATCATCCGTAACCGCGAGTCGGGCTTCCTGACCACCGATTACATTTTCTAGAAACGGAGAATTTCCCCTGGGCCTGCCAACCCCTTGGCGATCCTTTCGCCTGCCGCCGCTGTTGCGTCGATTCCTGCTCCCGGTACTGGACCCGTATCGGCGCTACCGCTACGCCAAGCTGATCCATGCGGTGCGCGTGGCCCTGGGGTTGCTGGCCACCATCGCGCTGACCACCGGCCTCAATCTGCCCCACGGCGAATGGGCGTCGGTGACCATGCTGGTGGTGATCGGCGGCTTGCAGCACCACGGCAATATCGGCAAGAAAGCCGCGGAACGGGCCATCGGCACCCTGATCGGCGCGGGCGTCGGCCTGGTGCTGGTGGTGCAGCAGGCTTACCTGGGCATGTCCTGGCTGACCTACCTGGGGATGTCGGTGGTGTGCGGGTATTTCTCCTATCACGCCATCGGCAAGGGCGGTTACACCGCGTTGCTGGCGGCGATCACTGTGTTCATCGTCGCCGGCCATGGCGACAACCACGTCAGCGATGGCCTGTGGCGCACGGTGGACATCCTGATCGGCATCGCCCTGGCCCTGGCCTTCTCCTTCGCCATTCCGCTGTATGCGGTGTATTCCTGGCGCTACAACCTGGCCAGCGCCTTGCGCGACTGCGCCACCCTTTACGGACGCATCATCGGCGGCCAGTCGGTGACCGACGATGAACACCTGAAGTTGCTCGGGCGCCTCAACAGCACCTTGCTGCAACTGCGCTCGCTGATGCCCTCGGTGTCCAAGGAAGTGCGGATCTCCATGACCGAACTGGACGCCATCCAGCGCAACCTGCGCATGTGCTTCAGCACCCTGGAAATCCTCGGCAATACCCGGCCGAACCTCAGCGACCCACAGGCTCGCGAGCAACTGCAACAGGTGCTCAAGCACGAGCATCGGCAGGTGCGCATCCAGCTGGTGGGCATGGCCCGCGCCCTGCAATCCGGCGCCACCAGACGCCTGGGGCGGCCCCTGGATGGCCCGCCCTCCTCGACCCTCGACACCTCGGTCTACACCGCCTTGGACGGCTATCGCCTGCTGACCCGGCAACTGGTGGCCAACCTCAACGAGATGCGCCAGCGCCTGGCGAAAAGCGCGGAGCACTGGAAGATCTGAGGGCCCTGCGCCTGCCGCCCAAGTAGCGCCGCTAGAACAATTCGCTGAATGGAATGAACCGCGCCGGCTCACCGACCCGCAAGGTGCTGCCCTCGAGAATCTCCACCAGCCCATCGGCCCAGGAAGCACCCAGCAACACGCCGGAACTCTGGTTTGGATAAAGCACGGCGCGCCCCTCCTCCAGCCTGGCCCGCAGGTACTCGCGGCGGCTGCCCGCTTTCGGCCAGTCGAAACCGACGCTGACCGGGAAGCTCAATGGCATCACCTCCTCGACACCCTGGATGCGCAACAGGTAAGGCCGGGCCAGCAGGCCAAAGGTCACCAGGGCCGAGGTCGGGTTGCCGGGCAGGCCGATCACCGGCACCCTGCCGAAGCGTCCGACGGTCAGCGGCTTGCCGGGTTTTATCGCGAGTTTCCAGAACACCGGGGTGGCGCACTCGCGCAGCACCTGGCCGAGGCAATCGGCGTCGCCGGCGGACACGCCGCCGGTGGTCAGGATCAGGTCCGCCGCGCACTGCAGCTGCTCCAGGCGCAGCCGGGTCTGCTGTGGCTGGTCGGGGAGAATCCCGGCATCGATCACCTCGCAGCCCAGGGCACTCAACCAGTGGCTGAGCAGGGTGCGATTGCTGTTGTAGATGCAGCCGGGGCGCAAGGACGTACCCGGCTCGGCCAGCTCGTCGCCGGTGGACAGCAATGCCACCCGTGGTCGCCGCACCAGCGGCAGATGGGTACAACCCTGGGCCGCGGCGATGGCCAGTTCGAAAGGCCCCAGGCGTTTGCCGGCACGCAGCAGCACTTGCCCGGCGCGATTCTCCTGGCCTTGGGCGCGGATATTCTGGCCGGCCTTCAGCGGCTGCTTGAAGCGGATGCGACCGTCGTCGAGCTGCTCGACGTTCTCCTGCATCTCGATGCTGTTGGCGCCCTCGGGCAGCGGCGCGCCGGTGAAGATTCGCGCGCAGGTGCCCGGCAGCAACGGCTCGGGGGGCTGGCCGGCAAAGATGCGTTGTGACACCGCCAGCGGCTGCCCGTCCCAGCCCTCGAGGTTCAAGGCATAACCGTCCATGGCGCTGTTCGGCCAGGGCGGCAGGTCCAGGGTCGCCACCAGGTCGCTGGCCAGCACCCGTTGCCGCGCCTCGCCCAGCGCCACCGGCTCGCTGTCCTGCAAGCGTTGCGCCTCGGCCATGGCCAGCAAGCGGGCGATGGCCTCCTCCATCGGCATCAGCGGTGAGGGGCTCATCCGCGGGTCCCGCAGGCTTGCACCTGCTTGAGGTGCGGCACGAAATTGCACGGCCGGTGGCGAGCGTCGAGCTGCTCGGCGAGGATGCCTTCCCAGGCGGTCCGGCAGGCGCCGGTGGAGCCCGGCAGGCAGCACACCAGGGTGCCGTTGGACAGCCCGGCCAGGGCCCGGCTCTGCACGGTGGAAGTACCGATATCGAGGATGGAGATCGCCCTGAACAGTTCGCCGAAACCGTCGATCTGCTTGTCCAGCAGGCAGCTCACCGCCTCGGGGGTGCTGTCGCGTCCGGTGAAGCCGGTGCCGCCGGTAATCAGCACCACCTGGATATTTTCATCGGCGATCCACAACGCGACCTGGGCGCGGATCTTGTACAGGTCGTCCTTGAGCAGGTTGCGCTCGCTCAGGGTGTGGCCGGCTTCCAGCAGGCGGCTGACGAGCAATTGCCCGGAGGTATCGGTGGCGTATTCGCGGGTGTCGCTGACGGTCAGCACGGCAATATTCAGGGGGACAAACAATGCATCCGATTTCACGCTCATGTCTTTCTCCGGCAGGCAGTCATAAAAACCATTGCCAGAGGCTAAAGCGCTGAAACCGTCAGTGTCTAATCACTCTGGCCGACCACTTTATCGAGCCCATCTATCAAGGCTTTTTTCCCTGGAAAACGCGGTTCGGCGCGGGTGAAATCCACGGTCGATAGAGCCTTTTGATTGCCCATTCGATACTTCCGATTGGACTCGCGGCGGCGACAATGAGATCGTCCCGATACCCAACCAGCGTGCCTTGAACCATGACCCCGACCTGTCCTGCTTCCCCTTTGTCCATCCCCTGCTCGGTACTGCTGCTGGCCGGCGGCCGTGGCGCGCGCATGGGCGGACGGGACAAGGGTTTGCTGCCCTGGCAGGGCAAGCCGCTGATCGCCCATGTACAGGCGGCGGTCCGGCCCTTCAGCGACGACCTGATCATCTCCTGCAACCGCAACGCCGAGCAGTACCGGGCCTATGCCGACCAACTGGTGGAGGATTCGCAGAAGGATTTCCCGGGCCCGCTGGCGGGTGTGCTCGCCGGCCTGGCGGTGGCGCGTCATCCGTGGCTGCTGGTGTTCGCCTGCGACGCGCCGAAAATCGACGCCGCGCTGATCAGCGCCATGCTGGCGGCGCGCCCCGCCGCGGACTCGGTGCTGATGGTGCAGCAGGCCGGCCACTGGCAACCCATGTTCAGCCTGATCCCCAAGACCTTGCTGGCGAGCCTGCAACAAGACTGGGACGCCGGCGAGCGCAGCCTGCAACGCGCCTTGTCGAAGCACCGGCCGCAAGCCTTGGTCTGCGCCGAGGACGACCCGCGCCTGAGCAACTTCAATACCCCTGAGCTACTTTTTTAACGGCGGTTTTTAACAGCGCTTTTTTAACAGCTCCGCGTGCCACCGAACAGGTGCACAGTCTTTTCCTCCAAAGGTCGGATCGGGATGTCCGGACACTTCGTGCATCCTGGACAGCAACCTTACCCCTGACATCAAATCCCTTTCTCAGCAGGTGCCACCGTGGACATCAAACAACTCAAGTTCCTTATCGCCCTGGACCAGACCCGACACTTCGGCCAGGCCGCGGCGCGCTGCCACATTACCCAGCCGACCCTGTCCATGCGCTTGCGCAATCTGGAGGACGAGCTGGACCTGGTGCTGGTCAAGCGCGGCCAGCGTTTCGAAGGTTTCACCGAGGCCGGCGAACGGGTGCTGGCCTGGGCGCGGACCCTGCTCGCCGCCCATGATGGGCTGTTCGCCGAGGCCGCCGCGTGCCGTGGCCAACTGGTCGGCAGCCTGCGCCTGGGCCTGGTGCCGTTGAGCAGCTTCAACCCGATCGGCTACGTCCAGGGGCTTTCCAAGAGTTTCCCGGAACTCAAGTTCGCCCTGTCGTCCATGAGTTCGGACCAGATCATCGAGGGTCTGGGCAACAACCAGCTGGACCTGGGGGTGTGTTATCTGGACCACGTGAACCCGAACTATTTCGAGTTTTTCGAGATCGGCGAAACCCGCGTCGGCCTGCTGTACGACACCCGCCACTTCCATTTCGAAGGCAGCGAAATGAGCTGGGAAGAAGCCGCCGAGCTGCCCCTGGGGATGATCAGCAATGGCATGCACTACCGCAAATCCATCGACCTGAGTTTCCGCAGCCGTGGCCTCGACCCGCAGCCGATCCTCGAAAGCGACTCCACCTATCAGCTGTTCCAGGCGATTCACGAAGGCTTCTGTTGCTCGATCATGCCGCTGTCCAGCGGCCTGGAAAATCCGATCGAGAACCTGGCGTTCATCAACCTGCCGGATGCCAGCGTGCTGGCGCCCCTGGGCCTGGTGATGCGCAAGACCGAACCGCGCTCGGCCATCGCCGAAAAGTGCTTTGCCGAAGCCAGGAAACTGTTTGCCGCACCAGAGCCAACGGCCGACTAAAGCTGCTGCGCCGCAGGGCGTATCCCTGCCCTACCAGCGACTGGCGGCCAGTTGGTCGCTCTCCCTGCCCTCTACCCAACGCTCGCCGGACGAAGTCTGTTCGCGCTTCCAGAACGGCGCGCGGGTTTTCAGGTAGTCCATCAGGAAGGCACAGGCCGCGAAGGCCGCCTGCCGATGGGCGCTGGCGACGCCGACAAACACGATCGGCTCAGCCACCTGCAACAACCCCACCCGATGCACGACCCTGACCCGTTGCAGCGGCCAGCGCTGATTGGCCTCATCGACAATGCGCTGCAACGCGCGCTCGGTCATGCCCGGGTAATGTTCGAGGAACAGGCTGCCGACCTGTTCCCCCAGGTTCAGGTCGCGCACATAACCGACGAAAGTCACCACCGCACCAATGCTCGGGTCCCCGCCATGTACTTCGTGATGCAGTCGATCGAGGCCGAGGGCCTCGGCCTGGACATGCACGGTCATGGTTCAGCCCCCGGTGACTTGTGGGAAAAACGCGATCTCGTCGAAGTCCTCGATGGGCGCGTCGAGGTTGCACAGGTCCTGGTTCAGCGCGCACATCAGGCTGTTTTCGCCGAGCACCGCCTGCCAGGTCTCGCCCCTGGTCATCAGCAATGTCCTCACGTCACCGACGCTGCGCAACGAATCATCCAGCGCGATCTTCTCGCCGCCGATACCGAGCTGCTCGCGATAACGAGCAAAGTAGTTGATCAGAATCATGCGGTGACTCCCGCGTCAAAGGCGCCTGATCGTCCGCCCTGTTTCTTCAGCAGCTGGATGCGGTCGATGACCATGCCGCGGTCGACCGCCTTGCACATGTCGTAGATAGTCAGCGCGGCCACGCTGGCCGCGGTGAGGGCTTCCAGCTCGACCCCGGTGCGGCCGTTCAGCCGGCAACTGGCGACGATCCTGACGCTGTCGGGCTCGACGGCCTTCAGTTCGAGGTGAATCGAGCTGAGCATCAGCGGGTGGCAGAGCGGGATGAGTTCATGGGTTTTCTTCGCCGCCATGATGCCCGCGATGCGCGCGACCGCGAACACGTCGCCCTTGGGGTGGCCGTTCTGCTGGATCATCTGCAAGGTGGCGGGCCGCATGCGCACCCAGGCCTGGGCCTGGGCTTCGCGGTCGGTGGGCTGCTTGTCGCTGACATCGACCATGTTGGCGCGGCCTTCGGCGTCCAGGTGAGTCAGGGTGGTGGAATCGTGATTCATGGTTATCCTCGCAGCCGGCTGGCTGGGTTGAGTACTTGATGTCGCCCGGGGAAGCCAGGCGAACACATGGGCGCCGATCAGCTCAGCACGAAGTCCACCGGCTGCAGCACCGGCGGCAACTGGGTCGCCCCCAGGGCATCCAGCACTTCACGCTCGATGGTGCGCACCAGGGCGTTGGTCGGCAGGTCGTTCTCGTCTCGGCCGAAGGGGTCCTCCAGCTCGTCGCCAATGGCATCCAGGCCGAAGAACGTATAACTGACGATGGCCGTGAAGATCGGCGTCAACCAGCCCAGGGGCTCGGCCATGGCAAAGGGCAGCAGGATGCAGAAGATGTAGCTGGTGCGGTGCAGCAACAGCGTGTAGGGAAAAGGCAATGGCGTGCTCTTGATCCGCTCGCAGATGGTCTGGGCGTTGGTCAGGCTGCTCAGGTGATTGGCCAGCAGCGTGTAGCGCCACTCACTGATCGCCCCCGACTCGGCCAGCACCGAGCACTGTTGGCCGACATGGCGCAGGATGCTGTCCGGCACGTTGGGCGCCTGGGCCGCCGGCAACCGGCTCAGCCAGGTGCCCGCCGCGCTCGACTCGTCTTCCTGGCGCAGCCTGGCGTTGAGGGCATGGGCGAAGCCGCAGAGGTCGCGCAGGATCTTGCCGCGTTGTCGCGAATCCTTGATCGCCTGGGTTTCGCGGATCATCGAACGCACCTCCGTCACCAGCGTGCCCAGGGCCTTGCGCGCTTCATACCAGCGGTCGTAGCAGGCGTTGTTGCGAAAGCTCATGAAGATCGACAGCGACAGGCCCAACAGGGTGAAGGGCGTGGCGTTGACCCTGGAGAAATAGGCCGGGTACAGGGTCTCGATAAACACGATCGCCGAGGCCAGCAGGGTCACCAGCAGGCTGCGCAGGGCGATGCGCTTGGCGATCGAGCCCTTGAGGGAGATCAGCACATTGATCAGGTTAGGTTTGGATCTGACGATCATCGCAAGACAGCCTTTTTGCAGAGAGGGAAACCGCGCGGATCAGCCGCCGGTCATGTTCATGAACCGCACCACTTGCACCTCGTCATTGAGTTCGAAGTTGTGGCGGTACGGCTTGATTTTCATCGCCTCGACGATTGCCCGCTCCAGGCGCTCCGGCTCGCCCGGATGGCTGCGCAGCACCTGCTTCAAATCGACCGAATGCTCGTTGCCCAGGCACAGCAGCAGCCGGCCCTCGACGGTCAGCCGCACCCGGTTGCAGGTGGCGCAGAAGTTGTGGCTGTGGGGCGAGATGAACCCCAGTCGAATCTCCGGCGCCTCGGCCAGGCGCCAGTAGCGCGACGGCCCCTGGGTCGATTCGGTGGAGTCGATCAAGGTGTAGCGCTCGGCGATGCGCTCGCGCACCTGGGCGCTGGAAAAGAACGCATCGGCGCGGCTGTGTTCGCTGATCACCCCCAGGGGCATCTCTTCGATAAAGGAGATGTCCAGCCCACGGTCGATGGCGAACCCCACCAGGTCGTTGATCTCGTGATCGTTGCGCCCTTTCATCACCACGCAGTTGAGTTTGGTGTGCTGGAAACCGGCGGCGTTCGCCGCATCGATGCCGGCGATGACCTGGGCCAGGTCGCCGGTGCGGGTCAGCTCGCGAAAGCGCCTGGCATCGAGGCTGTCGATGCTGATGTTCAGGCGCTTGAGCCCGGCATCGAACAGGGGGGCCGCCAGTTTGCCCAGCTGCGAGCCATTGGTGGTCATGCACAGCTCGCGCAGCCCCGGCAGCGCGGCGATGCGCCGGCACAGCTCGACGACGCCCTGGCGGATCAGGGGTTCGCCCCCGGTCAGGCGGATTTTCCGGGTGCCCAGGGCGACGAAGCTGTGCGCCAGCTGATAGAGCTCCTCCAGGGTCAGGATGCGTTGCCGTGGCAGGAACTGCATGTCTTCGGCCATGCAATACACACAGCGAAAGTCGCAGCGATCGGTCACCGACATCCGCAGATAGTCGACTCGCCTGGAAAAACCATCCCGCAGGATTCGATCTGACATTACCGCCTCCATCAACACTTCAGGCGCATTGACCAGAAGGCTGTTATTGGAAGGCCGCCGTTATAGAGGGGCCTTGTTGCGGCAAGACTAAGTTCAATTAAAAGCGCCGTCTAATCGCTATTAATGACCGGTTGATCAATAGGATCTATCAAGCAAAAAAGCGTCTGAAATCACGCCACCTTAAACAAATAATCCATTGATTTATTTTGGTTTTTTACTTGATAGAGGATCTCGATCAACTGGTCATTAATAGCGATTAGACAGGCACTTCACGACCAACATAGGCTTGTTCCCGTAGTACTTGAGCGGCACCCGTGAAGTGAATAAGTGCGCATGCCTTGTAACTGGCTGCAAATAAAAGCGCATTTAACCGCACAACAAAACAGTCATGAACAATGACTTGGCATTAGGCACAGCCTACGTGCGATGTCCTGGAGAAGAACCATGAGCGAAGTTGAACGCTACAAACCCTACAAGGGAGCAGCCGCCGGTTGGGGCGCGCTGATTGCCGTGACCAAAAACTGGTTGGGCAGCGAAAACGCTTTCAAGAATATTCGCACCATGCTCAAGACCAACCAGAACGGCGGTTTCGACTGCCCGGGTTGCGCCTGGGGCGAATCGCCGGAAAACGGCATGGTCAAGTTCTGCGAGAACGGCGCCAAGGCGGTCAACTGGGAAGCCACCGGGCGCCTGGTCAACCCGGCTTTCTTCAATAAATACACAGTGTCGGCGCTGGCGGCGCAAAGCGACTACTGGCTCGAATACCAGGGCCGCCTGACCCACCCGATGCGTTACGACGCCAGCCTGGATCGTTATGTCGAAACCAGCTGGGACGACGCCTTCGCCCTGATCGCCAAGCACCTGAACGCGCTGGAGTCGCCCGACCAGGCCGAGTTCTACACCTCGGGCCGGGCCAGCAACGAGGCCGCCTACCTCTACCAGCTGTTCGTGCGCGCCTATGGCACCAACAACTTCCCCGACTGCTCGAACATGTGCCACGAGGCCAGCGGCCTGGGCATGGACGACAGCGTTGGCGTGGGCAAAGGCACGGTGACCTTCGATGACCTGGAGGAAGCCGACGCCATTTTCGTCATCGGCCAGAACCCTGGCACCAACCACCCGCGGATGCTCGAACCGCTGCGCGAGGCAGTGAAGCGTGGCGCCCAGGTGATCTGTTTCAACCCGCTGAAAGAGCGTGGCCTGGAACGCTTCCAGCACCCGCAGCATCCGCTGGAAATGCTCACCAACGGCTCGGAGCCCACCTCCTCCGCTTACTTCCGCCCGGCCCTGGGCGGCGACATGGCGGCCATGCGTGGCATCGCCAAGTTCCTCTGGCAGTGGGAACGCGAAGCCCTGGCGAACAATGGCGAGGCGGTGTTCGACCGCGCCTTCATCGCCGAGCACACCTCGGGCCTGGACGCCTACCTGGCCGAGGTCGACGCCACCAGCTGGGAGCACATCCTCGAACAGTCCGGGCTGTCCCTGGAAGACATCGAGCTGGCTGCGCGCATGTACCGCAAGGCCAAGCGGGTGATCATGTGCTGGGCCATGGGCGTGACCCAGCACACCCACTCGGTGCTGACCGTGCAGGAAGTGGTCAACGTGCAGTTGCTGCGCGGCAATATCGGCCGGCCGGGCGCCGGGCTGTCGCCGGTGCGCGGCCACAGTAACGTGCAGGGCGACCGCACCATGGGCATCAACGAACTGGCCCCCGCCGAGTTGCTCGATGCCCTGGAAGCGCGTTTTGCCTTCAAGGCGCCGCGCAAGCACGGGCACAACACGGTGATGGCGATCGCCGCCATGGAAGAAGGTCGCGCCAAGGTGTTCATCGGCCTGGGCGGCAACTTCGCCCAGGCCACCCCCGACAGCCCGCGCACCCACGCGGCCCTGCGCAACTGCGAGCTGACCGTGCACATCGCCACCAAGCTCAACCGCAGCCACCTGGTCACCGGTCGCGAGGCGCTGATCCTGCCGTGCCTGGGGCGCACCGATATCGACCTGCAAGCCCAGGGCCCGCAAGGCGTCACCGTGGAAGACACCTTCAGCATGGTGCACATTTCCCACGGCCAGCTGAAACCCAAGTCGCCGCTGATGCGCTCGGAGCCGGCGATCATCGCCGGGATCGCCAACGCCACCCTCGGCAGCCACCCGATCGACTGGCTGTGGGTGATCGAGGATTACAGCCGGATCCGCAACCTGATCGCCGACACCATTCCCGGCTTCAAGGACTTCAACAAGAAGCTGCTGCACCCCGGTGGTTTCCACCTGGGTAACGACGCCGCCCAGCGCATCTGGAAAACCGCCACCGGCAAGGCCCAGTTCACCCCCGGCGTGCTGCCGGAACACCTGGTGAGCAAGGGCGTGCGCGACCTGGGAGTGAAGCCGGAGCTGATCCTGCAGACCATGCGTTCCCACGATCAGTACAACACCACCCTGTATGGCCTGGACGATCGTTATCGCGGGGTCTACGGCATGCGCGACGTGGTGTTCGTCAACGAGCAGGACATTCGCCAGCTGGGCTACGAGCCTGGGCAGAAGGTCGACATGATCTCGCTGTGGGGCGACGGTCGCGAGCGACGGGTGAGCGGCTTCACCCTGATCGCCTATGACATTCCACCCGGCCAGGCCGCGGCCTACTACCCGGAAACCAACCCTCTGGTGCCACTGGAAAGCTACGGCGACCGCACCTTCACCCCGACCTCGAAGTTCATTGCGATCCGCCTTGAACCGGCGCCGGCCAGCAACCTGATCCAGTCCTCCGTCGATTGAACCTGCCCGGGGCGGCGCGCGTCGCCCCGGCCCTTTCGAAACCTGCATTGCCGTTGACCGCGAGCCGCAAGGCTCACCACGGTCGGCCGTGCCGTGCACAGGTCTCGAGCCACTCTGAGGGTATCGTCATGCCAAACCTGGAAGCGCTCGACCTGGCGCGAATTCAATTCGCGTTCACGGTCTCGTTCCACATCATCTTTCCCGCCATCACCATCGGGCTGGCCAGCTTCCTGGCCGTGCTCGAAGGCCTGTGGCTGAAAAGCAATAATCCGGTCTACAAGGACCTGTATCACTTCTGGTCGAAAATCTTTGCCGTCAACTTCGGCATGGGGGTGGTCTCCGGGCTGGTCATGGCCTACGAGTTCGGCACCAACTGGAGCCGTTTCTCGGACTTCGCCGGGAGCATTACCGGGCCCCTGCTGACCTATGAAGTGCTGACCGCGTTTTTCCTCGAGGCCGGTTTCCTCGGGGTGATGCTGTTCGGCTGGAACCGGGTCGGCCGTGGGCTGCACTTCTTCTCCACGGTCATGGTGGCGATCGGCACGCTGATCTCGACCTTCTGGATCCTCGCCTCCAACAGCTGGATGCAGACGCCACAGGGCTTCTCCATCGTCGATGGGCGGATCGTACCGATGGACTGGCTGGCCATCGTGTTCAACCCGTCGTTCCCGTTCCGCCTGGCGCACATGGCGATCGCCGCGTTCGTCGCCACGGCGTTTTTTGTCGGCTCGTCCGCGGCCTGGCACCTGCTGCGCAAGAACGACACGCCACAAGTGCGCAAGATGCTGTCGATGGCGATGTGGATGGCCTTGATCGTCGCACCGATCCAGGCGGTGGTCGGGGATGCCCATGGCCTGAACACCCTGGAACATCAGCCGGCGAAAATCGCCGCCATCGAAGGCCACTGGGAAAACATCGGCAACCAACCGACGCCGCTGGTGCTGTTCGGCATCCCCGACATGGACGCCGAGAAGACCGGTTATGCGATCGAGGTGCCTTACCTGGGCAGCCTGATCCTGACCCACAGCCTGGACAAGCAGATCCCGGCGCTCAAGAGCTTTCCGAAAGAGGACCGGCCGAACGCGACCATCATCTTCTTCAGCTTCCGGATCATGGCCGGGCTGGGCATGTTGATGATCCTCACCGGCCTGCTCGGCCTGGCCCTGCGCCGCAACGGCGCGCTGTACCGCAACCGGCTGTTCCTGCGCCTGGTGCTGTTCATGGGCCCGACCGGGCTGATCGCCATGCTGGCCGGCTGGATCACCACCGAGGTCGGCCGCCAGCCGTGGGTGGTGTACGGCTTGCAGCGCACCGCCGACGCGGCGTCGAACCACTCGGTCAGCCAACTGAGCATCTCGCTGGCGCTGTTCGTGTTGATCTACTTCTCGGTGTTCACCGTGGGCATCGCCTACATGATGAAGCTGGTCCGCAAGGGCCCGCAGCCCCATCACGATCATCCGCCACAAGGCGGCCCCGGCCAGGACCGCACGCCGCGCCGGCCGCTGTCCGCAGTCCCCGAGACCTTCGCGTCCGGCAACCCTGCCAACTGAACAAGGAGCTTGCCCATGGGCATTCAAGGTATAGATCTGTCGTTGATCTGGGGCGTGATCATCGCCTTCGGGGTGATGATGTACGTCATCATGGATGGCTTCGACCTGGGACTGGGGATCCTCTTCCCGCTGATCCCGGACGCGCAGGAGCGCGATGTGATGATGAACACCGTGGCACCGGTCTGGGACGGTAACGAGACCTGGCTGATCCTCGGCGGCGCGGCGCTGTACGGGGCCTTCCCGCTGGCCTATTCGGTGATTCTCGAGGCCTTGTACCTGCCGCTGATTTTCATGCTGGCCGGCTTGATCTTCCGCGGCGTGGCCTTTGAGTTCCGCTTCAAGGCCAGCCCGGAAAAACGCCATATCTGGGACATGGCGTTCATTGGCGGCTCGCTGCTGGCGACCTTCTGCCAGGGCATCGTGATTGGCAGTTACATCGCCGGGATCCCGGTAGTCGATCGCCAGTTCGCCGGCGGCAACCTCGACTGGCTGGCACCGTTCCCGCTGTTCTGCGGCCTGGGCCTGATCGTCGCCTATGCATTGCTGGGCAGCACCTGGCTGCTGGTCAAGACCGAAGGCATGCTGGAATCGCGGATGCGCCACTACAGCCGGCCGCTGGCATTCGTGCTGATGGCAGTGGTCGCGGTGCTCTGCGTGTGGACGCCCTTGCTGCACCCGGAAATCGCCAGCCGCTGGTTCACCCACGCGCATATCGTGGTCTTCGGCGCCCTGGTGGTCCTCGGGTTGCTGGCGCTGTTCGGGCTGCTGCGCACCTTGCGCCAGCATCACTCGCACTGGCCGTTCGTGTTCACCCTGGCGCTGGTGTTCCTCGGCTACATCGGCCTGGCCTTCAGCATCTGGCCGAATATCGTGCCGCCTTCCATCAGCCTGTGGCAGGCGGCATCGCCCCCGTCCAGCCAGCTGTTCATCCTGATCGGCACCCTGTTCATCCTGCCGATCATCCTGATGTACACCTGCTGGAGCTACTACGTGTTCCGCGGCAAAGTGAGGATCGGCGATGGTTACCATTGACAGCAAAACCCTTCGCCCCCCTGCCAGGCTGCGGCCTTTCTACCAGCAGGTGGCGCAGCTGAGCCTGCTGTTCCTCGGTGGGCTGCTGATGCTGGCCGCTGCCACCGCACTGATGATGGAGTTGGCTTATGGAAGGCTCTGAGGTATCGAGCACTGAAGGTCAGGCTGCCCCCTGGTATCGGCGGCTGGCGTGGCTGGTGGGCATCTGGTTTGGCAGTGTGCTGGCCCTGGGTGCGGTGGCCGGGCTGCTGCGGCTGATGATGCAGCTGGCCGGGATGAGCAGTCACTGATTGCTGGCTGCACCGGTAAGGCCCGGCGCTTTTTTGGGGGCGCCGGTGCCTTTGCCGGTTTGTGGTTCCAATCAGCCAGATGCAACGAGCCCGCGAGGCCCTCACCTCGCGGGCTCGTTGTATCCGGATCAGGGCTGGCGTTCGGCCAACGCTTCCAGCAGATCGGCCGAAGGCACGAAGAACAGGCCGCCGGTCACCGCCGTGCTGAAATCCAGCAGACGGTCATAGTTGCCCGCCGGCCGTCCGACAAACATGTTTTCCAGCATTTGCTCGATGGGCTCCGGCGAACGCGCGTAGCCAATGAAATAGGTGCCGAACTCCCCCGCCCCGGGCCGGCCGAACGGCATGTTGTCGCGCAGGATCTTCACCTCTTCGCCGTCCTTGGTGATGGTGGTCAAGGCACTGTGGGAAGAGGTCGGCTTGACGGCATCGTCGAGTTCGATGTCGGACAGCTTCTTGCGCCCGATCACCCGTTCCTGTTCCTCGACCGACAGCTCGTTCCAGGCGTTCATGTTATGCAGGTACTTCTGCACCAGCACATAACTGCCGCCGCTGAACGCCGGATCTTCATCGCCGACCAGGGTGAACTCGATGGCCTTGCGCCCGACCGGGTTTTCCGTGCCATCGACAAAGCCGATGATGCTGCGCATGTCGAAATAGCGGAAACCCTGCACCTCGTCGACCACCGTGATCGCATCGCCCAGCGCCGCGATCAGTTGCGTCGCCAGCTCGAAACACAGGTCCATCTGGTCCGCGCGAATGTGCAGCAGGATGTCGCCCGGGGTCGCCACGGCCCGGCGCTCTTGCGGGCCGAACTCGCGAAAGGCGTGCAGGGACGCCGGGCGCGGGCCGCCAAACAGCCGGTCCCAGGCCGCCGAAGCAAAACCGCAGACACACGACAGGTTACCCGCGGGCACCCGCTTGCCAACCGAACGGGTGAGGCCCGCCACATCCTCGCACCAGCCCCGTACCTTGGCGGCGGCGTCCCTGCCAGGGGCCAGGGTGGCGACGATAAAGATCGCGCTGCTGGTAATCGGGTTGCAGACAGATTGCGGTTCAGGACTGGCGTCGGATATAGGCATGTTCTGTACTCGGCGGAACGGGATAGAAGGACCGCAGAGTAGCAAACAATCGCCCAGTCACAGCGCCTGAGTGGACCGCGGCGCTTACTGCGCCGCCACCCGACGACGCAAGCCCAGGCTCCAGCCCTGCTGCATGCCGGCCGCCGCCAGCAGGATGGCGATCACGCCGATCCATTGCAGCAGCTCCAGGCGATGGCCGAAGGCAAACCAGTCGACGAAGATCGCCGCAATCGGGTAGATGAACGACAGCGCGCCGGTCAGTGCGGTCGGCAGTTTCTGGATCGCGCCGTACAACAGCACGTACATCACCCCGGTGTGCACGATGCCCAGGGTCAGCAGGCTGGCCCAGGCACCCGGCGCCGTGGGCAGCGCGGAAAGATTGGCCCAGGGCGCCAGCAGCAACACCCCGGTGCAGACCTGGATCAGCGCGATCAGGTGCGGCGGCGTGCCGGTCAGGCGCTTGATCAGCAACGCGGCGAAGGCGTACAGCAGGGCCGCCCCCAGCGCCAGGGCGATCCCCAGCAGATAATCATTGCCCCCCGCGCCCTGCTCGCCATGGGCACTGACGATCGCCAGCATCCCGGCAAAGGAAATGCTCAGCCAGAACAGTTTCTGCGCGGTGATTTTCTCGCCGAGAAACAATGCCGCCAGCCCCACCAGCATGAACGGCTGGACGTTGTAGACCGCGGTGCCGATGGCGATCGAGGCCCGGGAATAGGAGGCGAACAGCAGCACCCAGTTGCCGACGATGGCGACACCACTGAGCACGGCGAGGAGAAAGGTGGTGCGCGTCAGGATGCCGGGGCGCAGAAAACCGAAGCCGGCGCAGATCAGCAGCAGGGTCGCGGCGCCGAACACGCAGCGCCAGAACACCACGTCCAGCACCGGCTGCCCGGACACCAGCACGAACCAGCCGATAGTCCCGGAAATCAACATGGCAGCGGTCATTTCCAGTGAGCCGCGGCGTAACAATTTGTCCATGATCACTCTCCTCAACAAGAGCCAAAAGTATGACAATCGGCTCCTGCCCCGCTCAAGACTCAACGGCAGGCTAAACTCGGCTTACACCTTTTTTATCAAGGTATTTCTTAGGTTTTACCTAATGAGGCTGACATGATCGACGAAATTGACCAGGCGCTGATCAGCGCCCTGATGGAAGACTCACGCCGTTCGCTCAAGGCGCTGGCACAGATCAGCGGGCTGTCGTCACCCAGCGTCGCCGAACGCCTGCGACGCCTGGAAGAGCGCGGCGTGCTCAAGGCCTATACCGTCGAAGTCGACCCCAGGTTCTTCGGCTATCAGTTGCAGGCCATCGTGCGCATCCGGCCGCTGCCGGGGAAACTCCAGGAAGTCGAACGCCAGATCCTGGCCATCCCCGAGTTCACCGAATGCGACAAGGTCACAGGCGAAGACTGCTTTATCGCCCGCCTGCATGTGCGCGACATGGAGCAACTGGACAACCTGCTCGACCACCTCAACAGCTGCGCGGAAACCAACACCGCGATCGTCAAGAAAAGCCCGGTGAAACGGCGATTGCCGCCGATGGCGTAATGCATGAGCTCACGCACGGCGCTTGTCCCCTGGCGCCTAAAAACTGACTAGACTCAGGGCCTCATCGACGAAGGACTCGCACCGTGAAAACCTGTTTTCTGTTGCTGGCGGCATTGATGCTCTCGGGCTGTGGAACCATCGATACCGTCTTCAGGGAGGATGCGGTGGCCAGCCAGAAACTCAAGGAGCGAAAATCGTACTGCGGTGGAGTCCCGCGCATCTACAGTGGCGTGACTTATGACTTCTGCAGCATGCACGCCCCTGTGCCAGAAAACGGAAGAACTCCCACCGGCCCTGCCTCGACCCAAGGCATGCTGCTCGACATGGCCGTTTCAGGCGTGCTCGACACCTTGCTGCTGCCCTACACCATCTATCAACAACAAACCGACGGCAGCCTGATCATTGCCGAGTAGCGCTCCTGGACGGCAACAAACTCTGCGTGCGCTGCCACGACCCGGCTTGACCCTGGCCGGGCGACCAGATCGCAGACAACAAAAAGCCCGCCGAAGCGGGCTTTTTTTTCAAGGCTGGCGATCAGTCGTCGCGGCCCATGATGCCGAACAGCTGCAACAGGCTGACGAACAGGTTGTAGATCGATACATACAGGCTGATGGTCGCCATGATGTAGTTCCGCTCGCCGCCATGGATGATGGCGCTGGTCTGGTACAGGATGCACACCGAGGAGAACAGCACGAAGCCCGCGCTGATCGCCAGTTGCAGGCCGCTGATCTGGAAGAACAGGCTGGCCAGCGTCGCGCCCAGCAGGACGAAGAAACCGGCGGTGATGAAACCACCGAGGAAGCTCATGTCCTTGCGGGAGATCAGCACGTAGGCCGACAGGCCACCGAACACCAGCGCGGTCATCGCAAAGGCCGAGCTGACCACTTCCGCGCCGCCCTGCATGCCCAGGTAACGGTTGAGGATCGGGCCGAGCAGGAAGCCCATGAAACCGGTCAGGGCAAACGCCGACACCAGGCCCCAGGCCGAATCACGGAGTTTGTTGGTGAGGAAGAACAGACCGTAGAAACCGATCAGCACCACGAAGATGTTCGGATAACCGACCCGCATCTGCTGGGCCACGTAAGCCATCACGCCACTGAAGGCGAGAGTGAGAGCGAGTAGGCCGTAGGTGTTGCGCAGGACGCGGCTAACTTCTAGCTGCTCGGCCTGCACGCTGTTATTAACTGCGTAATCCTGTTCGCGCATGGCGACACTCCTGTTGGTTTGAAACGTTCAGTGGCAAAGATCATAACAGACGCTCTGCAACAAGCCATGCACAGAGTTTGACAGTGTGTTTCATTCAGGTATTATGGCGCCCGCAACAAAAACGGAGGTGTGGCCGAGTGGTTTAAGGCAACGGTCTTGAAAACCGTCGACTGTAACAGGTCCATGAGTTCGAATCCCATCGCCTCCGCCATATTCGTCACGCTAAAGCCCCGATTATTCGGGGCTTTTTCGTTTCTGGGGTTTGAGGATCGATGCTGCTTTTGGGAGTCCCTCCGCAAAGGTAACCAGCGTCGACAGAGCAACATGGATGGTGAAGACCTTGCCGCCGTTGTTGTGCGGAGTTAATTCAAAAATTTCACAAAAATCAGCTCTGGATCACCAGGGTCAAGATTCTCCACAGTCCCGCTGTATTGATATCCACTCTGTACCAACAATTGCCGCATGGGTGTATTGGACGTGTTGGTCGAAGTGAAGATCTTTCTGGCAGAGGAGCAATGCTCCAAGTGAGCAATGACTTGCCTACCTGCACCAGAACGTCTATGAGCGTTTGAAACGACTACAAGCGGGATGAACCACTCCCCGAAAAAGCTTTTGTCCAAGCAGCCGTAACCGATCGGGACACGGGGATCGTTCGGCTCACAAGCAACCCAGCATTCGCCCGAGCCTACTACCCTTTCTATTTGTGCTCGACGGCCGTGGTCTTTTGCCGCTATAGGATCCACACGCACCAACCATTCGATATCGCTCAAGACGGCCTGTCTGATTTGCCAATTCATGATCGCGTCCCTTCGGTCAAATTCGCCGGAGTTTACTTCAGCTCCGATGCCCCAGATGCTATTACGCTCAGCGATAGTTCTGATGCAAAGCGCAAATTCGACCATGAACGGGCTAATTGACGCTGGTTACACTGGGTACGCCGAAGGTCCAGTGCCTCTACAGCACGCTATACGGCACTCGCAGCACAATGCATGACAGATCCAAACCTCACTTGCTGCCAGTGCGCGACCACTCATCATCCATAGCGCCCGCGGTATTGGCGACTATCAGCGCCACGACACAGGCAAACAACGCGAACACGGCAAAGACCCCCATCACATGCAAGTAAGGCAGTGCGTTATTCCACGCTCGAGCCACCCCCAGGAAGGCGGCAAATAACCAGCCACTCATGGAGAGCGCGCCCAAGAGAGCAAGGCGAGTACGGGCGGAGTTGGGTAACGAGGCAAAAGGAGCCTTCTGCAGCAGCGGGAAACCGATCCGATGCAACAAAGCGCCGTTGAGGCTAAGCAGCGCGACGACACTGGCCTTGGCCCAGAGTTTTTGATTGAGCAGATACGCACTGCCCTCATAGAGGTAGCCTTGGAGCACCAGCAACAAGCCACTTCCCCAAAGAGCCAATAGCGCGAGCATGACGATCTTTTGAGTCTCGTCGAGGTACTCACGCTGCACCTGGCCCAGCACATCCTTGCGCCAGCTCCAGAGCTTTTGATCAGCCTGTAACACCCTCCCCAGAGCAATACAGGTGGCAATCAGATGACCATACACGAGTAGCATTTTGAGCATTACCTTGACCTTATTCTTATGTGGGCAATGCACTCCCTCGCACCCTTGATTTGAAACTAAATGATACGTACTCATATTTGTATCAACAAGTTACCTGCCCAGCCGTCCATCTGGATCTGGAATCGTCTGGCCGGCGCCTACGGCATACATTTGCCCTTGAAAACCGGCTTGTACCTGCATCGAGAAAGTCTGAGGGTCGAGTGCTCAATCGATACCACAGAGCACCGTCATCATGGGTATAACGGTCGGCAGACCTTGGTCATGTGCAAGGAGAAGGATGCAAAAAGCCCGGCACTATGGCCGGGCTCTGGTTATTTTCTGGATTCCATCATCTTGTCGGCGAGCATCTTGGCTCTTTCGATCAACAGGTTCTGCCTGTCTTCGTGAGTGGCCTCTCCTACGACCGGTGCCGTCAGGTTGCTTTCGGCAATCAACGCAGCGCAGAAGTATTGATCCCAGACTCTTTGTTCCGACGCCTGCTTGCTTACTTGGTCGGCGATCATATGGGACTCCTTTTGACGAGGTAGCACCGCCATTTTACGCCTGAATCGCGGGCAACCCCTGCCGTAACGGATAGCCGGCAAATGGCGTGATACCTGTCGAACCGTTCGAGCTTCCGGTGCTGTTTGGCAGTTATTTCACGCCAATATCTTCTGCAAAACGAAGCAGATAACCATCAGGGTCCAGGACCAGGAAATTCCTCTGCCCGAATTGCCGGTCATTGCTGCGGTACCAATGCTCTTCGACGGATCTCCTGATCGCGCAACCAGCCTTCTCCAGTGCACAAACCAGGGCAAAGGCATCCGGACACTCGATGGAGAGGTTCATGCCACGTCCGTAGGGAGGCTCCAGGGGGCCCACACGCCAGGGTGAATCGTCATGCCAGTCCTGCTCCAGCATGATCTGGCTGTTGCCAAAGGAGAGAAAGGCAAACTTGTCTTCGGGTCGGTCGTACTCGACCCTGAAACCCAACACGTCACAGTAGAAATACAGACTCTGCTGCAGGTCCGAAACGATCAGTTCCGGCACCAGGGCGTTCAACTTGAACATGCTCTAGCATCCATTCAGTTCCTTGGCCGGCCAATTTACCTGGTTCTCTGCATGCCGGCTTATTTAGCGCGCGGCATGACCTGTCATTGCACCTTCTGCTCGCTGCCAATCTTCTTGGCCCTGTCGATCCCCCACTCAAACGCATCCTCCATATCCAGGCCATCCGGGGCCAGGTCATTATCCTCGACAATAACGCTGCCATCCGGCTTGTAGATGCCAATGAACATCTTGAGCGAGCCATCTCTGAGGATCTCTGATCGCACCTTGATCTTGCACCCATTGGAAAGGGTTTCACTGTGGTTCAAATGGCGCTCAGTCATGGCCGCATCCCTCAGTAAATGAAGTTCGAGTAAGGCACAGCCCATTGATTCATGCCAGTCGATAGGCCCCCATCAAGAGTTAGAGACAGATTTTCCGAAGGCCATAAAAAGCCCCGCACAAGTGGCGAGGCTGTTTTTGTATCTGTCAGCGCTTCAGCCGGCAGGTTTCAGTGGCGCCGGGGCGGCCATGACATAACGGGACATCAGGTAGGCGACCAGGCCGCCCAATGCCGCGCCCGCCGCATCGGCCAGAAACAGCGCCAGTTGAGAGGCCGAATGCTGGTAGACCCTGCACATCGCCACCCAGGCGTTTTCCATGAAGCCGGAAGCCCAGTCCCACCCACAGGGGTACACCATCAAGAAGGCCAGCCCGGCGAGGGTGATCCATCCGGACAACCTGGACGGGGCTTGCGAGAAGACGAACCGGGCCAGCTGGCAGATACCGACAAAGAGCCAGGCCGCCAGCATGCTTCTCATGAATTGATCGAATAACTCGAAAAAGGCCATGGCAACCTACGCTGAAAAATCACCGAACGATGATAGCCATTCGCGTCGCCATAAAAAACCCGGCGCAATGGCCGGGTTTTCATCAATCGCGTAGCGGTGCCTGCGGCTGGAGCCGCGAATCCGGCCCTGTGCCGGGCCCCTTTATCGGCCTGCGGCCTGGCAGGCTCCTGCGCCCTCTTCCCCCACGCCTCCCGCGACCTGGACCAGGGCTTCCAGCAAGGCCTCGGTATGGTTGATCGATTCCCGGATCTCATCGAAGGCATCCTCCAGATCGCGCACCCTCGCTGTCGCCGAAGCGCCGCACAGGGCTTGCTGGATCTGGAACTCATCCTGCTTGAATTGCAGGACATTGGCCCGCAGCCCTTCGATACGAAGGGACAGCTGCGAGATGTGGTGGCGGCGACGCTGAACCATTTCGGTTCTCCTTTATGGCCCTCTTATTTATTCAGATCGTCGCGCACCGGCGGATGTTCAGCAGTTCCTGACCAAAGGCACAGCGCTCCCATGCCCATGGCCAGGCGCTCAAAGCTTGCTGTTCAGCGCCACCAGCAAGGCCGCGTCCCGTCCGTAGATGTCCGGGGCATAGGACAGCTGGCCATGGCTGTCGGCTTGCGCCGTCCAGTACGTGAGCAGGATGGGTACCGGCGTCGACAGCCTGAACTCATGCGTGAGCCCGGTGCTCAGCAACTCGTCGGTACGCACCCGCTCCGCCGGACTCACCAGCAGATCGCGCAGCTGCAACGCATGCTCGACCCGTACGCAGCCCGAACTGAAGGCCCTCGGCCCCTTGTTGAACAACGCCTGGCTGGGCGTGTCGTGCAGGTACACCGAGAATGGGTTGGGGAACCGGATCGCCATCTGCCCCAGCGGGTTTCTCGGCCCGGCCTCCTGGCGCAGGAGGATATTGCCGGGGTTGTCCCAGTCGATATCTTCCACCGCCAGGGGATGCCCCTCGCTATCGAGCACCTGCAGGTTCTGCCGATTAAGGAAGGACTGGTCACGGCGAATTTCCGGCAGTTTGTCTTCGCGGAAAATGGTCGGCGGCACCGTCCAGGTCGGGTTCAGGGTCAGGCGCGTGACCTGGGATTTCAGCAAGGGCGTCTGGCGCTCGGCACGCCCCACCTGGGTCCGGGTCTGCCACACCGGTACGCCGTCCTGATAGACGATCAACTGCGCCGCGGCCAGGTTGACCAGCAGGCTGTCGGGTTCCATGTCCTGCGCCAGCCAGCGAAAGCGTTCGAGGTTGATGCGCAGCTGTTCGCGGCGCATCTGCGGGCTGATATTCAGTTCATTCAAGGTCCCCGCACCGATCACCCCGTCGGCTTGCAGCGAATGGCTGAGCTGGAAGCTTTTCACCGCGCTCACCAGGTCGCCGCTGTAAAGGGTATCGCCCTCGTTGCCAAGGGTGTTCAGGTATCCCTCCTTGAACAGCCGTTGCGCCAACTCCGGCACCCGCGCGTCCTGCATCTGCGGACGCAGCAGCGGCCCGCTGGGCAGCGGTTGCCAATGGGGCAACTCCAGTTGGCGCTGCTGGGCATACAGCTGGCGCAGGTTCTGATATTGCTCGAGGCTCGGCCGCGCCAGCGCGAAGGCCGCCGGGATGTCTTGCAGGCCGGGCCCGGCAATGGCGAGCACCTGCGCCTGGCGATCCAGCTGCAAGGGGTGGGCGTGCCACATCGGCTCGAAACGGGCTTGCGACAGACGGCCGTAATGCAGGTCATGCAGGGCTTGCAGGTAATGCTGGCTGAAGCTCAGGTCGGCGCACAGCGCGTCGCCCGCGAGCGCGCTGGCCGGTGACCGGTAGTCGGCCGGGTCCAGGCCATCGTCGGCCAGTTGCTGCAACTGTGCCTGCAACGCCTCCAAACGTGCGCTGGACGACCAGAGCGGCTGGTCACCCTGCTGTTGGTAAAAGGCCTGTAGCAGGCTCTGGGCGGGAATGTCCAGGTGCGCCGCCAACCCCGGACAGGCAGCGGACAATCGAGTGAATACCAGTTGCACAGGGTTCTCATGATTGACCGGTACATCCTGAGCAGTCGCGACCAACGGCGCAGCGAGCAGGAAAAGGCTCAAGTAACATGCGTGTTTTTTGAACAACTGCTTTACTCCAATCATGGCCATCATGGTGATGGTCAACCTCGGCAGTGGCTGCGAAAAATCGTCCAACCACCTGTAACCAGAACTGCCAGAAGAGCGATAGGACGTCGGGAGCCAAAGTGACTGTGGGGACACTCTAGAATGCTGACCTTTCTGCGCCGGCTCTGCCTGGCAATGACCACCCTAGGCGCGATCTGCAGCCCCGCGCTCGCCGCCAACAACACGACTCCGCTGCTTTACAACAGCCTCGCCCACGCCGCTCCAGAACTCAATCCCCAAGTGCTGAAAAGTGCCTTGAGCGCCATGCAATGCGCCGTCAACAGCGGCGCCAGGCAGGCCCGGCACCTGGCGGTCATCGACTATTCGCAACCTTCCACCGCCCGCCGCCTGTGGATCTTCGATTTGAATAAAAGAACCCTGGTGCTGCGTGACCTGGTCGCCCACGGGCAGAAATCCGGGGAAAACTTCGCCACCCAGTTTTCCAATCGCATGGGCAGCTTCCAGTCCAGCCTCGGCCTGTTTCGTACCCAGGAAAGTTATGAAGGCAGCCACGGTTATTCGCTGCGCATGGACGGCCTGGAACCAGGCTTCAACGACCTCGCCCGCGATCGGGACATTGTGATTCACGCGGCCGACTACGTGAGCCCCCTGTGGAGCCGACGCCAAGGGCGCATCGGCCGCAGCCTGGGTTGCCCGGCCGTGCGGCCACAGGTGGCACGCCAGGTGATCGACCGCCTCAAGGACGGTCAGTTCATGTTTTCCTGGTACCCCGACCAGCAATGGCTGAAATCCTCGCCCTATCTCAACTGCCAGCCACGCCAGGTGGCCAGCATTGTCGCCGCCAGCGGCGGTTAATCCGTTCGTCCCTCAACCGGCGGCTAAGGCCGCCGTTTCCGGCTCTTCGGGTATTTTGACGAAGATGCTGTATTTGGCCCCTTCCATCGCTTCGAAAGCGATGAGTTTGTCCACCAGCGGGCCGCTCAGCACCTTGCCGGCATTGAGCAGCAGCATGCCGTTGTCGGCATTCAGGTTGCGCGCCAGGGTCATGCCGGCAGCCAGGTCCCGGGTGGTCAGGACCCTGACCGTCGGATCGGCCAGGGTGACATCGTTCTGATAGGCCGCGCAGACGCCAACGAAGTCCTCCACCAGGTCCGGATCGTAGAGTTTACCGGCGTATTTGCGAATGAACAGCAGCGCCTCATCGCTGTTCATCTGCCGTTCGAGGATCAGCCCACGCTGCAACTCGATGAAGTCCACGGCCAGCTTGAGCCAGCGCGAGCCCAGCGGAATCGCCTCGCCCTTGAGATGATCGGGAAAACCACTGCCATCCCAGCGCTCCTGGTGATGCAGGATGATGCGCGCCGCGTCTTTCATCGGCTCCAGGGTCATCAGCAGCGATTCGCTCTGTTTCGGGTAGGCGCGGTACAGGTCGCGCTCGGTGTGGTGCAGCAGATCCGCCGGCGCGGTCATCATGCTGTCGGTCCAGCTCAGCTTGCCGATGTTGTACAACGCGGCGGCCATGGTCATGTCGCGGCTTTCGCTTTCATCCAGGCCATGGGTGATGCAGTAGACGCGAATCAGTTCGATGATCTGCCGGTTGGTCTGCTTGGCCTTGGGCAAGCGCAGGTTCGCCAGCAGCGAAAACACCTCGGTGCCGGTCACGTAGCTGCGCTTGAGCTCTTCATAGGCCAGGTCGAGCATGTCGGCGGTCTGTTGCAGCTCGGCGGTGCGCGCCGCAACGCGCTTTTCCAGGGTCGAGTTGAGGCTCTTCAGTTGCTCGTTCTGCTGCCGGGTCAGCGCTTCCAGACGCAGGCGCTCGCTTTCGGAATGGTGATGGGCCAGGGCCTGGCGCAGCGTCACCAGCATGTCCTCGTCGTTCCAGGGCTTGCTGATATAGCGATGGATCTGTCCTTCGTTGATGGCCTTGGCGATCAACGTCATGTCGGCATAACCGGTGAGCAGGATGCGCAGCGTCGATGGATAACGCTGATGGATATGGGCCAGCAAGGTCGCGCCGTCCATGCCCGGCATCCGGGCGTCGCTCATGACCACGTCGACCGGCCGCTGTTCGAGGATTTCCAGGGCCTTGGTACCGCTGTCGGCCAGCAGGATGTCGTAAGGCTGGCTGCGTAACAGCCGGCGAAGGCTATTGAGAATCGATTCCTCATCGTCGACCAGCAGTACCGTCGATCTGTCCTGGGCTGCGCCCGCTGTATGTTCTTCCATGTCTCCCCCTCCCCTTTGACTTCGATCAGACCTGCCTTCTGGGACAGGCTAGATGACTTGTAGCGTTTCGGCATGGATTTGACGCCGGCCGATTAGCGCATACAGGGGAGCCTGACTATGCTCAAGGCGAAAATGGATTGCATGTCCAGGAAGCAGGAAGGGAAGCCCGATGAGCCTATCTATAAGGTCCCCGCGCTGGGTTGGAGCACGACGATGATGGCGTCGGCAGACCGGACCAACCGGCGAATTCTGATCGTCGACGACACGGCGTCGATCCACGAGGATTTTCGCAAGATCCTCGCCGCCACGGATGCCCCCGAAGACGGCCTCAGCGACGCCGAGGCCGCCCTGTTCGGTACGCCCGTGAGTGCCGCGCTGGAGCACTTTTTCCTCGACTCGGCATTCCAGGGCCGGGAGGCGCTGAACATGGTGCAAGCGGCGCTGGAACGCAATGCGCCCTACGCCATGGCCTTCATCGACATGCGCATGCCGCCTGGATGGGACGGCCTGGAAACCATCGAGCGGCTGTGGCAGGTCGACCCCAAGCTGCAAATCGCCCTGTGCACCGCCTACTCCGACTACTCGTGGGAAGACATCGCCGAGCGCCTGCAACTGGGCGACCGCCTGCTGATCCTGAAAAAGCCCTTCGATGCCATCGAGATCCGCCAGATGGCCAGCGCCCTGACCGTCAAATGGCAGATGACCGAAGACGCCGCGCTGAAAATGGACCAGTTGGAACAGGCGGTCGAGGAACGCACCCGCGAGCTGGCCGATGCCAACATCATCGTGCAGAACAGCCCCACCATCCTCTATCGCCTGCGCGGCGAGCCGTCGTTCAAGTTGATGTACATCTCCCACAACATCACCAAGTTCGGCCATGTGGCGGCGCAACTGGTGGCCTCGGCCGATTGGGCCCAGACGCTGATCCACCCCGATGACCAGGCCAAGGTCGAGAGCGCCATGCTCCGGGTCCTCGACCGGGATGTGGCGGGAGCGTCCATCGAGTTCCGCATGCGCACCGGCGACGGTGCCTTCCGCTGGGTGGAAAACCGCTACATCCCGGTGCGCAACGACCAGGGCCAACTGGTCGAAGTGGAAGGGATCATCCTCGACATCACCGAACGCAAGCTAGCCGAAGAAAAGATGGCCCTGATGGCCCGCACCGACAGCCTGACCGGGCTGGCCAACCGCGCCACTCTGATCGAGCGCCTGCACCAGGCATTCGCCGCGGCCCGGCGGGGATCCTCGCCCTTCGCGATGTTTTACCTGGACCTGGACCACTTCAAGCGCATCAACGACACCCTCGGCCACCCCATCGGCGACCTGTTGTTGCAGGAAGTGTCCCGACGTATCAGGGCCTGTACCCGGGAAAACGATGTGGTGGCGCGCCTGGGTGGCGACGAGTTCGCGATCCTGCAACTGGACGTCGACGAGGCCACGCACTGCGCCGCGCTGGCGACGAAAATCCGCGACACCCTGGTGCTGCCCTACTCGCTGGAAGGCAACGAGGTGCGCATCTCGGTGAGCATCGGCATCAGCCTCTACAGCCCGCAGACCCTGAGCGCCGACAGCCTGATGGCGCAGTCGGACATGGCGCTGTACCGCTCCAAGGACCAGGGCCGCAACCAGTTCCATTTCCACAGCGAGGAAATCAACCGGGAAGTCACGGAGCGGGTGACCCTGGCCAACGACCTGAAACTGGCCCTGGAACGCGACGAACTGCACCTGCATTACCTGCCGGAAGTCGATCTCGGTACCGGCAGGATCCTCGGCATGGCAGCGCAGGTCCGTTGGCTCCACCCCCGGCGCGGCTGGCTCGAGGCCGAGGATTTCATGCCCGCGGCCGAGAAGACCGGCATCGTCATCGCCCTCGGCCATTGGCTGCTGGACCAGGCTTGCCGGCAGATGAGCGCCTGGCGAGACCAGAACGTGGCGCCGCCGTTGATTGCGATCCATCTGTCCCTGGTCCAGCTCAAGACCGGATCGGAACTGATCTACGACGTGCTGCGCACCACCGCGCGCTGGGGCCTGTGCCCGTGGGACCTGAGATTCGACGTCACCGAGGGCACCCTGGCCCAGACCAAGTGGACCCACAACGATATCCTGCCGAGGTTGTGCGAGCTGGGCGTGAAGATCGCCATCGACGATTTCGGCACCGAGTATTCCTCGTTCGACTACCTCAAGACCTACAGGGTCAACCACCTCAAGCTTGCCCAGCGTTTTCTCGACAGCGCCAGCAGCGACCCGGACAACGCCATGACGCTGCGGGCCATCCTCAACTTCGCCCGCGAGGTGGGGATCGGGGTCACCGCTGAAGGGGTGGAAACCCAGGAGCAGCGCACGACCCTGATATCCAGCGGCACGCCACTGGGGCACTCACTTGGTACGGCAGTCGACAGCGACCAGGCTGGCGAACTGCTCAAGGCCAGGTCTGTCGCTATGGATGGCAGTGCCTGGTCGGCGGATCCCACGTCGGAGCATTTCAGGTGAGCCCTTTATCCGTGGCGCCCAATCGGCGGATTCTGATCATCGACGACACACCGGCGATCCATCAGGACTTTCGCAAGATTCTCAGCCCCGAAGACGAAGGGCTGTTGGGCAGCACCGAAGCCTTGCTGTTCGGCGTCAACAGCAGGCCTCACCAGCACTTCCAGATCGACTCCGCCTACCAGGGCGAAGAGGCCGTGGAACTGGTCAAGCGCGCCCAGGCCGAAGGCCGGCCGTATGCCCTGGCTTTCATCGACATGCGCATGCCACCCGGCTGGGATGGCCTGCAGACCGTCGAACGTCTCTGGAAAACCGACCCGCAGTTGCAGATCGCTTTATGCACGGCGTTCTCCGATTACTCCTGGGAAGCCATGGCCGAGCGCATCGAGTTCGGCGACCAGCTGTTGATCCTGAAAAAGCCGTTCGACAGCCTGGAGATCCGCCAGATGGCCAGTGCCCTGACCTGGAAGTGGCAACTGGCGCAGGACGTGGCGAGCAAGATGCGCAACCTGGAACAGACCATCGAGGAACGGGTCCAGGAACTGCTGAGCGTGTCGCACCTGCTGCATTACGATGTGCTCACCGGGCTGCCCAACAGCACCTTGCTGGGCGACCGCCTGACCCAGCACCTGTCACAGTCACGCCGTCATGACCGCAAGCTGGCGGTGATGTTCATCGGCCTGGACCGTTTCAAACGCATCAACAATGCCCTCGGGCACCCGGCGGGAGACGAAATGCTCAAGCTCGTCGCCCAGAGCCTGGCGGCGGCGGTGCGCGAGTCCGACTCGGTGTTTCGCTACGGTTCGGACGAGTTCGTGGTGATTCTCGGCGACATCCTGCATCCGCAGCAGACCCGAGGGGTGGCCGAAAAACTCCTGGCCGCCGTCAATACCCCTCACTCCGTGGCAGGCCACGACCTGACGGTCACCGCCAGCCTGGGCATCAGCATCTACCCCGACGACGGTTCCGATGCCGTAACGCTGATCAAGAAGGCCGAGACCGCCATGCGCAACGTCAAGGATTGCGGCCCCAACGACTTCAGTTTTTTCATCGACGACATGAACCTGCGCGCGCGCCAGCAGCAGACCCTGGAAACCGGCCTGCGCCTGGCGTTGCAGCGCGAAGAGTTCGTCCTGCACTACCAGCCCAAGCTGGACCTGGCCCAGGGCACGGTGGTCGGCGCCGAAGCGCTGGTGCGCTGGAACCGGCCCGGCCATGGCTGGGTGTTCCCCTCGGCCTTCATCCCGGTGGCCGAAGACAGCGGATTGATCGTCGCCCTCAGCCAATGGGTATTGCGCCAAGCCTGCCTGCAATCCCAGGCCTGGCAAAAGCAGGGCCTGCCCCCCATCTGCATGTCGGTGAACGTGTCGGCCATCGATTTTCGCCAGCGCGACTACGTCGAGCGTCTCACCCGCACGCTGACCGAGACCGGGCTCGCCCCGAAGCTACTGGAGCTGGAAATCACCGAAAGCGTGCTGATGCAGAACGTCGACGCCACCATCGCCACGCTCCGCGCCATCAAGCAACTGGGCGTGCGCCTGGCCATCGACGACTTTGGCACCGGCTACTCGAGCTTGAGTTACCTGCAGAAGTTCCCGGTCGACGTGCTGAAGATCGACCAGTCGTTCGTGCGTGACCTGGGTACCGACAGCAACGACGCGAAACTGGTCAGCAGCATCATCGACCTGGGCAAGAGCCTCAACCTGAGCATCATCGCCGAAGGGATCGAGACCCTCGAGCAACTGGACTTCCTCAAGCGCCACCATTGCGAGGAAGGCCAGGGCTTCTACTTCAGCAAGGCCGTGGAGCCCGACGCCTTCGCCCGTTTCCTGGTCGACTCCCTGCAACCTCACCTGCCCCATCCATGAAGTTGTGCCTGGTAAGGAAACCTCCATGTTGTCACTCGTCTTACTCCTTTCGACTGGCTTGCTGTTCGCTCCAGGCGCCGCGGCTGCGCCACTGGAAGGACCGCTCAAACCCCTCCCCGCAGTTCCGGTGCTGGACAGCAAACGGGTCGAACTGGGACGACGACTGTTCAACGACCCACGCCTGTCGGTGAACAACAGCCTGTCATGCGCCAGTTGCCATCGCCTCGACCAAGGTGGTGCCGACACCGTCCCGCACTCCCTGGGTTTCGATGGCAAGCCGGTGGTGGTCAATACCCCGAGCGTGTTCAACGCCAGCCTGAACTTCCATCAGTTCTGGGACGGTCGGGTCGAGACCCTGGAAGATCAGGTGCATATCGTGGTGCAGAGCCCCAGTGAAATGGGCAGCGACTGGAAAGTCGTGGTACAGCGTATCGCCGACGACCCAGCCTATCGCACCGCCTTCGCCGACGCCTACCCCGACGCCGTGACCCAGGGCAATATCCAGGGCGCCCTGGCCGACTACGAGCGCACCCTGCTCAGCGTCAACTCGCGCTTCGACCAGTACCTGGCGGGCAACACCGAGATCCTCGACATCGAGGAAAAGTACGGCTACCAGCGCTTCCAGGAATACGGCTGCATCGCCTGTCACCAGGGGGTGAATATCGGCGGCAACATGTTCCAGAAATTCGGCGTGCTCGGCGACTACTTCGCGGCCCGGGGCAATCCGACCGAGGCCGACCTGGGACGGTTCAATGTCACGGGCGAAGAAGAAGACCGCAATGTGTTCAAGGTACCGAGCCTGCGTAACGTCGCGGTCACCGCGCCGTACTTCCACGACGGTTCGCAAGCCACCCTCGAAGGCGCCGTGACGGTGATGTTCAAGTACCAGTTGGGGCGTACACCGTCCGAGGAAGACAAACGCCTGATCGTCAAGTTTCTCAAGACCCTGACCGGCGAGTGGGAAGGCAAACCCTTATGAAAGTATCCCGTCGCGTGAGCATCCTGCTGCTGTCCGCCCTGGCGGTCCTGCTGGCTTCGATCCTGTTGTTTCTCTACCTCAAGTCCAGGTCCGACCAGACCGTGACCTACACCGAATCCCGCGACCTGATCCGCCAGATCAAGCAGCAGGATTCGCTGTGGGAGAACGAAATACTCAAGGCCAGGGTGGCCATCACCCACAACTACGACCCACTGGTTTCACCCCTGGGCGAAATGACGCGCCTGTGGCAGAAATTCGACTCGATAGAGGCGCAGAACCAGCGCAACGATTCGCCGCTGTGGCGCAACGCCCATGACGGCTACCTGAGCGCGATAAAGGAAAAGACCCGGCTGGTGGAACAGTTCAAGTCGCACAACTCCGTGCTGCGCAACTCCCTGGCCTTCCTGCCGACCGCCGAGGACGACATCCAGCAGGAGCTGGCGCAACTGCAGGACGTGGACAAATTGCAGTTGCAGAACATCGCCACCGATACCTACGACCTGTTGCTCAGCAGCCTGGAGTTCGCCCAGGTCACCTCCGCCGACCGGGCCGCGGACATCCTGGTGGGCCTGAACAAGCTGGCGGTCAACAAGGAGCGCTTGCCCACAGACTTCCATGAGCTGATCGATACCCTCAGCAACCATGTCGGGCTGATCCTGCGCGAGCAACCCAAGGTCAACCGCCTGCTCGAGGAAATAGAAGTGGTGCCGGTCGACGAACGCCTGGACGACATCACCGTCCTGCTCAACCGCGACCAGCAGCAGGCCGAGACCGTCGACCAGCAGTACCATTTCTACCTGCTGCTGTTTTCCGCGCTGCTGGTGCTGCTGCTGATCTGGCTGGGCATCCGCCTGATCCGCAGCTTTGCCGAGATCAACCAGATGAACCGGGCCCTGGTGACCGCCAACGACGAACTCGAGCAAAGGGTCGAAGAGCGCACGCGCCAGCTCAAGGACACCCAGAGCGAGCTGCTCGACACCGCCCGCCAGGCCGGCATGGCGGAAATCGCCACCAACGTCCTGCACAACGTCGGCAACGTGCTCAACAGCGTGAACATCTCCGCCGACCTGGTCAGCCGCAAGCTGCGCAACAGCAAGGCCCAGGGGCTGGGCAAGGCGATGCAACTGATCAACGAACACAAAGAGGACCTGGGCAGCTTTCTCACCGAGGATGCAAAAGGCAAGTTGCTGCCCGGTTACCTGAACCAGCTGGTCGAGGCCATCGACCTGGAACAGCAAGGCATGACCGAGGAGCTGACGCAACTGAGCAAAAGCGTCGATCACATCAAGGACATCGTCGCCACCCAGCAATCCTATGCGGGTGCCAGCAGCCTGCTGGAACCCCTGTCGATCAGCGAACTGCTCGAAGACGCGCTGCGCATGAACTCCGGCGCCCTCACCCGCCACCATGTGACCGTGCTCAAGGATTACGCCGATGTGCCGCGGATCATGGGCGACAAACACCGCCTGCTGCTGATCCTGATCAACCTGATCAGCAACGCCAAGTACGCCATGTCCGACCTGGCCAACCAGACGCGCAACATGACCCTGGCGGCAGCGGTGGTCGACGGCGAAACCTTGCAGATCAGCGTGCGCGACGAAGGCGAAGGCATCGCCCCGGAAAACATGACCCGCATCTTCGCCCACGGCTTCACCACCCGTAAGGAAGGCCATGGGTTCGGCCTGCACAGTTGCGCACTGGCGGCCATCGAGATGAATGGCCACCTGACCGCCCACAGCGACGGTCCGGGCAAAGGCGCGCTGTTCGTCCTGCAGATCCCCTTGATCCCCGCCGAAGGTGAGTCATGAACAACCCGATAAACCGGCGCGTCCTGCTGATCGACGACACCCCTGCGATCCACGACGACTTCCGCAAGATCCTCACCCCCAAGACCGGCGACAGCGCCGACCTCGATGCAATGGAAAGCACGCTGTTCGGCAGTGCGCCGAAAACCGCCGCCACGGTGTTCGAACTGGACTCGGCCTACGGTGGCCAGGAAGGCCTGGGCAAACTGCTGGAGGCGGCGAGCAAGGGCCAGCCCTATGCCCTGGCCTTTGTCGACATGCGTATGCCCGATGGCTGGGATGGCGCGCAAACCATCGAAGAGTTGTGGAAACACGACCCACTGCTGCAGGTGGTGGTGTGCACCGCCTATTCCGACTACTCCTGGGACGAGTTGCTCGATCGCCTGAACGGTCATGACCGCCTGCTGATCCTGAAAAAGCCCTTCGACAATATCGAAGTCCAGCAGATGGCCAACACCCTCACCACCAAGTGGGAAATGACCTTGCGCGCGCAGCTGCAGATGAGCGAGCTGGAAGAACGGGTGGAGCAACGCACCCTGGCGTTCAAGCAGGCCAGCGCCGCGCTGCAACGGGAAATCGACGAGCGCAAGCTGCTGGAAAGCCAGCTGGTGCAATCGGAAAAGCTCGCCTCCCTGGGCCAGTTGGCCGCCGGGGTCGCCCACGAAATCAACAACCCGATCGGCTTCATTTCCTCCAACCTCGGCGCCCTGGACAATTACTTCAAGCGCTTGCAGGAGATGCTCGAGGCTTACGCCAACGCCGAAACCGGGATCGGCGCCAGCGAGCTGCGCGATCGGCTGAAACAGCTGCGCACGGACATCGAGCTGGATTTCCTCCTCGAGGACATTCCATTGCTGATCAAGGAGTCCAAGGACGGCATCGGCCGGGTCAGCCAGATCGTCAAGGACCTCAAGGACTTTTCCCGGGTCGATTCGACCCAGGAATGGCAATGGGCGAACCTGCAACAGGGCATCGACTCGACCCTGAACATCGTCGCCGCCGAGATCAAGTACAAGGCCGACGTGATCAAGGAATACGCCGAGCTGCCGGAGGTCGAGTGCCTGCCTTCGCAGATCAACCAGGTGGTGATGAACCTGATCGTCAACGCCGCCCAGGCCATGGGCAACGAACGGGGCACCATTACCCTGCGCAATGGCGTCGAGGGCGAAAACGTATGGATCGAAGTGGCCGACAACGGCTCGGGCATCCCGCCGGACAGCCTGCAGAAGATCTTCGACCCGTTTTTCACCACCAAGCCCGTGGGCCAGGGCACAGGGCTGGGGCTGTCGCTGTCCTACGGCATCGTCAAGAAGCACCGCGGCGACATCTCGGTGCGCAGCGAGGTCGGTGTCGGCACCACCTTCCGCGTCGAGCTCCCGGTACACCAGAGTCGAAAGGCCGGCTGAACGACCCCACGCTATCGCCTCTGTAGGAGCCAGGCTTGCCGGCGATCCAGGCAGTGCGGTGGGTCAGGCAGGCCGCGATCGCGGGCAAGCCTCGCTCCTACAGGGACCGTGCATGCCGCGGGCCCGATCTCTTGTATGATGGCGCGCTTCAAGAATGGGTCGCGGATTTCGTCTTGCCAATGACCACCGGAGCAAATCCGGCCTGACGCCTTCAGGGCACACAGCGCTTCCCCCGTCTTAAACAGCACGATGCTTTCCCGAGCGCGCCTGGACCTCCGTGCCTGGTATTCGCCGGGGCCGGGATCGCCATCGTCGAGGAGCTTTTCATGGATATGCTTTACCGGGCCTCCCGCCAGGGGCTGCCCGCCCCGCGGTTCGCGCGCAATCTGCTGAGCCTGCTGCTGGCCGGTGCCGCACCCGTGACCCAGGCCGCCGAAACCGAATTGCCGGCGCTGACCGTGACCGGCGAAGACCGCTCCGGTTATCAGGCCAGCAGCGCCGCGGTCGGTGGTTTCGAATCGGCTCCCCTGCTCGATACGCCGGCCTCGATTGCGGTGATCAACGAAGACTTGATCAAGGACCAGCAGGCCCGCCTGCTCAGCGAGGTGCTGAAGAACGACGCCTCGGTCGGCGAAAGCTACGCGCCGGTCGGCTACTACGAGAACTTCACGGTGCGCGGTTTCTCCCTGAACGCCGCCAACAGCTACCGGATCAATGGTCGCAGCATCACCGGCGAGCAGAACGTCGGCCTGGAAAACAAGCAGCAGGTGGAATTGCTCAAGGGGCTGAACGGCCTGCAGAGCGGCGTCAGCGAACCCGGCGGGCTGATCAACTACGTGACCAAGCGCCCCACCGACGTGCGCTCGGTCACGGTCTCCACCGACGATCGCGGCAGCGGTTATGTGGCCACCGATGTCGGCGGCTGGTTCGGCAGCGAGCAGCAGTTCGGGCTGCGCGCCAACCTGGCCCACGAGGACATCCACTCTTACGTCGAACACACCAATGGCCAGCGCGACTTCGCGTCCCTGGCCTTCGACTGGAACATCAGCCCCGACGCCCTGTTGCAACTGGATGTCGAGTACCAGACCAAGGAACAGCGTTCGGCCCCGGGCTATCAGTTGCTCGGCGGCTCCAGCCTGCCGCACCACGCCTCGCCGAAAAAGCTCCTGGCGCACCAGAGCGGCTCGAAGCCGGTCAGCACCGACGCGCTGAACCTCAACGGCAATTTCGAATACCGCTTCAACGATCAATGGAAAGGCAACCTCAGCGCCTCGCGCAGCCGGGTGGTGATCGACGACTACAGCTCGTTCGCCTGGGGTTGCTATGGCGCCGCCAGTTGCGCCGGCACAACGGTGCCCAATCACTTCAGCCCCGAGGGCGACTACGACATCTACGACTTCCGCAGCCCCGACGATACCCGGCGCAACGATGAGGTGCAGGCCGTCCTCAGCGGCAGCTTCGACACCGCCGGCCTGGGCCACGAACTCAGCGTCGGGACCAGCGCGTTCCGCCGCGTGGTAGACAAGCGCGACCCGATCAACCAGATGATCGGCAGCGCCAATATCAACGGCAAACCAGCGGATTTCGCCCGCTACGACGGACCGCTCAACGACGCCTATCGCCGCCTGGACAGCCGCCAGTACGGGCTGTTCTTCAACGACCGCATCAGCTTCAACGAACACTGGCAGACCGTGCTCGGCGGGCGCGAAGTACGCCTGGACGAGGAAACCTTCGACAGCCAGGGCGACACCACCCGCCACACCCAGCGTTATGTGTTCCTGCCCCAGGCCGCGCTGATCTATAAGCCGGTGCAGAACCTGGCGCTGTACACCCGTTACAGCAAGGGCCTGTCCCTGGGCGGCGAAGCGCCGTGGTTCGCCAGCAATGCCTTCGAGATCCTCGCGCCCACCGTGTCGCGGCAGATCGAGGCCGGCATCAAATACGACTGGCAGCGCATCAGCCTGGCCGCGGCGCTGTTCCAGATCCGCCAGGCCTACCAGTATTCCCGGCCGAATGGCGACGGCACCTTCACTTTCACCCAGCAGGGCGAACAGAAGAACACCGGGCTGGAACTCTCGGCCAATGGCTGGGCCACCCAACGCCTGCAAGTCTCGGCCAGTGTCGCGGCGATCCGCGCGCGGGTCACCGGCAGCGACACCCCGGAGTACGAAGGTCACCAGGCGCTCAACGTGCCGACCCTGCGCGCCAGCCTCTATGGCGACTACGCCCTGCCCTGGTTCGACGGTTTGGCGCTGCTTGGCGGGGTGCAGTACAGCGGTCGCAAATACGCCAACCGCGAGGGCGAAGTGCAGACCGGCAGCTACGCCGTGTTCAACATCGGCAGCCGCTACAGCACCCGGATCGACGGTTACGACACCGTGTTCCGGCTGACCGTGGACAACCTGTTCGACAAGCGCTACTGGCGCGATGCTGGTGAATACATGGGCGATGGCTACCTGTTCCAGGGCGCGCCCCTGACCGCGCGCTTGAGTGCCTCGATCAACTTCTGATCGGGGCCAGGCCTACTGGAAGGCGTCGACCAGGACGTCGAAAATCATCCGATTCGAGGTCCTGACCAGCAGCAGATCGGAACCCGCGCGCCACCACTGGTAACCGTCGTAACGCGGCAACTGCCGGACCAGCCTGGGGTTCAAGCGTCGCGATTGCTGCGCGGGCAACGTCCTGCCCCGGCGAAGGTTCTGCCTGATGTCCGCCGGCAGGGCCGCGGTCGGGCTCCAGTCCCGCTTCGAAGCCTGCAACAGCGTTTTCACCTGGTAGTAGTTGACCACGGGAAGACGCTCCCAATTCGCATGATCGTTGGAGTACCGCGCGTTCGCCTGCGCGCCAGGCGCAGCGTCGGCATCCAGCGGGATCGATAGCAGAATCGAGACGATCGAGATTAACGAGCCAGCTCTGAACATCGCCTTCTCCAGGCATCATTGCGTCGAGCTTATGGAAAGGGATTCCCCGGCAATAGTTCCCGGGCAGGCGTGACCTGGATGTTTCGGTCAGCAAGGCGCCATGGGCGCAAGGCAGGGTCGCAGGACGCGAGGGCAAAGGCGCTTGAGCGCGCCGCACAAACAAAAACGCCGCTCCTGGGAGCGGCGTTTTTTTTAACCTGGAACGAACAGCGGGTTCCGGGTATTGGCGGCATCCAACAGTGTTGGGCGCAGCCGGGTATTACAGAGCCATGTCAGCCGACGGGTTGCTCTCTTGCGCTTTCGGCTTGTCGCCAGCCGGCTGCTGAGGAGCAGCGGTCTGACCGATGGCCGGTGGCGGAGTCAATTGCAGCACTTCGCTGGTGTAGGCCCACTCTTGAGCGACACGCTCAGGACTGCCGTTGAGCTGGGTACCGTAGCTCGGCACGATCTGGTGCAGCTTCGCCTGCCAGGCAGGCGTCGCGACCTTGTCCTTGAAAACCTTCTCCAGCACGCTGAGCATGATCGGCGCGGCGGTCGAAGCACCTGGCGAGGCACCCAGCAGGCCGGCAATGCTGCCGTCCTTGGCGCTGACAATCTCGGTGCCCAGTTTCAGCACGCCACCCAGCTGCTCGTCGCGCTTGATGATCTGCACGCGCTGGCCGGCCTGCCACAGACGCCAGTCTTCAGCCTTGGCGTTAGGGAAGTACTCTTTCAGGGCATTCAGGCGGTCTTCATCCGACAGCATCAGCTGGCCGGCGAGGTACTCGACCAGCGGGTACTCCTTGATGCCGACCTTGGTCATAGGCCAGATGTTGTGAGTGGTGGTAGTGGTCAGCAGGTCGAGGTACGAACCTTCCTTGAGGAACTTGGTGGAGAAGGTCGCGAACGGGCCAAACAGGATCACACGCTTGCCGTCCAGCACGCGGGTGTCCAGGTGCGGAACCGACATCGGTGGAGCGCCGACCGACGCCTTGCCGTAGGCCTTCGCCAGGTGCTGCTCGGCGATCGCCGGGTTCTCGGTCACCAGGAACGAACCGCCCACAGGGAAACCGGCATATTCCTGGGCTTCAGGAATGCCCGACTTCTGCAGCAGGTGCAGGGCACCGCCGCCCGCGCCGATGAACACGAACTTGGCGTCGGTCTGGGTTTCAGTACCGTCCTTCAGGTTCTTGTACACCACGCGCCAGGAGCCATCTTCGTTACGCTTGATGTCTTCCACTTCGCTCGACAGCTTGAGCGAGAAGTTCGGCTGGGCTTTCAGGTGGCCGACGAACTGGCGGGTGATCTCGCCGAAGTTCATGTCGGTGCCGAGCGGCGACCAGGTGGCGGCGATCTTCTGCTTCGGATCGCGCCCTTCCATCATCAGCGGGACCCACTTCTTGATCTGCTCCGGGTCTTCGGAGTACTGCATGCCGGCGAACAGCGGGCTCGCCTGAAGCGCTTCGTAGCGTTTCTTCAGGAACTTGATGTTGTCATCGCCCCACACGAAGCTCATGTGCGGAGTGGAGTTGATGAACGAACGCGGGTTCTTCAGGACATTGTTCTTGACTTGCCACGACCAGAACTGGCGGGAAATCTGGAACGCTTCGTTGATCTCGATGGCCTTGGCGATCTCGACCTTGCCGTCCTTGTTTTCCGGGGTGTAGTTCAGTTCCGCCAGGGCAGAGTGACCGGTACCGGCGTTGTTCCAGCCGTTCGAGCTTTCTTCGGCAACGCCGTCGAGGCGCTCGACCATTTCCATCGACCAGCCCGGCTCCAGCTCATTGAGCCAGACACCCAGGGTCGAACTCATGATGCCGCCACCGATGAGCAGCACATCCACTTTCTTGGTCTCGGCGGCGTACGCGGAGCTGAGCCCCATCGTCATCGCCAAGCCCAGCAGGGCCGTGTTCACTTTTTTCAACATACAGTAGTTCCTACGATAGAACGCCATCCGCCCCCCCATTCCCGATCATCAGTCGCCCCGGCACCGCCATGGGTTCCCGCACTCAGAAGAACTGAAGGGTGGGCACACAAGGCCGACATGACACTATCGACCTCAGTTTATATGTCGCTCCTGCGCTGACTTCTTATTCGCTATTGGCTTCAGCTACTTGAGTGACACTCTTTTGTTGGGGCGCCTTCGGACAGCATCGATCGACGGTCCGAAACGCCCGCTAAAACCACATTCCCACAGAGAGACTAGTCGGGTGCAACCATAAGGAGTGAGTCAACAACACCCGGTATCACGATCGGCCTGCTGCCAATGCCCCCGATCACCGCCTGACAACGGCAAGGCCACGGGTATCGCAACAGGGATCGCCCCCAACCCTGGCAGCCCTCCTGCTGAAAACGGACATAATGGCCATCATGGGTGGTGGCTAACGCGCCATTGTCTACTGGACGGATAAAGCCGTCAAAAAAACTGTCAGATTTATCCTGTTTTTATGCAGAAAAGCACCTTGATGATTCAAGAACTTGCCTGAATGCGAGCAACTGGGCCCTCCGGACAAGCCCCGGCGAATACCCGGCACAAAAAAGCCCTGAACAGTCAGGGCTTTCTTGTGGGTGGGATCCTGCGGTTCCACGGCAGCGGGCTGTCACTTTGACAGGTCGTTCACGCAAGGCGTGAAGCGGCCTTACAGGCAATCGTGCACGGCCTTTTTCAGCACCGCGGACTTGGCCCAGGGTGTTCCCTGGTAGAGCGAGACCAGGCTGCCGTTCTTCGACTTCACCACTTCCACGACCTCATCCGATGCCAGGCTGCCAGGAGCGGTGATCCGATAACCGTTGGAGATATCGGCCTGGGTGCTCCTGGGCGTCTCACGCTGCCAGGCTGGCAGAACACACTGCGCATAGTCTTTTGGCGTTTTGCCAGTCAGCTCACTGACATTCGGCTTGCCCGGTGCCAAAGCCGTGGGTAACGAACACCCGGCCAACAATCCCATCAGCGACGCCCCTAGCCAAACTCGCATATGTCTTCCTCACCCCTAAAAAATCGAGAAATGTATCATTTGCCCGCGCCGACCGTTAGCAGCACCTGCCTCTTTCGCCGAACGGTCCCCCGCCCGGCGATCATCACCTGACAGCTGTCAAAAAACCGTTAACCCCATCACGTCCCGAACAGGCAAATGGTTCACCCGTTTTGATGCCGCCCCACACGTACCCGGGTTCCCCCTGGGGACCCTGGACAGCGATCCTCGGGTCAGTGCCAGCCGCCATGTCTTTGTCGGGAGCAAGGCGCCCTGGTTCAGCATCACCGACGACCTGGCTCAACATGACACCGATTGAGGGCGGTTGCAGCCAGGCGCGCGTGAGGTGCAGGAGAATGCGGCGAAGCATTTGAGGAACGAACCGCGACTGTTCATAGAGTTCGGATGAGCGGTGCACGCCAACGCGTCCTTTTGGGAATATCTTGAATCGCCAACACCCAAATACAGCCCAAAGGACGCGGCGATGAACAGCATCAAGACTTTCGAAATCCGCTACTGTTTCGCAGGTTCGCAAAGGACCTTCACCTACCAGGGCGCGCGATTGAGCGACAGCGATACCTGGTATCTTGCCTTTCTGCATTCAGGGTGCCTGATTACCCTCGACACCCCCTGCGGCGGGACCTACCGCACCATGCAGACATTCGCCGAGCGCAGTGGCGTCACGCTGGCGAACTGGAGAGAGCTGTCTGAAAAGAACTAGCCCCGCCTCCCCGCAACCGTTCAGACGTCACCTGCCACATTCGCGCAAGGAAGCGCGCTCGACCTGCCCAATGCTCAACGTGTTCAATCACTAGAAACCGCCGGCAAATGCCCGACGCCCCGCCCTGATTTCAGTCCGCAACTCACCGACAAAATTGGCCGCCGCGCGGACACTGGTGAGATGCTCGGTCGATACCCTGGTAATGAACAGGTCGATCCGTCCGCTTTGCGGCTCGAAAACCTTGATCGCCAGGGAGCCGTCGGGGTTGACGGTGCAGGTGCAGGAAAGCGGCAGAAAACCGGACTCCAGGATCTGGCAAAGCTCGTCCATCGAGAGCATGAGAAATTCCTCCTTGGCGACGCCACTTGGAGAGAGTGCCTGTTGAGAATAGGTCACAAGAACGGGGCTCATACCAAGGCATTCAGTGGAAAGTGTTATCCAACACGCATTTTTGCCAAGCCAATCCGCTCAGTGGCATGGCGCGGACATGGCTTCGACCGTCCGTCGCGGCAGCTCCGCCCGGGAGCATTTTGACGCTGGACCGGCCAGGCGTTATGGTCGCTGGGCTTTCGCACAGCCCCAAGCCGAAACGACTTCCTCCAACCCCATCCAGGATCACCGATGGCCGCCCCCGAACACCCGCATGAAGTGGCCCTGCAGAAGTTTCTCGCGGCGCGCCCGGAGCTTCGTGAAGCACTCGATCACCTCAACCCTCTGGCCGCCCAGGCCAGGGGCGAAACCCAGGAACAATACCGCGCCGAGCGACTGCACGAAGCCTTCGAGGCCGAGGCGGAACGTCAGGGCCTGTTTGCCTGGGAACTGAGCCTGCAACTGACCGCACAGAGCGCGGAGGAATTTGCCGCGCGGCGGCTCGAAGTGCACCGGGAAGTGGCGGAAATGGCCGGCATACCCTGGAGCGAGTATTGCGAGCTACATGGCCTGCCGCGCGATTGAGCGCCGCTCGGGCCTTCGATAAAGGATCATTGTCACCATGAGTCAACGCTGATGCTGCCCTCTTCCACCAGCCTTCGTAGTAACCCGGAGCTGCTGCGGCGCCAGAAATGGCGCGGCCGCATAGGCCTGTGCCTGGTCGCCAGCCTGTCGGTCCTGGCCGGCATGACCGACGCCATCGGCTTCATGGCCACCGGCGATTTCGTCTCCTTCATGAGCGGCAACACCACGCGCCTGGCCGTCGCCATCAGCGATGCCGACCTGGCCCTGACCCTGCACCTGGTGCTGCTGGTCGCCACCTTCATCGCCGGCAACGCCCTGGGCATAGTCGTCAGCCGCTTTGGCGGGCGCCGCGCCCTGCCGCTGCTGCTGTGCATTGCCACGCTGCTGTGCGCGGCAGCCGCCTGGCCGTTTGAACAACGGCTACCGGCCGTGCTGGCCGCGATCATCTCCATGGGCATGCTCAATGCCGCCGTCGAGGAAGTGAACGGGCTTCCCGTGGGCCTGACCTATGTCACCGGCGCCCTGTCGCGCTTTGGCCGCGGCCTGGGCCGCTGGATGCTCGGCGAGCGGCGCAATGGCTGGCGCGTGCAGCTGGTGCCCTGGAGCGGCATGTTCGCCGGCGCCGTGCTGGGCGCCGTTCTGGAACAGCATCTCGGCCTCGCGGCCCTGTTCGTCAGCGGCCTGCTGTCGGCGCTGCTGGGGCTGTTGTCGCTGAAGATCCCCCATCGCTGGCAACTGGGCTATATGCCGCGCTAAAGCCACTTCGCCGGGCCCGGCATAAAGCTTTATCATGGCCCCAGGTTTGCTGACAGAGTTCTTCATGAAGTTCGCCATTGCCCTTTTCTCCGCCGCTCACGCGCCCTCCTCGCGCCGCGCCCTGGCATTCGCCCAGGCAGCGCTGGCCGGTGGCCACGAGATCGTGCGGCTGTTTTTCTATCAGGATGGCGTGCACAGCGCATCGGACAACATCGTCACCCCGCAGGACGAGCTGGACCTGCCCGCGCAATGGCGGACCTTCGTCAGCGAGCACCAGCTCGATGGCGTGGTGTGCATTGCCGCGGCCCTGCGCCGCGGGGTGTTGAACCAGGAGGAAGCCGCACGCTACCAGCGCCCGGCCGTCAACCTGAGCGCGCCCTGGGAGCTTTCCGGGCTCGGCCAGTTGCACGACGCCGTACAGGCGGCCGACCGCCTGATCTGTTTTGGAGGGCCATGAAACATGGCGCAATCCCTGTTGATTATCAGCCGCCAGGCGCCCTGGTCCGGCCCCGGCGCCCGCGAGGCACTGGATATCGTGCTGGCCGGCGGCGCCTTCGACTTGCCGATCGGCCTGCTGTTTCTCGACGACGGCGTGTTTCAGCTCGCCCCCGGGCAACAAGCCGCCGCCGTGCAGCAAAAGGATCTCAGCGCCAATCTGCAGGCCCTGTCGTTGTTTGGTGTGGAGCAGGTGTTCGCCTGTGGCGCCAGCGTGGCGGAACGTGGCCTCGACCCGGCCGCGCTGAACCTGGACGAGGTGCAGGTCCTGGCCCCGGCCGAACTCGGCGCACTTATTGACCGTTTTGACCAGGTGATCACCCTCTGATGTCGACCTTGCACGTGCTGTCCCACTCGCCCTTCACCGACTCCCGGCTGACCAGTTGCCTGCGCCTGCTTGGCGCGCAGGATGCCATTCTCCTGTGTGGCGACGCGGTGTACGCCCTGCAGCCTGGCAGCGCACCGCTGGCGGCCTTGCAGGCACGCGGGGAGGCGCTGGCGCTCTACGTCCTGGCGGAAGACCACCAGGCCCGAGGCCTGGAAGTTCCAGCCTGGGCCACCAGCGTCGATTACCCGGGGTTCGTCGCGCTGTCGATCCACTACGACAAGGTCAACAGCTGGTTATGAATGCACTGACTGTCGGCGAACGCACCATCGCCCTGGACAAGGACGGCTACCTGGTGGAACTGGACGACTGGTCCAGCGAGGTGGCCGATGCCCTGGCCGCGGCGGAACAGATCGAGCTGACGCCCGAGCACTGGGAAATCCTCGAGCTGCTGCGCGGCTTCTATCAAGAGTTCCAGCTGTCGCCCGCGACACGCCCGCTGATCAAATACACCGCCTTGAAGCTGGGCCCGGACAAGGGCAACAGCCTGCACCTCAACCGACTGTTCAAAGGCACTCCCGCCAAACTTGCCGCCAAGCTGGCGGGCCTGCCCAAGCCGACCAATTGCCTATGACCGATTTCACCTCGCTGACCACCGAAACGCCCGCCGAGCATCCTTTCGCGCAGTTCGTGCGCATTCTCGGCAAAGGCAAACGCGGCGCCCGCAGCCTCACCCGTGAAGAAGCCCGCGAAGCCATGGGCATGCTGCTCGACGACAAGGTCGAGGACACCCAGCTCGGCGCCTTCCTGATGCTGTTGCGGCACAAGGAAGAAAGCCCCGAGGAACTGGCCGGCTTTACCGAGGCCCTGCGCGAGCGACTGCAGGCGCCACCGATCAAGGTCGACCTGGACTGGCCCAGCTACGCCGGCAAAAAGCGCCACCTGCCCTGGTTCCTGCTGGCCGCCAAGTGCCTGGCACAGAACGGCGTGCGCATCCTGCTGCACGGCGGTGGCGCCCACACCGCCGGCCGGCTGTACACCGAGCAATTGCTGGAACAATTGCACATCCCGCTGTGCCGCGACTGGCAGGCGGTAGGCAAGGCGCTGGACCAGGGCAACCTGGCCTTTATCCCCCTGGGCGACTGGGCGCCCCAACTGCAGCGCATGATCGACCTGCGCAACACCCTGGGCCTGCGCTCGCCGATCCACTCCCTGGCGCGCATCCTCAACCCGCTGGGCGCGCGCTGCGGCCTGCAAAGCATCTTCCACCCCGGCTATCAGGGCGTGCACCGCGATGCCAGCGGGCTGCTGGGGGACAACGTCATTGTGATCAAGGGCGACGGCGGCGAAATCGAGATCAACCCGGACAGCGCCAGCCATCTGTACGGCACTACTGGCGGTGTCAGCTGGGATGAGGAATGGCCGGCGCTGTCCGAGCAGCGCCATGTCAAACCGGCAGCCCTCGATCCCGAGCACCTGAAAGCCGTCTGGCGCGGCGATGTGCAGGACAGCTACCCGCAACTGGCGCTGATCGCCACCATGGCCCTCGCCCTGCGCGGGCTCGGCGTGCCGCGGGAGCAGGCGTTCGAGCAGGCTCGGCAATACTGGGACGCTCGCAACAGATCGATTTAACCGATCATAACCGCCCGACTTTTGCGTAATTCGTTCGAACTCCTCGGATTAAACTGCACGCCAATGCACACTGACCGAGGAGCTTTTTCATGGGCCTGCTGATTGAAGGACGCTGGCACGACCAGTGGTACGAAAGCAGCAAAGACGGCGCCTTCCAGCGCGAACAGGCGCAACGCCGCAACTGGGTGACCACCGACGGCAAACCCGGCCCTAGTGGCGAAGGCGGCTTTCGCGCGGAAGCCGGCCGTTATCATCTGTATGTCTCCCTGGCCTGCCCCTGGGCGCACCGCACGCTGATCCTGCGCAAGCTCAAGGGCCTGGAAAGCCTGATCGATGTGTCAGTGGTTAGCTGGCTGATGCTGGAACAAGGCTGGACTTTCGACCGGACCCTGGGCTCCAGCGGCGACAAGCTGGACCACCTGGATTTCCTGCATCAGCGCTACACCGCCGATACCCGCGACTACACCGGCCGCGTCACCGTGCCCGTGCTCTGGGACACCCAGCAGAAACGCATCGTCAGCAACGAATCGGCGGAAATCATCCGCATGTTCAACAGCGCTTTCGATGACTTGAACGGCAACGACCTGGACTTCTACCCGGAACCGCTACGCCGCGAAATCGACGAATTGAACGCGCGCATCTATCCGGCGGTGAACAACGGTGTGTATCGCGCCGGCTTCGCTACTTCGCAGCAAGCCTACGAAGCGGCCTTCGACGATCTGTTCGCCGAACTCGACTGGCTGGAACAGCGCTTGGCCGGCCAACGCTACCTGGCCGGCGAATACCTGACGGAAGCGGACATCCGCCTGTTCACCACGCTGATTCGCTTCGACGCGGTGTATTACGGTCACTTCAAGTGCAACCTGCGGCGGATCGCCGACTATCCGAACCTGTCGAACTGGCTGCGAGAGCTGTACCAGTGGCCGGGGATCGCCGAAACCGTGGACTTCACCCATATCAAGGGGCACTACTACGCCAGCCACCGCACCATCAACCCGACCGGCATCGTGCCGAAAGGGCCGGTGCAGGACTTCGATGCAGCGCATGATCGCGAGCGTTTGAGCGGGCGTGGGGTTTGGCAAGGCAACAAGCAATAACTCAGGAGAGCGATCGTTCTTGAGATCGCTATCGCGGGCAAGCCTCGCTCCTACAGAAGAGATGTTCTGTGCAGGAGTGAGATTGCCCGCGATGCTGTTCAGACCTGCGACTGCGCGCCTTCGAACCAGGCGAGCTTCTCGCGAAGCTGCACCACTTCGCCGACGATCACCAGGGTCGGCGCATGCACTTCATGCTCCGCCACCAGCTTCGGCAGGTCCGCCAGGGTGCCGGTGAACACCCGCTGGTTGGAGGTCGTGCCCTGCTGGATCAAGGCGGCCGGCGTGTCCGCCGAACGGCCATGCTGGATCAGTTGTTCGCAGATCACCGGCAAGCCCACCAGGCCCATGTAGAACACCAGGGTCTGTGCAGGCGCGACCAGGTCGGCCCAGGGCAGATCGGTGGTGCCATCCTTCAGGTGCCCGGTGACGAAACGCACGGACTGCGCATAGTCACGATGGGTCAGCGGAATCCCGGCATAGGCCGCACAGCCGCTGGCCGCGGTAATCCCTGGCACCACCTGGAACGGAATGCCCTGGGCCGCCAGCTCTTCGATCTCTTCGCCGCCACGGCCGAAGATGAACGGATCGCCCCCTTTCAGACGCAGCACGCGCTTGCCCTGCTTGGCCAGGTCCACCAGTTGCTGGTTGATCTGCTCCTGGGGCAAGGCGTGATCGGCGCGGCGCTTGCCGACATACACCCGCTCGGCATCGCGACGGCACAGTTCGAGAATCGCCGGCGCTACCAGGCGGTCGTAGAGCACCACGTCGGCTTGCTGCATCAGGCGCAAGGCGCGGAAGGTCAGCAGGTCCGGATCGCCCGGCCCCGCCCCCACCAGATACACCTCGCCCGGCGCATGGGGCGCTTCGCCGGCAATCTTGGCCTGCAGCAAGCGCTCGGCCTCCTCGCCCTGCCCGGCCAGCTGCCGGTCGGCGATCGGTCCCTGGAACACGTCTTCCCAGAAGGCACGACGCTGCTGCACGTCCGGAAACAGGCCTTTGACCTGATTGCGAAAACGCGCAGCCAGGCCGGCCAACTGACCGTAGGTCGAGGGGATCCAAGTTTCCAGCTTGGCCCGGATCAGGCGCGCCAGCACCGGCGCATCGCCACCGCTGGAGACGGCGATCACCAGCGGCGAACGGTCGACGATCGCCGGGAAGATCACGCTGCACAGGGCCGGCGCGTCCACCACATTGACCGGCACACAACGCCGATGAGCATCGGCGGAGACCTGGGCATTGAGCGGTTCGTCGTCGGTGGCGGCGATGATCAGCACGCAGCCGTCCAGGTCCGCCTCGAGATAACCGCGCAACCGGCATTCGCCGCCGCTGGCCGTGACCAGCTCGCGCAATTGGGGTTCCACTTCAGGTGCAACTACCCGCAGCAGCGCACCGGCGTCGGCCAGCAGGCGGGATTTGCGCAAGGCAATCTCCCCGCCGCCGACCACCAACACACGACTGCCGCGCAGGTTATGAAACAGCGGCAGAAATTCCATTTAGCCGATGACCTCGAGGCCGCCCATGTAAGGCTTGAGCACCTCAGGCACCCGGATCGAACCGTCGGCCTGCTGGTAGTTCTCCAGCACCGCCACCAGGGTACGACCGACCGCCAGGCCGGAACCGTTCAGGGTGTGCACCAGTTCCGGCTTGCCAGTTTCCGGGTTGCGGAAGCGCGCCTGCATGCGACGGGCCTGGAAGTCGCCGCAGTTGGAGCACGACGAAATCTCGCGGTACTTGTCCTGGCTCGGGATCCACACTTCCAGGTCGTAGGTCTTGACCGCGCTGAAGCCCATGTCGCCGGTGCACAGCGCCAGGGTGCGGTAAGGCAGCTCCAGCAGTTGCAGGACTTTCTCGGCGTTGGCAGTCAGGCCTTCCAGGGCTTCCATGGAAGTCGATGGCTCGACGATCTGGACCATCTCGACCTTGTCGAACTGGTGCTGGCGGATCATGCCGCGGGTGTCGCGGCCCGACGAACCGGCTTCGCTGCGGAAGCACGGGGTGTGGGCGACGAACTTGATCGGCAGTTGCTTCGAATCGAGGATCTCGCCGGCCACGATATTGGTCAGCGACACTTCGGCGGTCGGGATCAGGTACAGATCGGCTTCGTTTTCACGGCTGATCTTGAACAGGTCTTCTTCGAACTTCGGCAACTGGCCGGTCCCCACCAACGCCGGTGCCTGCACCAGGTAAGGGGTGTAGGCCTCTTCGTAGCCGTGCTCGCTGGTGTGCAGGTTGATCATGAACTGCGCCAGGGCGCGGTGCAGACGGGCGATCGGCCCGCGCAGCAGGGCAAAACGCGCGCCCGACAGCTTGGCCGCGGTCTCGAAGTCCAGCCAGCCATGTTTTTCACCCAGGGCGACGTGGTCGAGGATCGGGAAGTCGAACGCCGTCGGCGTGCCCCAGCGGCGCACCTCGACGTTACCGTCTTCGTCGTCGCCAACCGGCACCGATTCGTGAGGCAGGTTCGGGATGCCCTGCAGGATCGCATCCAGCTCGGTTTGAATGGCGTCCAGCTCGACCTTGCCGGCCGCCAACTCGCCCGCCATGCGCTCGACATCAGCCATCAGCGGCGCGATGTCTTCGCCGCGCTGCTTGGCCTGACCGATGGACTTGGAGCGCGCGTTACGTTCGGCCTGCAGTTGCTCGGTGCGGGTCTGGACGGTCTTGCGCTGTTCTTCCAGCGCTTCGATGCGTGCTACATCCAGGGCAAAGCCACGGGATGCCAGGCGGTCCGCTACGTCCTGAAGGTTGCTACGTAACAGTTTGGAATCGAGCATGTCGGTCTCTCGTTTATCAAAGTTTGGTCAGGGACAGGCCGGCCCAGGTCGCGAGCAGCCCGCCGAATACGCTGATGGCCGCATAGCCCAGGGCCAGCGGTATCTGTCCGCTTTCCAGCAGACGCACCGTATCCAGTGAAAAGGATGAAAAAGTCGTCAGGCCGCCAAGGAAGCCCACCATCAACCCGGCACGCACCTCGATGGGCACCTCCGGGCGTATCAGAAACAGGCCGTACAGCACGCCGATCAGCAGGCAGCCCACGATATTAACGGCCAGCGTCGCGGTATAGAAGTGCCGCGGCCAATTGGCGCTGATCCAGTTACCGGTGGCAAAGCGCAACAGGGTGCCGGCAACACCGCCCACCGAGACAGCAACGATCAATGGGATCACGGCTTTCTCCGCTGCTTGGGGCTGGTCCGGTCAAGCTCCGCCAGATGCTTGAGCTTCTCGCCGATCTTCAGTTCCAGGCCACGGGGCACGGGCTGATAGAACGGCTGCGGCTCCAGCGCCTCGGGAAAGTAGTCTTCACCGGCCGCGTAGGCATCCGGCTCATCATGGGCATAACGATATTCGTCGCCGTAGCCCAGCTGCTTCATCAGTTTGGTCGGCGCATTGCGCAGGTGCAGCGGCACTTCCAGCGAACCATGTTCGGCGGCGCTGCGCATGGCGGCCTTGAAGCCCATGTACACGGAGTTGCTTTTCGGCGCGCAGGCCAGGTAGGTGATGGCCTGGGCCACCGCCAGCTCGCCTTCGGGGCTGCCCAGGCGCTCCTGCACATCCCAGGCGGCCAGGCACAGGCTCAGCGCCCGTGGGTCGGCGTTGCCGATGTCTTCGCTGGCCATGCGCACCACGCGCCGTGCCAGGTACAGCGGGTCGCAACCACCGTCGAGCATCCGCGCGAACCAGTACAGGGCGCCGTCCGGGTTGGAACCACGGACCGACTTGTGCAGCGCCGAAATCTGGTCGTAAAAGGCTTCGCCGCCCTTGTCGAAACGCCGACGGGTATCGCCCAGCAGGCTTTGCAGCAGCTCGACACCGATTTCCGTGCCGTCTTCGGCGAGATCGGAGGCATTCTCCAGCAGGTTGAGCAGGCGCCGGCCATCGCCGTCCGCCGCCGCCAGGAGCATCTGGAAGCCTTCGTCACTGAGGCTCAGCTGGCGTTTGCCCAGACCGCGCTCTTCAGTCAGAGCCCGCTGCACCAGCTTGTGCAGTGCGGCTTCGTCGAGGCTCTTGAGCACATACACCCGGGCCCGGGACAACAGTGCGTTGTTCAGCTCGAAGGACGGGTTCTCGGTGGTCGCACCGATGAAAATCAGGGTGCCGTCTTCAACGTAAGGCAGGAAGGCATCCTGCTGGGACTTGTTGAAACGGTGCACTTCGTCGACGAACAGGATGGTCCGGCGCCCGTACTGGGCCGCCTGCTGCTTGGCGATTTCCACCGCCTGGCGGATCTCCTTGACCCCGGCCAACACCGCCGAGACCGTTTCGAAGTGCGCATCCGAGACTTTCGCCAGGAGCCGCGCCAGGGTGGTCTTGCCCACCCCCGGCGGCCCCCAGAAGATCATCGAGTGCAGGGCCCCCTGCTCCAGCGCTTCACGCAGAGGCTTGCCGCGGGCGAGCACATGCTCCTGACCGACGTACTCGTCCAGGTTGGCCGGGCGCAAGCGCGCGGCCAGGGGTTGGGCGATCGGGTCACTGCGAAACAGATCCATGGCGGACGATTGAAACCTCTTGGCGTCGACTTATTCTTGAATCACGTCGGCACCCTTGGGGATGTCGAACTTGAACTTGGAAGCAGCGATCGGCTCGTTGGCCTTGACCCCGGTGAACAGGATATTGGTGCGCTGGCCAACGCTGTCAATCAGCTGCATGTCATTCACCAGGCCGTTGCGGAACGACAGGCGCAGGCTGTCGAACAGGGTGTCCTTGGTTTTCGGCTTGAGGATGAAGTCGACCACGCCACCGGCTTCCTTGGCGCTGATATCGAAGCTTTCGCTGATTTTCGACACATCGCCCGACAGCAACAGGGCCGGAGTCTGGGTCAGGCGCTGGTCCAGGGTCTTGATGGTGACCTGTTCCAGGTCCGGGTCCCACAGGGAAACCTTCTTGCCGTCGGAGACCATCAGTTGCTCCTGCGGTGCATCGGTGTGCCAGTAGAACAGGCCCGGGCGCTTGAGTGCCATGTCACCAGCGGTTTCCTGCAGCTGGGTGCCGCTGCCGTCGAGGGTCAGCTGCGAGAAACGCGCGGTCAGGGTCTGGGACTTTTCGAGCAACTGGGTCAGGCGCGCCACGTCTTTCTGATCGGCATGGGCCGACAGTGTCGTTAAAGCCAGTACCGGTACCAGCAACATGCGGATAAGACGCATGGGAGTCCTCATTAGATTCGTGGAAAAAACCGGCGGCGCAGGGTCGCGCCGCCTGTATCGGGTCATTGTCAGTCGCGCATCGGACCCGGCGCTATCACTTCGCGGGAGCCGTTGGTGTTCATGGCGGTCACCACCCCGGCCATTTCCATGGCTTCGATCATGCGGGCCGCGCGGTTGTAGCCGATCTTGAGCTTGCGCTGAACCGCGGAAATCGACGCCCGGCGGCTCTCGAGGACGAACTGCACCGCTTCGTCGTACAGCGCGTCGGTCTCGGCGTCGTCACCGTCGCCACCGCCGCCGCCACCGTCGAAGCCGCTACCGGCCTCTTCGACACCGTTGAGGATGTCGTCGTTGTACTCCGGCGCGCCACGCAACTTCCAGGCTTCCACCACCCGGTGCACTTCATCGTCGGAGACGAAGGCCCCATGGACACGGATCGGCAGGCTGGTGCCCGGCGGCATGTAGAGCATGTCACCGTGACCCAGCAGCTGTTCGGCACCACCCTGGTCGATGATGGTCCGCGAGTCGATCTTGCTCGATACCTGGAACGCCATGCGGGTCGGGATGTTGGCCTTGATCAGGCCGGTGATCACGTCTACCGACGGCCGCTGGGTCGCCAGGATCAGGTGGATCCCCGCGGCACGGGCTTTCTGGGCGATCCGCGCGATCAGTTCTTCGACCTTCTTGCCGACGATCATCATCATGTCGGCGAATTCGTCGACCACCACGACGATGGTCGGCAGCTTGGTCAGCAGCGGCGCTTCGTCGTGGATGCTTTCGCGGTTGTACAGCGGGTCGGTCAGCGGCGTACCGGCTTCGATCGCTTCTTTAACCTTGGCGTTGAAGCCCGACAGGTTACGCACGCCCATCTTCGCCATCAGCTTGTAGCGCCGCTCCATCTCGGCCACGCTCCAGCGCAGGGCGTTGGCGGCGTCCTTCATGTCGGTCACCACCGGGCACAGCAGGTGCGGGATGCCTTCGTAGATCGACAGCTCGAGCATTTTCGGGTCGATCATGATCAGCTTGGCGTCTTCCGGGCCGGACTTGAACAGGATCGACAGGATCATCGCGTTCACACCTACCGACTTACCGGAACCGGTGGTACCGGCCACCAGCAGGTGAGGCATCTTCGCCAGGTCGGTGATGATCGGCTTGCCGCCGATATCGTGGCCCAGGGCCAGGGTGACCGGGGATTTGAAGTTGTCGTATTCCGGGGTCGACAGCACTTCGGAGAAGCGCACGATCTGCCGGTCTTCGTTGGGAATCTCGATACCCACGGTGGTCTTGCCGGGAATCACTTCCACCACCCGCACGCTGGTCACCGCCAGCGAACGCGCCAGGTCCTTGGCCAGGTTGGCGATACGGCTGACTTTCACCCCGGCGGCCGGCTGGATTTCGTAACGGGTAATCACCGGGCCCGGGTGGATGGAGTCCACCGACACTTCGACCCCGAACTCCTTGAGCTTGATTTCCAGCAAATGGCCGACGGCGGCCAGCGACTCGGGGGAATAGTTGAGCTGTTTCTTTTCCGCCGGATCGAGAATCGAGATAGGCGGCAAGGTGCCTTCGACCGCGCTGTCGATGAACAGCGGGACCTGTTTCTCTTTCTGCACGCGCTTGCTTGGCTCGGGCGCTTTTACCGGGGCCGGGGCGATCACCGGCGGGACCTGCTTCTCACGATCGGACATGTGCTTGCTCAGGGCCTGTTCGCGCTCGATCAGGCGCTCCTTGACCTTGGCCTGCTCACGTTTGTCGGTGACGGTCGGAGCGACCACTTCGTCGACCCGGGCATCCACCTCACGCAATTGGGCAACCAGCTGCTTGCGCTCGGTACGGGCCGCCCACCAGCGGTTGGCGGCGCCCTGGAACAGTTCGAACAGGTCGAGGGTGATCTTGCCGGTCACATCCATGACCTTGAACCAGGAAAGATCGGTAAACACGGTCAGGCCAAACAGGAACAACGCAATAAACATCAGGGTACTGCCCTGGATGTTCAGTGCGTTCTTGGCCAGGTCGCCCAGGCTTTCGCCCAGCGCCCCGCCCGCGCCGGCCGGCAGGCCAGTCGCCGCATGGAAATGGATATGCGCCAACGCGGCACCGGACAGCACCAGGAACACCAGGCCGATCAGGCGCCAGGAAAACAGCCAACCGCTCCACTGCCACGGCTCATGGCGTTGACGGAAGATCTGATAAGTCTTGATCGCCAATAACAACGGGAAGATATAGGCAAAGTAACCCAACACCATAAACAGGATATCGGCGCTGTAAGAACCGGCAGGACCACCGAAGTTCTGCACATCTTCGATCTTGCTGTTATGGCTCCAGCCCGGATCGTCTTTGCCATATGTCAGCAATGCCATCATCAGAAACAGGCACAAAGCCCCAATGGCGATCAACGCACCTTCCTTGAGGCGGTAATGCAATTGCTGGCGCCAGAGTGGGACTACTGTTTTAGGTGCTGCGGTGGATTTCTTCAAAACGCGTCTTTTCCTGCGCCATGGGCGCGTCCAACTGTTGATCGACTAAAAAATACTGCCCAATCCGAGCAGGTAAAAAAGTTGACGAGCGTAACTGGGGCTACTTTTAACATTCTGCCCACGCATTGCGAAACTGTAAGAGCTGCTGCGTGCAATGCCGATGTATTCCATATAGGCGTGCAAATCCGCATTGTACGGGTTTGTAAGCGCCGTGCCACGCTGCTCAATACTGGGTGTAGCATAAGTCAGGAACACTTTACGCAGTATTCAATTTGAGCACGCATTCTCTTTTGTGACAAAGGCTTATGAGGTGTTTTTATGACCGAAGCGAAGCATTCACGCCTGATCATTCTGGGCTCCGGCCCTGCCGGTTACAGCGCTGCCGTTTATGCCGCCCGCGCCAACCTCAAACCGACCGTCATCACCGGCCTGCAAGCGGGCGGCCAGTTGACCACCACTGTCGAAGTCGACAATTGGCCTGGCGATGTCGAGGGCCTGACCGGCCCGGTGCTGATGGAACGCATGCAAAAACACGCTGAACGCTTCGACACCGAGATCGTCTACGACCACATCCATACCGCGGAGTTGCAGCAGCGACCCTTTATCCTCAAGGGTGACAGCGGCGTCTACAGCTGCGATGCACTGATCATCGCCACCGGCGCATCGGCCCAGTACCTGGGCCTGCCCTCCGAAGAAGCCTTCGCCGGCAAGGGTGTCTCGGCCTGCGCTACCTGCGACGGCTTTTTCTATCGCAATCAAGTAGTTGCCGTGATCGGCGGCGGTAACACCGCCGTGGAGGAAGCCCTGTACCTCTCCAACATCGCCAAAGAGGTGCACCTGGTGCACCGGCGCGACAAGCTGCGCGCGGAGAAAATCCTCCAGGACAAGCTGTTCGACAAAGCCGCCAAGGGCAATATCCGCCTGCACTGGAACCAGAATCTCGACGAAGTGTTGGGCGATGCCAGCGGCGTCACCGGCGCCCGCCTGCGCGATAGCCTCAGCGGAGAAACCCGGGAATTGGCGCTGACCGGCGTCTTCATCGCCATCGGCCACAAGCCCAATACGGACCTGTTCAAGGGCCAGCTGGAAATGCGCGACGGCTATCTGCTGGTCAAGGGCGGCAGCGAAGGCGACGCCACGGCCACCGGCATCCCGGGCGTGTTCGCCGCGGGCGATGTGGCCGACCATGTGTATCGCCAGGCCGTCACTTCCGCGGGCGCGGGCTGCATGTCGGCCCTGGATGCGGAGAAATTCCTCGACGACAACTGACCTCCCGACCTACGCTTGCGGCGGGCCTTGCAGGCCCGCCACCGCCCTCCCCTTCCGCAAGTCTGAATGCCATGCTGACCTGGTTACAACGCAACAACTTCGACTTTCCCCCACTGGAAAAGGCCCTGCGCGACCCCAACGGCCTGTTGGCCGCCGGCGGCGACCTGTCGGCCGACCGGCTGATCCAGGCCTATCGCCACGGCTGTTTCCCCTGGTTTTCCGAAGGCCAGCCCATCCTCTGGTGGTCACCCGACCCGCGCACCGTGTTATTTCCAGACGAACTGCATGTATCCCGCAGCCTGGGCAAACTACTGCGCCAGCAACGCTATCAGGTCACCTTCGATCAGGATTTTGCCGCGGTCATCAGCGCCTGCGCGGCGCCACGCCCTTATGCCGACGGCACCTGGATCACCGAATCAATGCAGAATGCCTACCTCGAGTTGCACAGGCGCGGCCATGCCCATTCGGTCGAAGTCTGGGATCAGGGGGCACTGGTAGGTGGACTGTATGGACTGGCAATGGGCCAGCTGTTTTTCGGTGAGTCGATGTTCAGCCGGGCCGACAATGCGTCGAAATTCGGTTTCGTCACGCTGGTCCAACATTTACAGGCATGGGGCTTTGCCCTGATCGACTGCCAGATGCCCACCGACCACCTGCACAGCCTGGGCGCCCGCGCCATTCCACGCCAGGAGTTCGCCGGCTATCTGCAGCGCCATCTGGACCAGCCCAGCCGCGCCATATGGGTTTCCTAGGCGGGTTTTGCCGGTGTGGCTTACACTTAATTCAAAGCTAATCCCGAGGGTTGATTCATGACCGAGTTGGCGCGTTTGAAGTTTTATGCCACTCAACCCCACTCTTGCAGCTACCTGCCCGAAGAACAGGCGACCACGCTGTTCCTCGATCCTAGTCAGCCCATGGATGTGCATGTCTACGCAGACCTGTCGGAAATGGGCTTTCGTCGCAGTGGCGACCATCTGTACCGGCCGCATTGCCAGAACTGCAATGCCTGTGTTCCTGCCCGCATTCCTGCCGCGCAGTTTGTACCCAATCGTCAGCAAAAACGCATTCTCAAACGCAATGCCGACCTGAAGGTCCAACCTGTCAAACCGGGGTTCAGCGAAGAGTATTTCGACCTTTACCAGCGTTATATCGAACAACGCCACGCCGATGGCGACATGTACCCGCCCAGCCGCGATCAGTTCTCGACTTTTCTGGTGCGCGACCTGCCCTTCTCCAGGTTCTACGAGTTTCGCCTCGATGGGCGCCTGCTCGCCGTGGCCGTCACCGACCTGCTGCCCAATGGCCTTTCCGCGGTCTACACCTTCTATGAACCCGATGAAGAGCGTCGCAGCCTCGGTCGCTACGCCATTCTGTGGCAAATCGGCGAGGCCTTGCGCCTGGGCCTGGACGCGGTCTACCTCGGATACTGGATCAAGAACTGCAAAAAGATGAACTACAAGACCCAATATCGGCCCATTGAGCTGCTGATCAACCAGAGATGGGTCATCCTGAACTAGAAGCCCTTGGCTTGAACCCCACTTTTCGGGCACAATGCACGCCGCTTTTGCCTGGCGCAGTTGCACCGGGCCATTCACTGGACACCGAGGGCTTTACTGCATGTCGAAAGAAGACAGCTTCGAAATGGAAGGCACTGTCGTCGACACCCTGCCCAACACCATGTTTCGTGTGGAGTTGGAAAATGGGCACGTCGTAACCGCGCATATCTCCGGCAAGATGCGCAAGAACTACATTCGTATTCTTACCGGTGACAAAGTGCGCGTCGAACTGACGCCCTATGACTTGAGCAAAGGGCGCATCACTTACCGCGCTCGCTAAGCAAGTCAATACAAGACGCCCGGCTCATGCCGGGCGTTTTTGTTTGCCTGCGATTTGCCCTGCATGCCGACAGAACAGATATAAAGACAGAACAGATATAAAAAAGGCGCCTTGCGGCGCCTTTTTCATTGTGGCCAGTCAGGCCATTTCTGCGGTGGTCTCGAACTCGAAGGTCAGCTCGCCATCCTTGATGTCGATGTGCACCACACCGCCATGTTCGGCCAGTTCGCCAAAGAGTATCTCTTCCGCCAGCGGACGCTTGATCTTGTCCTGGATCAGGCGCGCCATAGGACGAGCGCCCATGGTCACATCGTAACCACCTGCCGCCAGCCAGCTGCGGGCCGCATCGGTGACTTCCAGCTGAACGCGCTTGTCCTCCAACTGCGCCTGCAGCTCGGTAAGGAACTTGTCCACCACGCTCTTGATGACCTCATGACTGAGGCGACCAAACTGGATAATGGTGTCCAGACGGTTACGGAATTCCGGCGTGAAGCTCTTCTTGATCACTTCCATGGCATCGGAAGAGTGATCCTGATGAGTGAACCCGATGGAAGCCCGAGCTGCCGTTTCGGCGCCTGCGTTAGTGGTCATGATCACGATCACGTTGCGGAAATCCGCCTTGCGCCCGTTGTTATCGGTCAAGGTACCGTGGTCCATCACCTGCAGCAGCAGGTTGAAGACTTCCGGGTGTGCCTTTTCGATTTCATCGAGCAGCAATACGCAGTGAGGCTGCTTGGTAATCGCTTCGGTCAGCAAACCGCCCTGGTCGAAACCGACATAACCTGGAGGCGCACCGATCAGACGCGATACGGTGTGGCGCTCCATGTACTCGGACATGTCGAAACGCACCAGCTCGATGCCCAGCGCCTTGGCCAACTGCCGCGCGGCCTCGGTCTTACCGACACCGGTAGGTCCGGCGAACAGGAACGAACCGACAGGCTTGTCTGGCGATTTCAGGCCGGCACGGGACAGCTTGATCGCGGTCGACAGCGAGTCGATCGCTGCATCCTGGCCGAATACTGTCAACTTCAGGTCGCGCTCGAGGTTACGCAGCAGCTCCTTGTCGGAACTGGTGACGTGTTTCGGCGGAATTCGCGCAATTTTCGCCACGATATCCTCGACCTGAGCCACCTCGATGCGCTTGACGCGCTTGTCAGACGGCTGCAGACGCTGATAGGCGCCCGCCTCGTCGATCACATCGATCGCTTTGTCGGGCATATGCCGGTCATTGATATAGCGCGACGCCAGTTCGGCGGCGGCACGCAATGCCTCATCGCTGTACTCGATGCCGTGGTGCAGCTCGAAACGCCCCTTGAGGCCACGCAGAATACCAATGGTGTCTTCTACCGAAGGCTCGGATACATCGACCTTCTGGAAGCGGCGAGCCAAGGCCCGGTCCTTCTCGAAAATTCCACGAAATTCCTGGAAGGTGGTCGAACCGATGCAACGGATGTCGCCCGAAGAAAGCAGCGGCTTGAGCAGGTTCGAGGCGTCCATCACCCCACCGGACGCCGCACCGGCGCCAATGATGGTGTGAATCTCGTCGATGAACAGGATCGCCTGCGGACGTTTCTTCAACTCGCCCAGCAACGCCTTGAAGCGTTTCTCGAAATCGCCGCGGTATTTGGTACCCGCCAGCAATGCACCGAGATCCAGGGAGTACACCACGCTGCTGGCCAGCAGATCAGGCACCTGGCTATCGACGATGCGTTTGGCCAGACCTTCGGCGATCGCGGTTTTACCTACACCGGCCTCGCCTACCAGCAGCGGGTTGTTCTTGCGCCGGCGCGCAAGAATCTGCGCCACACGCTCGACTTCCTGCTCACGCCCCACCAACGGGTCGATACGCCCTTGGCGCGCCAGTTCATTGAGGTTGCTGGCATAAGCATCCAGCGGATTACCTGAAGAGGAAGACTCACCGCCTTCATCGTCCTGCATATCCTGTTCACCTTCAGAATGATCGCCATGCCCGGGCACCTTGGAGATGCCATGGGCGATGTAATTGACGACATCGATACGGGCAACGCTCTGCTGTTTCAGCAGGAACACCGCCTGACTCTCTTGCTCACTGAAGATCGCAACCAGCACATTGGCGCCAGTCACTTCGCGCTTGCCCGAGCTCTGCACATGGAAGACAGCACGCTGCAGTACACGCTGGAAGCCCAGGGTTGGCTGGGTTTCGCGATCCTCGTCATGCACGGGAATCAGCGGCGTGGTGGAGTCGATGAACTCCTGCAGGTCATGCTTGAGTTTGTCGAGGTTTGCTCCGCAGGCACGCAAAACGGTGGCGGCGGCCTCATTATCCAAAAGAGCCAACAAGAGGTGCTCGACGGTCATGAACTCATGACGCTTCGAACGAGCCTCTTTGAAGGCGAGATTGAGGGTGACTTCGAGCTCGCGGTTTAACATAGCTTCACCTCATACCCAAGTGGTCGGCGTTAACCGTCCTTCTCGATTTCACAGAGTAGCGGATGCTGGCTTTCCCTGGCGTACTGGTTGACCTGCATGGCCTTGGTCTCGGCGATGTCGCGGGTAAACAATCCACATACTGCCCGTCCTTCTGTATGAACGGCCAGCATTACCTTGGTCGCCAGCTCGCGATTCAGGTTAAAAAACACCTCGAGCACTTCGACGACGAAATCCATCGGTGTGTAGTCATCATTGAACAAAACCACCTTGTACATCGGCGGAGCCTGCAACGTCGGCTTAGCTTCCTGTACAGCCAAGCCAGCGGAATCGTCGTCTTGGAAATCCGGGCGATCCTGATTGAATGTTAGTCGAATCTGGCTGATTGCATGCATGGAAAGAAAGGTTCGTTAGTTGTGCAAATACAGTGGTGGGGGCGCTCTGGGGGGATTTCAACTCCGACCGCCGGGTCACCTTGACTATCGGCAAAACGGTGTTACAACCAATAGAGCCCACATTGGGTAATAAAGGTCCGTACAGTCAATCCTATATTGCGGATTTCGGTACGGATTAACAGGATGATACTCCAGTGATGGAGTCTGTTGCAGAGGGATATGAGCATGGCAAGCGGCAAGGTCAAGTGGTTCAACAACGCCAAGGGTTATGGCTTCATTAATGAGGAGGGCAAGAGCGACGACCTTTTCGCCCATTACTCGGCCATCGAGATGGAAGGCTACAAAACCTTGAAAGCCGGACAGGCCGTGAGTTTTGAGATCACCCAAGGGCCCAAGGGCCTGCACGCGGTGAAGATCAACTCCATCAAGACCCAGAATGCCTCCGCCGCAGCCTCCCCCCAGCAGGAAACGGTCCTGAGCTGAAACACCTGTATCCAGATCCAACCCTAAAAAACAGTCATAAAAAAACGGCCGGTTCAATCATTTGAACCGGCCGCTTCGTTTTGATGCGTACTGCTTACATGTGCGAGATCAGCGCATCGCCGAATGCCGACGACGACAACAGCGTGGCGCCTTCCATCAAGCGCTCGAAGTCGTAGGTCACGGTCTTGGCACCAATGGCACCGTTGGTGCCCTTGATGATCAGGTCAGCCGCTTCGGTCCAGCCCATGTGACGCAGCATCATTTCCGCGGAGAGGATCAGCGAACCCGGGTTCACCTGGTCCTTGCCCGCGTACTTTGGCGCCGTACCGTGGGTCGCCTCGAACATGGCCACGGTGTCGGACAGGTTGGCGCCCGGAGCGATACCGATCCCGCCTACTTCGGCAGCCAGTGCGTCGGACAGATAATCGCCGTTCAGGTTGAGGGTCGCGATCACGTCATATTCGGCCGGACGCAGCAGGATCTGCTGGAGCATCGCATCGGCGATGGCGTCCTTGACGATCACGTTCTTGCCGGTTTTCGGGTTCTTGAACTGCATCCACGGGCCGCCATCGAGCAGCGTCGCGCCAAACTCTTCCGCCGCCACTTCATAGGCCCACTCTTTGAAGGCACCTTCGGTGAACTTCATGATGTTGCCTTTATGCACGATGGTCAGCGAATCGCGATCGTTGTCGACCACATATTGCAGCGCCTTGCGCGCCAGGCGCTTGGTGCCCTGCAGGGAAACCGGCTTGACGCCGATACCGCAGTTTTCGTCGAAACGGATCTTGGTGACGCCCATTTCTTCTTTGAGGAACTTGATGACCTTGGTGGCTTCGGCGGAGCCGGCCTTCCATTCGATACCGGCGTAAATGTCTTCCGAGTTCTCACGGAAAATGGTCATGTCGACATCGCCAGGCTTCTTCACCGGGCTCGGCACGCCTTCGAACCAGCGCACCGGGCGCAGGCACACATACAGGTCAAGCTGCTGACGCAGGGCCACGTTCAGGGAACGGATACCGCCACCTACCGGAGTGGTCAGCGGGCCCTTGATGGAAACTACGTAATCCTTGACTGCGTCCAGGGTTTCCTGAGGGAGCCAGGTGTCCTGGTCGTACACTTGAGTTGCTTTCTCGCCGGCATAGACTTCCATCCAGGAGATTTTGCGCTCGCCGCCGTAGGCCTTCTTAACAGCAGCATCGACAACCTTGATCATGACCGGGCTGATATCAACGCCAATACCATCACCTTCGATGAAAGGGATGATCGGGTTGTTAGGAACATTGAGAGAATGGTCTGCGTTGACGGTGATTTTGTCGCCGACTGCCGGAACCTGAATCTTCTTGTATCCCATGCTGAACTCCGTTGTGTGGATTGAACATCTGGCTGCGTTCGAGCGTACCCCAGTTGAATCTGGACGGGAACCTCATGTTCCACTCATCTACCGTGAAGGCGGCGCAGTTCGTGGCCTACAAGCCTGAAAGCAAAGGGAAAAGCGCCAAACTCGAGCACTGCGCAGGACTCTACGCCGCCGCCCCGCCTGCGACCTTTAGACCAATGGACGAGAGCGGTTGCATATGAACCGTCGGCGTTTTGCCAGCTACCTATGTATAATGCCGCCGCTGACCACAGAGTCACGACGGCTGAGCGCTCTGCTACTGGAAAAAAGGAGCCGAGACTTTCCGCCCAAAGCCGGGCTGTTATCGCAGCCCACCCGCTTGACGCTCGACTGATGCACCCAACATCACCGCGAAGAAACCTCGATATTCGGTTCATGGATGACTTTGAACGAACGCGCTTACCCGGCGCCCCTCGAGTTTCTGCGCACGCTTTAGCAAAGAAGAGAGTTAATCCGAATATGCCCACCCGCTCGAAGATCATCTATACCTTCACCGACGAAGCCCCCGCCCTCGCCACCTACTCGCTGCTACCTATCGTCGAAGCCTTCACCGCTTCCGCTGATATTGCCGTGGAAACCCGCGACATCTCTCTCGCAGGGCGTATTCTTGCCAGCTTCCCGGAGCTGCTGGGCGACAAAGCCGTACCGGACCACCTGGCCGAGCTGGGCGACCTGGCTGTAACCCCTGAAGCCAACATCATCAAGCTGCCGAACATCAGTGCCTCGGCACCGCAGCTTCAGGCCGCGATCAAAGAGCTGCAAGCCAAGGGCTACGCCCTGCCGGACTACCCGGAAACCGTGACCAGCGACGCCGACAAAGACGCCAAGGCGCGCTACGACAAGGTCAAGGGCAGCGCCGTGAACCCGGTCCTGCGTGAAGGCAACTCCGACCGCCGCGCTCCACTGTCGGTCAAGAACTACGCGCGCAAGCACCCGCACAAAATGGGCGCCTGGGCCAAAGACTCCAAGTCCCACGTGGCTCACATGAGCCAGGGCGATTTCTACGGCAGCGAAAAAGCCGCCCTGATCGACGCCCAGGACACCGTAAAGATCGAGCTGATCGCTCAAGACGGTAGCGCTACCGTCCTGAAGGAAAAAACCGCCGTACAAGCCGGCGAGATCCTCGATTGCGCAGTCTTGAGCAAGAAAGCCCTGCGTGCTTTCGTTGCCGCCGAGATCGAAGACGCCAAGAAACAAGGCGTACTGCTGTCGGTACACCTGAAAGCCACCATGATGAAGGTTTCCGACCCGATCATGTTCGGCCAGATCGTTGCCGAGTTCTATCAGGACGCCCTGAGCAAGCACGCCGACGTGCTGAGCCAGATCGGCTTCAACCTGAACAACGGCATTGGCGACCTGTACGCCCGCATCAAGGCCCTGCCTGCAGAGCAGCAAGCTGCGATCGAAGCCGACATCCAGGCCGTCTACGCCGTGCGCCCTGCCCTGGCCATGGTCAACTCCGATAAAGGCATCACCAACCTGCACGTGCCGAGCGACGTGATCGTCGACGCCTCGATGCCGGCCATGATCCGTGACTCCGGCAAGATGTGGGGCACCGACGGCCAGTTGCACGATACCAAAGCGCTGATCCCGGATCGCTGCTACGCCACCATCTACCAGGCCGTGATCGAAGACTGCAAGGCCAACGGCGCCTTCGACCCGACCACCATGGGCAGCGTGCCGAACGTTGGCCTGATGGCGAAGAAAGCCGAAGAGTACGGCTCCCACGACAAGACCTTCCAGATCAAGGCTGACGGCGTCGTACGCGTCACCGACAGCAAGGGCAACCTGCTGCTGGAACAGGCCGTCGAAGCCGGCGATATCTTCCGCATGTGCCAGACCAAGGACGCGCCGATCCAGGATTGGGTCAAACTGGCCGTCAACCGCGCTCGCGCAAGCAGCACTCCAGCGATTTTCTGGCTGGACCCGATGCGCGCCCACGACGGCGTGATGATCGAGAAGGTCCAGGCGTACCTGAAGGATCACGACACCGCTGGCCTGGACATCCGTGTCATGTCGCCAGTCGACGCCATGAAGTTCACCCTGGCCCGCACCCGCGAAGGCAAGGACACCATCTCCGTCACCGGCAACGTGCTGCGCGACTACCTGACCGACCTGTTCCCGATCATGGAACTGGGCACCAGCGCCAAGATGCTGTCGATCGTGCCGCTGATGAACGGTGGCGGCCTGTTCGAAACCGGCGCCGGCGGTTCGGCTCCTAAGCATGTGCAGCAGCTGCTGGAAGAGAACTTCCTGCGCTGGGACTCCCTGGGTGAGTTCCTGGCCCTGGCCGCTTCCCTGGAGCACCTGGGCAACACCTACAACAACCCGAAAGCGCTGGTACTGGCCAAGACTCTCGACCAGGCAACCGGTCAGTTCCTGGACAACAACAAGTCGCCATCGCGCAAAGTCGGCAACATCGACAACCGCGGCAGCCACTTCTACCTGGCGCTGTACTGGGCCCAGGCCCTGGCCGCCCAGACCGAAGATGCCGCCCTGCAAGCGCAGTTCAGCACCCTGGCCAAGACCCTGACCGAGAACGAAGCGACCATCGTCGCCGAGCTCAACGGCGTTCAAGGCAAGCCAGTGGACATCGGCGGCTACTACAGCGCCAACCCTGAGCTGGTGAGCAAGGCCATGCGCCCAAGCGCCACCCTCAACGCAGCTATCGCTGCGCTGGTCTAAGCAACACCGCTGTAATACAAACCCCGGCCAGGTGCCGGGGTTTGTGCTTTTTTGGACAACACCTTCCCTGTAGGAGCGAAGCTTGCTCGCGATAGTGGCGCTGCGGTGAGTCAGGCGAAACGCGCTGCTTTCATCGCGAGCCAGCTTCGCTCCTACAGGACTGGCGTTCGCCTTATGATGACCACCCACTCAAGACAGAGCTTTATATATGGAATGGCAACCCCACATCACCGTCGCCACCATCATTGAGAACCAGGGACGCTTTCTGTTCGTCGAGGAGTTCCAGGGCGACCAGGCGGTGTTCAACCAGCCCGCAGGGCACCTGGATCCGGACGAAAGCCTGCTCCAGGCCGCCATTCGCGAAACCCTGGAAGAAACCGGCTGGGACATCGAGCTGACCGGCGTGGTCGGCATCTATCTGTACACCGCCCCCAGCAATGGCGTGACCTACCAGCGCGTCTGCTTTGCCGGCAAACCGCTCAGGCACCACCCCGATTACCCACTGGACGACGGCATCATCGGCCCGCGCTGGCTGAGCCGCGACGAACTGCTGGCCTTGCGCCCGCAATGGCGCAGCGAGTTGATCATCCGCTGCGTCGACGACTATCTGGCCGGGCAACTGCACAGCCTCGAGCTGATCCGTCCGTCGCTTTAACCGCAGTTTTAGCCTTGCAGGCCTCAGCCTGTTAGAATCGCGTCCTTTTTCAAGACACCCGTTAAATTCCTATGCGTGATCCAGCCCCTTCTGACACCCAAAAGAAGCGCGTCATCGTCGGCATGTCCGGCGGCGTGGACTCTTCCGTTTCCGCCCTCCTGCTGATGGAGCAGGGTTACCAGGTGGAAGGCCTGTTCATGAAGAACTGGGAGGAAGACGACGGAACCGAGTACTGCACCGCCATGGACGACCTCGCGGACGCCCAGGCCGTGTGCGACAAGATCGGCATCAAGCTGCACACCGCCAACTTCGCCGCCGAGTACTGGGACAATGTGTTCGAGCACTTCCTGGCCGAATACAAGGCCGGCCGCACGCCGAACCCGGACATCCTGTGCAACCGTGAAATCAAGTTCAAGGCGTTCCTCGACTACGCCATGATGCTCGGCGCCGACCTGATCGCCACCGGCCACTATGTGCGCCGCCGCGACATCGACGGGCGCACCGAACTGCTCAAGGGCCTGGACCCGAACAAGGACCAGAGCTACTTCCTGCACGCCGTCGGCGGCGAGCAGATCGCCAAGACCCTGTTCCCGGTCGGCGAGCTGGAAAAGCCCGAAGTCCGCGCGATCGCCGAGAAACACGACCTGGCCACTGCCAAGAAGAAGGACTCCACCGGTATCTGCTTTATTGGTGAGCGACGCTTCAGCGACTTCCTCAAGCAATACCTGCCGGCCCAGCCCGGCGAGATCAAGACCACCGAAGGTGAAGTGATCGGCCGTCACCACGGCCTGATGTACCACACCATCGGCCAGCGCCAGGGCCTGGGCATCGGCGGCCTCAAGGACGCCGGCGATGAGCCGTGGTACGTGCTGATCAAGGACCTGGAACACAACGAGCTGATCGTTGGCCAGGGCAACGATCACCCGTGGCTGTTCTCCCGCGCCCTGCTCGCCTCCGACATCTATTGGGTCAACCCGATCGACCTGAGCGAACCGCGCCGCCTCACCGCGAAAGTGCGCTACCGCCAGAGCGACCAGCCTTGCACCCTGGAAAAGACCGCCAACGGCTATCGCGCCACCTTCGATGACCCGCAACGCGCGGTCACCCCTGGCCAATCCGTAGTCTTCTATGACGGCGACATCTGTCTGGGCGGCGGTGTGATCGAAGTCGCAGAGCCCTGGAGCAGCAAGGCATGAGCCCGACCCAGGAACAACTGACGGCACTGGGTGGCGTGTTTCTCGCCGCCGTCCTGGTGGACAAGATCGCCAAGACCGGCCAGGTCACCGAAGCGGCCTTGAGTTGCATGCTCGGCAGCCTGCTGATCCGCGACCCGAAAGACACCCTGGAAGTCTACGGTGGCGACGACATCAATCTACGCGAGGGTTATCGCGCCCTGATCGGCGCCCTGGAACGTGACCCCAGCACCCTGCAGCGCGAGCCGCTGCGCTATGCCCTGTCGATGCTCGGTCTCGAGCGCCAGCTGGCCAAGCGCGACGACCTGCTGGAAATCATCGGCAAGCGCCTGCCGCAGATTCAGTCCCAGGTCGAACATTTCGGCCCGGCCCACGAAAACGTGATTGCCGCCTGCGGCTCGCTGTATCAGGACACCCTGAGCACCCTGCGCCAGCGGATCCAGGTGCATGGCGACATGCGCAACCTGCAGCAGCCGAGCAACGCCTCGAAGATCCGCGCCCTGCTGTTGGCCGGCATCCGTTCGGCGCGCCTGTGGCGCCAGTTGGGTGGCCACCGCTGGCAGCTGGTGATCAGCCGCCGCAAATTGCTCAAAGAGCTTTATCCGCTGATGCGCAGCAGCTGAACTGCGCCCGCAAGACCTTTTGTAGTCAGTAACGCGTAAGACGCTGGTCAGTTGGCAACGGACCGGCGGATATTTTCATGTATGATACGCGCCCCATTTCGTTGCCCGACTGTCCGAGAACACCCCATGCAGCTCTCTTCGCTCACTGCGGTTTCCCCTGTTGACGGCCGCTACGCCGGCAAAACCCAGGCCCTGCGCCCCATTTTCAGCGAATACGGCCTGATCCGTGCTCGCGTCCTGGTCGAAGTGCGCTGGCTCCAGCGCCTGGCCGCCCATTCCGCCATCAGCGAAGTACCGGCGTTCTCCGCCGAAGCCAACGCCGTGCTGAACACCCTGGCGGAAAACTTCTCTCTGGAACACGCCGAGCGCGTCAAAGAGATCGAACGCACCACCAACCACGACGTCAAGGCGATCGAGTACCTGCTCAAGGAACAGGCCGCCAAGCTGCCTGAACTGGCCAACGTCAGCGAATTCATCCACTTCGCCTGCACCAGCGAGGACATCAACAACCTGTCCCACGCCCTGATGCTGCGCGAAGGCCGTGACGAGGTGATGCTGCCGCTGATGCGCCAGACCGCCGGGGCCATCCGCGAACTGGCCCTGCGCTTCGCCGACGTGCCAATGCTGTCGCGCACCCACGGCCAGCCGGCCTCGCCGACCACCCTGGGCAAAGAACTGGCGAACGTGGTGTACCGCCTGGAGCGCCAGATCGCTCAGGTCGCCGCCGTGCCGCTGCTGGGCAAGATCAACGGCGCCGTGGGCAACTACAACGCGCACCTGTCGGCCTACCCGGAAATCGACTGGGAAGCCAACGCCCGCGCCTTCATCGAAGACGAGCTGGGCCTGAGCTTCAACCCGTACACCACGCAGATCGAGCCGCACGACTACATCGCCGAGCTGTTCGACGCCATCGCCCGCTTCAACACCATCCTGATCGACTTCGATCGCGATATCTGGGGCTACATCTCCCTGGGCTACTTCAAGCAGCGCACCATCGCCGGCGAAATCGGCTCCTCGACCATGCCGCACAAGGTCAACCCGATCGACTTCGAAAACTCCGAAGGCAACCTGGGCATCGCCAACGCGCTGTTCCAGCACCTGGCGAGCAAACTGCCGATCTCCCGCTGGCAGCGCGACCTGACCGACTCCACCGTCCTGCGTAACCTCGGTGTCGGTTTCGCCCACAGCGTGATCGCTTACGAAGCCAGCCTCAAAGGCATCAGCAAGCTGGAGCTCAACGCCCAGAAGATCGCCGAAGACCTGGACGCCTGCTGGGAAGTCCTGGCCGAGCCGATCCAGACCGTGATGCGCCGCTACAACATCGAAAACCCGTACGAAAAACTCAAGGAACTGACTCGCGGCAAGGGCATCAGCCCTGAAGCGCTGCAGACCTTCATCGACGCGTTGGAAATGCCTGAAGCCGCCAAGGCCGAGCTGAAAAAGCTCACCCCGGCCAGCTACATCGGTAATGCCGCGGCCCAAGCCAAACGCATCTGATCGATGGCAAGACCTTTGACGCCCGGCAGCGCCGGGCGTTTTTATTCCCGTATGAAAAGTGCATTTTTTCAATAGGTTACACATGAATCCTGACATTCCTCTTCAACTTCTGGGCGGCATCAGCGCACGGGAATTCCTGCGTGACTACTGGCAGAAAAAGCCCCTGCTGATCCGTCAGGCCCTGCCCGACTTCGAAAGCCCGATCGACGCCGACGAACTGGCCGGCCTGGCGCTGGAAGAAGAGGTCGAGTCGCGCCTGGTCATCGAACACGGCGAACGCCCTTGGGAACTGCGCCGCGGCCCGTTCGCCGAAGACGAGTTCAGCAAGCTGCCGGAGCGTGACTGGACCCTGCTGGTCCAGGCTGTCGACCAGTTCGTGCCGGAAGTCGCCGAACTGCTGGAGCATTTCCGCTTCCTGCCGAGCTGGCGCATCGACGACGTGATGATCAGCTTCGCCGCTCCCGGCGGTAACGTCGGTCCGCACTTCGATAACTACGATGTGTTCCTGCTGCAAGGCCACGGCAAGCGCAACTGGAAGATCGGCCAGATGTGCGACGCCGAGAGCCCACTGCTGCAGCACGCGGACCTGCGTATCCTCGCCGAGTTCGAAGAAACAGAGAGCTGGGTCCTGGAACCCGGCGACATGCTCTACCTGCCACCGCGCCTGGCCCACTATGGCGTCGCGGTGAACGACTGCATGACCTACTCGGTGGGCTTCCGCGCCCCGAGCGCCGCCGAAGTGCTGACCCACTTCACCGACTTCCTCAGCCAGTACCTGCCGGACGAAGACCGCTATACCGACGCCGACGTGCAACCTGTCAGCGACCCGCACCAGATCCAGCACGATGCCCTCGACCGCCTCAAGGGCCTGCTGGCCGAGCACATGAGCGACGAGCGCATGCTGCTGACCTGGTTCGGCCAGTTCATGACCGAGCCGCGCTACCCGGAACTGGTGGTCGGCCCCGAGCTGGAAGAAGAAGACCTGCTCGGCAGCCTCGAACAGGGCGCCATACTGATCCGCAACCCGAGCGCGCGCCTGGCCTGGTCCGAAGTCGACGACGACCTGCTGCTGTTCGCCAGCGGCCAGAGCCGTTATCTGCCGGGCAAGCTGCGTGAACTGCTGAAGATGATTTGCGCCGCCGACGCGCTGCACCTCGACAACCTCGGCCCATGGCTGGCGGACGACGATGGACGCGGCCTGCTGTGCGAACTGGTCAAGCAAGGAAGCCTGGGATTTGCCGATGAATAAGATTCGCGTACGTGTCGCAGACTGGCAAAAGGATAACGCCGAGATCCGGCGCATTCGTGAAGCGGTGTTCATCATCGAGCAATCCGTCCCGCCCGAACTGGAGTGGGACGCCGACGACGACAGCGCGGCGCATTTCCTCGCGCTCGAAGGCGACTTTCCGATCGGCACCGCCCGCCTGCTGCCCGACGGGCAGGTTGGCCGGGTATCGGTCCTCAAGGACTGGCGCGGTCTGAAGGTCGGCGATGCGCTGATGCAGGCAGTGATCGGCGAAGCCGAGAAACGTGGCCTCAAGCAGCTGATGCTCAGCGCCCAGGTTCAGGCTACCGCCTTCTATGAGCGCCTGGGCTTCAGCATCGTCAGCGAGGAATTCCTGGAAGCAGGCATCCCTCACGTCGACATGGTCCGCGGCAACGCCTGAGCAAACCCTGCGCAGCAGCGAGCCTGCTGGCGATATCCTGCCAGCCGTCACAAAACGCCCCGCCCTCCCCGGATCCAGCAAGCTAAGCTGGCTCCCTGGAGGCCGGGGCGTTTTGCCATCGGCGATTCAACTTGCCCCACCGCGAGCCGACAAACTGTCAAACTCAAGGCTTCCACCCCTAGCGGAGATAACGGACATGTCCCTACGCACCCTGCTCACGACGCTGCTGCTGACTGCGAGCTTTTCAGTCACGGCCGCGACCGAGATCGTGCCCCTGAACAACCGCACCAGCGCCGACCTGCTGCCCGTCGCCCAGAACTTCCTCGGCAAGGAAGGCCGGGTCAGCGCCTACGGCAACCAGCTGATCGTCAATGCGGAACCGGAGAAGATCGAAGAACTGCGCGCCTTCATCGCGCAACTGGATACTGCCGCCAAACGCCTGCTGATCACGGTCGACACCAACGAAAACAACAGCCAGAACAATCAGGGTTATTCGGTCAACGGAGCTCCGCAAACCCGCATCATTACCCGTAGCACCGTCAGCCGCGATGGCGGCATACAGCAGATCCAGGCCAGCGAAGGCATACCGGCCCTGATCCAGGTCGGCCAGAGCGTGCCACTGACCACCACCCAGACCGACCCTTACGGTCGCCTGCAGAACCAGACCCAGTATCGCAATGTCACCCAGGGCTTCTACGTCACGGCCAGCGTCACCGGCGAAACCGTTCACCTGAGCATCAGTACCAACCGTGACCGTATGAGCCAGGAACGTCCCGATGTAGTGAATGTGCAAAGTACCGACACAACTGTCAGCGGCCGTCTTGGCGAGTGGATCACCCTGGCCGGCGTCAATCGCCAGAACCAGGCCGACAAACAAGCTGAAACCCGCAGCTACTCGACTCAGGGCCGGGATGACATGACCTTGCGAGTGAAAGTCGACGCCCTGGACTAAAGCACCGAAAACTGACTGATTAGTCGTATTAGACCAAAGATGTAGTGTTAGAAAAAAAGCACTACAAAACGTTTGACGAGGCAAAAAACCGAAGGCATGATGGCCTCGCTCCCGCTAATCAGGGGCCCTGGCAAGGGCCTTCGGATCGCCGCTCTAACCTACCCACCTGAGCCGATTCGTGTCTGTACCGCCCACAAGGTGTGTTTGACGAGATTGCGACTGGAACGAGGTTGTCCCGAGGGACGGAAGCTAATTAGGTAGATCGGCAACACACTGATGGTTCGTATGAAGGCCCACGACGCCCGAATGCGCCCGACAGCTGGCCCTCACCTGCTCACTTTCCCCTTGAGCCCATCGTTCACCCGTCGCCATCTGCGCCATAGCCGACTTGACCGCCTAGACTTCTGGTCAGCGAGCAGCCAATTACGCACCTTTGATCCTGCGTATCTGGTGGAGCAAGAATTTTCCACCCCAGACCTATGCGACGAGGTTTATCTCCATGGCACTGACACGCGAACAGCAAATTGCAGCCCTTGAAAAAGACTGGGCTGAAAACCCGCGCTGGAAAGGCGTGACTCGCACTTATTCCGCTGCCGACGTTGTCCGTCTGCGTGGCTCGGTTCAACCTGAGCACACCCTGGCACGCATGGGCGCCGAGAAGCTCTGGAACCTGGTGACCCAGGGTGCCAAACCGTCCTTCCGCCCTGAGAAAGATTTCGTCAACTGCATGGGCGCCCTGACCGGCGGCCAGGCGGTACAGCAAGTCAAAGCCGGCATCCAGGCTATCTACCTGTCGGGCTGGCAGGTTGCCGCGGACAACAACTCCGCCGAATCGATGTACCCGGACCAGTCGCTGTACCCGGTGGACTCCGTGCCGACCGTGGTCAAGCGCATCAACAACTCGTTCCGCCGTGCCGACCAGATCCAGTGGAAATCCGGCAAGAACCCGGGCGACGAAGGCTACATCGACTACTTCGCGCCAATCGTGGCTGACGCCGAAGCCGGTTTCGGCGGCGTGCTGAACGCCTACGAGCTGATGAAGAGCATGATCGAAGCAGGCGCTGCCGGCGTTCACTTCGAAGACCAGCTGGCTTCCGTGAAAAAATGCGGCCACATGGGCGGCAAGGTACTGGTTCCAACCCAGGAAGCCGTACAGAAGCTGACCGCTGCCCGTCTGGCGGCCGACGTTGCCGGCGTACCGACCATCATCCTGGCCCGTACCGACGCCAACGCTGCCGACCTGCTGACTTCCGACTGCGACCCGTACGACCAGCCGTTCGTGACTGGCACCCGCACCCAGGAAGGCTTCTATAAAGTGCGCGCCGGCCTCGACCAGGCCATCGCTCGCGGCCTGGCCTACGCGCCGTACGCCGACCTGATCTGGTGCGAAACCGCCAAGCCGGACCTGGACGAGGCCCGTCGCTTCGCCGAAGCGATCAAGAAGGAATACCCGGACCAGATCCTGTCGTACAACTGCTCGCCTTCCTTCAACTGGAAGAAGAACCTGGACGACGCGACCATCGCCAAGTTCCAGCGCGAACTGTCCGCCATGGGCTACAAGCACCAGTTCATCACCCTGGCCGGCATTCACAACATGTGGCACAGCATGTTCAACCTGGCGCACGACTACGCCCGCAACGACATGACCGCCTACGTGAAGCTGCAGGAGCAGGAATTCGCTGACGCCGCCAAGGGCTACACCTTCGTGGCTCACCAGCAGGAAGTGGGTACCGGCTACTTCGACGACATGACCACCGTGATCCAGGGTGGCTCGTCTTCGGTCACCGCACTGACCGGCTCCACTGAAGAAGAACAGTTCCACTGATTCGACTTCACGCTGAAAAACGGCCATTGCAGACCCGGTAAAAGCTAACTGCAGTGCCGCACATCTGACGCCCCGACTGGTTCGGGGCGTTTTTTTTGCCTGCGACTTTTGCAGCGTCACCGACCAACCCCAAGCTCCAGGAGGAACGAACCAACTCGCGATGACCTCGCCCGAGCCTCCTGCCAATCAGGCAAAACATTGATCCAGAGCGGTATGCGTGGAGGAAAAAGCGGGTAAAAGGGGCCGCTCGCAACTTGCAGTAACGAGCATATAAAAGACAACTTAGCGGCTCTTCATGGGAATCATTGTTTAAAAGCAGCGCCAAATAATATTGATTATCATTTAGAGATGGAGATGTTCGTTACAGCGAGGACAAAACATAATTAACAAAACACCCGCTAATGCCCACAGGCCGTGGCTTACGGGGCTTGCAAGAGGAGCCATGTCCTTATTCCGCTAAATAATTTCGCCATGAAAATTTACTTGCCCGGTGTTTAGCCATAAAATCACGGCGATTGATTGCACTGCGACATATCGTCACTGCTTTATTTCTTTATCAAGCTCAGAGACCTTTGCTCTCTGTTAAGGATTACCAGCATGCCCGAAGCGACAGGACTCATGGCCCACAACTGGGGCTTTGCCATTTTCCTTCTGGGTGTAGGCGGCCTCTGCGCCTTCATGCTCGGCGTCTCCAGCCTCCTCGGGTCAAAAGCCTGGGGCCGCAGCAAAAACGAACCGTTCGAGTCCGGCATGCTACCTACCGGTGGCGCCCGCTTGCGGCTCTCAGCCAAATTCTATCTGGTCGCGATGCTCTTCGTGATCTTCGATATCGAAGCCCTCTTTCTCTTTGCCTGGTCTGTGTCCGTCCGCGAAAGCGGCTGGACCGGATTCGTCGAAGCTCTCGTTTTCATAGCAATTCTGTTGGCAGGTCTTGTCTACCTTTGGCGGGTGGGGGCTCTTGATTGGGCTCCGGAAGGTCGCCGTAAGCGGCAGGCGAAGCTAAAACAATGAGGCTTTGGCGATGCAATACAATCTCACCAGGATCGACCCCGATGCTCCTAACGAGCAGTATCCGATCGGCGAACGGGAAACCGTTTCCGATCCGTTAGAAGATCAAGTCCACAAAAACATCTTCATGGGCAAGCTGGAAGACGTGCTGAGCGGCGCGGTCAACTGGGGGCGCAAGAACTCCCTGTGGCCGTACAACTTCGGCTTGTCCTGCTGCTACGTGGAAATGACCACCGCCTTCACGGCGCCCCACGACATCGCGCGCTTCGGCGCCGAAGTTATCCGGGCATCACCGCGCCAGGCGGATTTCATGGTTATTGCCGGAACCTGCTTCATCAAGATGGCGCCGATCATTCAGCGTCTCTACGAGCAAATGCTCGAACCGAAGTGGGTCATCTCCATGGGTTCGTGCGCCAACTCCGGTGGCATGTACGACATCTATTCCGTCGTTCAAGGGGTGGACAAGTTCCTGCCCGTGGACGTCTACGTGCCTGGCTGCCCGCCCCGCCCTGAAGCTTTTCTGCAAGGCCTGATGCTCTTGCAGGAGTCGATTGGCCAGGAGCGTCGCCCACTTTCCTGGGTCGTCGGTGACCAAGGCGTGTATCGCGCCGAAATGCCGTCGCAAAAGGAACAGCGCCGCGAACAGCGTATTCAGGTAACCAACCTGCGCAGCCCCGACGAAGTCTGATTCCAGAGCGCTTCTTACAAAGAACGAAAAACTGGCTTCATTCTTTACGTTGACCGAAAGCGATAAAAAACCATGACTACAGGCAGTGCTCTGTACATCCCGCCTTATAAGGCAGACGACCAGGATGTGGTCGTCGAACTCAATAACCGTTTTGGCCCTGAGGCGTTCACCGCCCAGGCCACCCGCACCGGCATGCCGGTGCTGTGGGTTACCCGCGCCAAACTCGTCGAAGTCCTGACCTTCCTGCGCAACCTGCCCAAGCCGTACGTCATGCTCTATGACCTGCACGGCGTGGACGAGCGTCTGCGCACCAAGCGCCAAGGGCTGCCAGGCGCCGACTTCAGCGTGTTCTACCACCTGCTGTCGATCGAACGTAATAGTGACGTAATGATCAAGGTCGCCTTGTCCGAGAGCGACCTCAGCTTGCCGACCGTGACCGGTATCTGGCCGAACGCCAACTGGTACGAGCGTGAAGTCTGGGACATGTTCGGCATCGACTTCGCCGGCCACCCTCACCTGTCGCGCATCATGATGCCGCCGACCTGGGAAGGTCACCCGCTGCGCAAGGACTTCCCGGCGCGCGCCACCGAATTCGATCCGTTCAGCCTGACCCTGGCCAAGCAACAACTGGAAGAAGAAGCCGCGCGCTTCAAGCCGGAAGACTGGGGCATGAAGCGTTCCGGCGCCAACGAGGACTACATGTTCCTCAACCTGGGCCCGAACCACCCTTCGGCTCACGGTGCCTTCCGCATCATCCTGCAGCTGGACGGCGAAGAGATCGTCGACTGCGTACCGGACATCGGCTACCACCACCGTGGCGCCGAGAAAATGGCCGAGCGTCAGTCCTGGCACAGCTTCATTCCGTACACCGACCGTATCGACTACCTCGGCGGCGTGATGAACAACCTGCCGTACGTGCTCTCGGTCGAGAAGCTGGCCGGGATCAAGGTGCCGGAGAAGGTCGACGTCATCCGCATCATGCTGGCCGAGTTCTTCCGGATCACCAGCCACTTGCTGTTCCTGGGTACCTACATCCAGGACGTCGGCGCCATGACCCCGGTGTTCTTCACCTTCACCGACCGTCAGCGCGCCTACACCGTGATCGAAGCCATCACCGGCTTCCGTCTGCACCCGGCCTGGTACCGCATCGGCGGCGTCGCCCACGACCTGCCACGCGGCTGGGAAAAGCTGGTGAAAGACTTCGTCGACTGGCTGCCCAAGCGCCTCGACGAATACACCAAGGCCGCCCTGCAGAACAGCATCCTCAAGGGTCGTACCATCGGCGTCGCCGCCTACAACACCAAGCAAGCCCTGGAATGGGGTGTCACCGGTGCCGGCCTGCGTTCCACCGGTTGCGATTTCGACCTGCGTAAAGCGCGCCCCTACTCCGGCTACGAGAACTTCGAGTTCGAAGTCCCGCTGGCGGCCAATGGCGATGCCTACGACCGCTGCATGGTCCGCGTCGAAGAGATGCGCCAGAGCATCAAGATCATCGACCAGTGCCTGCGCAACATGCCGGAAGGCCCGTACAAGGCGGACCACCCGCTGACCACGCCGCCGCCGAAAGAGCGCACGCTGCAGCACATCGAGACCCTGATCACGCACTTCCTGCAGGTTTCGTGGGGCCCGGTCATGCCGGCCAACGAGTCCTTCCAGATGATCGAAGCGACCAAGGGCATCAACAGTTATTACCTGACGAGCGATGGCGGCACCATGAGCTACCGCACCCGGATCCGCACCCCGAGCTTCGCCCACCTGCAGCAGATCCCTTCGGTGATCCGCGGCAGCATGGTCGCGGACTTGATCGCGTACCTGGGTAGTATCGACTTCGTTATGGCCGACGTGGACCGCTAAGCATGAACAGCCCGCTTATCCAGACAGACCGTTTCGCCCTCAGCGAAACCGAGCGCTCGGCCATCGAGCACGAGCTGCATCACTACGAAGACCCGCGCGCGGCGTCTATCGAAGCCCTGAAGATCGTCCAGAAGGAACGTGGCTGGGTGCCCGATGGCGCCCTCTACGCCATCGGCGAGATCCTCGGCATCCCGGCCAGCGACGTAGAAGGCGTGGCGACGTTCTATAGCCAGATCTTCCGCCAGCCGGTCGGCCGTCACATCATCCGTGTCTGCGACAGCATGGTCTGCTACATCGGCGGCCACGAGTCCGTGGTCAGCCAGATCCAGAGCCAGCTGGGCATCGGCCTCGGCCAGACCACCGCCGACGGCCGCTTCACCCTGCTGCCGGTATGCTGCCTGGGCAACTGCGACAAGGCCCCGGCGCTGATGATCGACGACGACACTTTCGGCGACGTGCAGCCTGCTGGCGTGGCCAAACTGTTGGAGGGCTACGTATGACCCTGACATCCTTCGGCCCTGCCAACCGCATCCAGCGCAGCCCCGAAACCCATCCGCTGACCTGGCGCCTGCGCGACGACGGCGAGCCGGTATGGCTTGACGAGTACCAGGCCAAGAACGGCTACGCCGCTGCGCGCAAGGCTTTCGCCGACCTGTCCCAGGACGACATCGTCCAGACCGTCAAGGACGCCGGCCTCAAGGGCCGCGGCGGCGCGGGCTTCCCCACTGGCGTGAAGTGGGGCCTGATGCCCAAAGACGAATCCATGAACATCCGCTACCTGCTGTGCAACGCGGACGAAATGGAACCCAACACCTGGAAAGACCGCATGCTGATGGAGCAACTGCCCCATCTGCTGATCGAAGGCATGCTGATCAGCGCCCGCGCGCTGAAAACCTACCGCGGCTACATCTTCCTGCGGGGCGAGTACACCACCGCCGCCAAGCACCTCAACCGTGCTGTGGAAGAGGCCAAGGCCGCGGGCCTGCTGGGCAAGAACATCCTGGGCAGCGGCTTCGACTTCGAGCTGTTCGTCCACACCGGCGCCGGGCGTTACATCTGCGGTGAAGAAACCGCGCTGATCAACTCCCTCGAAGGCCGCCGCGCCAACCCGCGCTCCAAGCCGCCCTTCCCTGCCGCCGTCGGCGTGTGGGGCAAGCCGACCTGCGTGAACAACGTCGAGACCCTGTGCAACGTGCCAGCGATCATCGGCGACGGCGTGGAATGGTACAAATCCCTCGCTCGCGAAGGCAGTGAAGACCATGGCACCAAGCTGATGGGCTTCTCCGGCAAAGTGAAGAACCCTGGCCTGTGGGAACTGCCGTTCGGCGTGACCGCGCGCGAGCTGTTCGAAGACTACGCTGGCGGCATGCGCGACGGCTTCAAGCTCAAGTGCTGGCAGCCAGGCGGCGCCGGTACCGGCTTCCTGTTGCCCGAACACCTGGATGCACAGATGTACGCCGGCGGCATCGCCAAGGTAGGCACCCGCATGGGTACCGGCCTGGCCATGGCGGTCGACGACAGCATCAACATGGTGTCGCTGCTGCGCAACATGGAAGAGTTCTTTGCCCGCGAATCCTGCGGCTTCTGCACCCCTTGCCGCGATGGCCTGCCGTGGAGCGTCAAGCTGCTGCGCGCCCTCGAGAAAGGCGAAGGGCAAGCCGGCGATATCGAGACCCTGCTGGGTCTGGTCGGTTTCCTCGGCCCAGGCAAGACCTTCTGTGCCCACGCACCGGGCGCCGTGGAGCCATTGGGCAGTGCCATCAAGTATTTCCGTCCAGAGTTCGAGGCCGGCATCGCAGCCACCAGTGCTGCCGTCGTCCCGCCCCTGGCCCGGCCGATCGTAGTCGGCGCGTAAACGTATCGAACGAGGGGGGTCCGTGCCGCCCTCGTATCGCCTGAAGACGCCGCGACGCGCCAGGCGAGCACCAAGATTCCATTAGCCACGCCCGCTGACAACGGGCCAACGAAGAACTTTGAACCATGGCCACTATCCACGTAGACGGCAAAGCGCTCGAAGTCGATGGGGCGGACAACCTGTTACAGGCATGTCTGTCACTAGGCCTCGACATCCCTTATTTCTGCTGGCACCCCGCTCTCGGTAGCGTCGGTGCCTGTCGCCAGTGCGCGGTCAAGCAGTACACCGACGAGAACGACACCCGTGGTCGCATCGTCATGTCCTGCATGACGCCCGCCACCGACAACACCTGGATCTCCATCGACGATGAAGAATCCAAGGCCTTCCGCGCCAGTGTCGTCGAATGGCTGATGACCAACCACCCGCACGACTGCCCGGTCTGCGAGGAAGGCGGTCACTGCCACCTGCAAGACATGACCGTGATGACCGGCCACAACGAGCGCCGTTATCGCTTCACCAAGCGTACCCACCAGAACCAGGAACTCGGCCCGTTCATCGCTCACGAGATGAACCGCTGCATCGCCTGCTACCGTTGCGTGCGTTTCTACAAGGACTATGCCGGCGGCACCGACCTCGGCGTGTTCGGTGCCCACGACAACGTGTACTTCGGTCGCGTTGAAGACGGCACCCTGGAAAGCGAGTTCTCCGGCAACCTCACCGAGGTCTGCCCGACCGGTGTGTTCACCGACAAGACTCACTCCGAGCGCTACAACCGCAAATGGGACATGCAGTTCTCGCCGAGCATCTGCCATGGCTGCTCCAGCGGTTGCAACATTTCCCCGGGCGAGCGCTACGGCGAACTGCGCCGCATCGAGAACCGCTACAACGGTTCGGTGAACCAGTACTTCCTGTGCGACCGTGGCCGTTTCGGCTATGGCTACGTCAACCGCACAGACCGTCCACGCCAGCCGCTGCTGAACGACGGCACCAAGCTGAACCTGGACCAGGCGCTGGACAAGGCCGCCGACCTGCTGCGCGGCCGCAATATCGTCGGTATCGGTTCGCCTCGCGCCAGCCTGGAAAGCAACTACGCCCTGCGTGAACTGGTAGGTGCCGAGCACTTCTACAGCGGTATCGAAGCCGCCGAACTGGAGCGCATCCGCCTGGTCCTGCAAGTGCTGAAAAGCAGCCCGCTGCCCGTGCCGACCATGCGCGACATCGAAGACCACGATGCAGTGTTCGTCCTCGGCGAAGACCTGACCCAGACCGCCGCCCGCATGGCCCTGGCCCTGCGCCAGTCGGTCAAGGGCAAGGCCGAAGAAATGGCCGACGCCATGCGCGTCCAGCCATGGCTCGACGCCGCGGTGAAAAACATCGGCCAGCACGCGCTGAACCCGCTGTTCATCGCCAGCCTGGCTGAAACCAAGCTCGACGACGTTGCCGAGGAGTGTGTACACGCCGCTCCCGACGACCTGGCGCGCATCGGTTTCGCCGTGGCCCACGCCCTGGACGCCAGCGCCCCGGCCGTCGAAGGCCTGGACACCGAAGCCCAGGAACTGGCCAAGCGCATCGCCGACGCCCTCCTCGCCGCCAAGCGTCCACTGATCATCGCCGGCACCTCCCTGGGTTCCAAGGCGCTGGTCGAAGCCGCGGCGAACATTGCCAAGGCCCTGAAGCTGCGCGAGAAGAACGGCTCCATCAGCCTGATCGTGCCTGAGGCCAACAGCCTCGGCCTGGCCATGCTCGGTGGCGAATCGGTGGACGCCGCGCTGCAAGCGGTGATCGACGGTAAGGCCGACGCCCTGGTCGTGCTGGAAAACGATCTGTACACCCGCACCGACGCCGCCAAGGTCGATGCCGCGCTGAACGCCGCGAAAGTGGTGATCGTCGCCGACCACCAGAAGACCGCCACCAGCGATCGCGCGCACCTGGTCCTGCCAGCGGCCAGCTTCGCCGAAGGCGACGGCACCCTGGTCAGCCAGGAAGGCCGTGCCCAGCGCTTCTTCCAGGTGTTCGATCCGACCTATATGGATGCCAGCATCCTGGTTCACGAAGGCTGGCGCTGGCTGCATGCCCTGCGCTCTACCCTGCTGAACAAGCCGGTGGACTGGACCCAGCTGGACCACGTGACCGCCGCCTGCGCCCAGAGCAACCCGCAACTGGCGCGCATCGTCGATGCCGCGCCATCGGCGTCGTTCCGCATCAAGGGCCTGAAGCTGGCCCGCGAACCGCTGCGTTACAGCGGCCGTACCGCCATGCGCGCCGACATCAGCGTGCACGAGCCACGTACCCCGCAGGACCAGGACACCGCGTTCTCCTTCTCCATGGAAGGTTACTCGGGCTCCGTGGAGCCACGCTCCCAGGTGCCGTTCGCCTGGTCGCCGGGCTGGAACTCACCGCAAGCCTGGAACAAGTTCCAGGACGAAGTCGGTGGTCACCTGCGTGCCGGTGATCCGGGCACCCGCCTGATCGAAAGCCAGGGCGACAGCCTCGGCTGGTTCGCCAGCGTGCCGCGCGCCTTCTCCCCGGCCCAGGGCACCTGGCAGGCGGTGCCGTTCTACCACCTGTTCGGCAGCGAAGAGAACTCTTCGAAAGCCGCTCCGGTCCAGGAACGCATCCCGGCCGCCTACGTTTCCCTGGCCAAGTCCGAAGCCGATCGCCTGGGTGTCAACGATGGCGCGTTGCTCGCCGTGAAGGTGGCGGGCCAGACACTGCGTCTGCCGCTGCGCATCAACGACGAGCTGGGCGCTGGCCTCGTGGCCCTGCCAGCCGGCCTGGCGGGCATTCCTCCGGCGTTCTTTGGCAAATCCGTTGACGGTCTGCAGGAGGCAGCGCAATGACCTGGTTCACCCCTGAAGTGATCGACGTGATCCTGGCGGTCGTCAAAGCCCTGGTCATCATGCTGGCCGTGGTGGTCGCCGGTGCCCTGCTCAGCTTTGTCGAGCGTCGCCTGCTGGGCTGGTGGCAGGACCGTTACGGTCCGAACCGCGTTGGCCCGTTCGGCATGTTCCAGATCGCCGCCGACATGCTGAAGATGTTCTTCAAGGAAGACTGGACCCCGCCGTTTGCCGACAAGGTGATCTTCACCCTGGCACCGGTCGTGGCCATGAGCGCCTTGCTGATCGCGTTCGCGATCATCCCGATCACCCCGACCTGGGGTGTGGCGGACCTGAACATCGGCCTGCTGTTCTTCTTCGCCATGGCCGGCCTGTCGGTCTACGCGGTGCTGTTCGCCGGCTGGTCGAGCAACAACAAGTTCGCCCTGCTCGGCAGCCTGCGGGCCTCGGCCCAGACCGTGTCCTATGAAGTGTTCATGGGCCTGGCGCTGATGGGCATCGTGGCCCAGGTCGGTTCGTTCAACATGCGCGACATCGTCGACTACCAGGCGCAGAACCTGTGGTTCATCATTCCGCAGTTCTTCGGCTTCTGTACCTTCTTCATCGCTGGCGTGGCCGTGACTCACCGTCACCCGTTCGACCAGCCGGAAGCGGAACAGGAACTGGCCGACGGTTACCACATTGAATACGCCGGCATGAAATGGGGCATGTTCTTCGTTGGCGAGTACATCGGCATCATCCTGATCTCGGCACTGCTGGTCACCCTGTTCTTCGGTGGCTGGCACGGTCCGTTCGGCATCCTGCCGCAACTGTCCTTCGTCTGGTTCGCCCTGAAGACCGCGTTCTTCATCATGCTGTTCATCCTGCTGCGGGCTTCCATCCCGCGTCCGCGTTATGACCAGGTGATGGACTTCAGCTGGAAATTCTGCCTGCCGCTGACCCTGATCAATTTGCTGGTGACTGCTGCGCTTGTGTTGTTGAACACGCCAGCGGGCGCGGTTCAGTGAGGATTTGACCCATGTTCAAATATATTGGCGACATCGTTAAGGGTACTGGTACCCAACTGCGCAGCCTGGTGATGGTCTTCGGCCATGGCTTTCGCAAGCGCGACACCCTGCAATACCCGGAAGAGCCGGTCTACCTGCCGCCCCGCTACCGTGGCCGCATCGTACTGACCCGCGACCCCGATGGCGAAGAGCGTTGCGTAGCCTGCAACCTGTGCGCCGTGGCGTGCCCGGTGGGTTGCATCTCGCTGCAGAAAGCTGAAACCGAAGACGGTCGCTGGTACCCGGACTTCTTCCGCATCAACTTCTCGCGTTGCATCTTCTGCGGCCTCTGCGAGGAAGCCTGCCCGACCACCGCGATCCAGCTGACCCCGGATTTCGAGATGGCCGAGTTCAAACGTCAGGACCTGGTTTACGAGAAAGAAGATCTGCTGATCTCCGGTCCCGGAAAGAACCCTGATTACAACTTCTATCGTGTTGCAGGTATGGCCATTGCCGGTAAGCCAAAGGGCTCCGCGCAAAACGAAGCCGAGCCGATCAACGTGAAGAGCTTGCTGCCTTAAGGAAGAAAGATGGAATTCGCTTTCTATTTCGCGTCAGGTGTCGCCGTTGTCTCCACGCTACGTGTGGTGACCAACACCAACCCTGTGCACGCCCTGCTCTACCTGATCATTTCGCTGATCGCCGTGGCGATGACGTTCTTCAGCCTCGGCGCACCGTTCGCCGGCGTGCTGGAAGTGATCGCCTATGCCGGCGCCATCATGGTGCTGTTCGTGTTCGTGGTGATGATGCTGAACCTGGGCCCCGCCTCGGTTCAGCAGGAACGCATCTGGCTCAAGCCGGGGATCTGGCTCGGGCCGGTGGTGCTCGCCGCCCTGCTGCTGGTGGAACTGCTGTACGTGCTGTTCAGCCACCAGAGCGGTACCGGTATCGGCCACACCACCGTAGACGCCAAGGCCGTGGGCATCAGCCTGTTCGGTCCTTATCTGCTGGTGGTCGAACTCGCCTCGATGCTGCTGCTCGCCGCAGCCGTCACGGCGTTCCACCTGGGCCGCAACGAGGCGAAGGAGTAAGACCATGCCTACTATCGGAACTATCCCTCTGGAGCATGGCATGGCCGTTGCCGGCATCCTGTTCTGCCTCGGCCTGGTCGGCCTGATGGTGCGACGCAACATTCTCTTCGTGCTGATGAGCCTGGAGGTGATGATGAACGCCTCCGCCCTGGCCTTCATCGTCGCCGGTAGCCGCTGGGCGCAGCCGGATGGACAGGTCATGTTCATCCTGGTGATCAGCCTGGCAGCCGCCGAGGCCAGTATTGGCCTGGCGATCCTGTTGCAGCTGTATCGCCGCTTCCACACTCTCGATATCGACGCTGCCAGCGAGATGCGCGGATGAACCTTCTCTATCTGACTTTCCTGTTCCCCCTGATCGGTTTTCTGCTGCTGTCGTTCTCCCGTGGACGCCTCTCGGAAAACCTCGCCGCCCTGATCGGTGTCGGCTCCGTTGGCCTGTCGGCGATTGTCGCGGCTTATGTGATCTGGCAATTCAACGTCGCCCCGCCGGAAGGTGGCCACTACACCCAGGTGCTGTGGCAGTGGATGACCGTTGGCGACTTCAAGCCAACCTTCGCCCTGTACCTGGACGGCCTGTCCGTGACCATGCTCGGCGTGGTGGTGGGCGTGGGTTTCCTGATCCACCTGTTCGCGTCCTGGTACATGCGCGGTGAAGACGGTTACTCGCGCTTCTTCGCCTACACCAACCTGTTCATCGCCAGCATGCTGTTCCTGGTGCTCGGCGACGACCTGTTGTTCCTGTACTTCGGCTGGGAAGGCGTGGGCCTGTGTTCGTACCTGCTGATCGGTTTCTACTACAGCAACCGCAACAACGGTAACGCGGCACTCAAGGCCTTCATCGTCACCCGCATCGGCGACGTGTTCATGGCCATCGGCCTGTTCATCCTGTTCCAGCAGCTGGGTACGCTGAACATCCAGCAACTGCTGGTCGCGGCGCCTGCGAAGTTCCAGGCCGGCGACTTCTGGATCGTCCTGGCGACCCTGATGCTGCTGGGTGGCGCGGTCGGTAAATCCGCCCAGCTGCCGCTGCAGACCTGGCTGGCGGATGCGATGGCCGGTCCTACCCCGGTTTCGGCACTGATCCACGCCGCAACCATGGTGACCGCCGGTGTCTACCTGATCGCCCGTACCCACGGCCTGTTCGCCCTGGCGCCGGACATCCTGCACCTGGTGGGCGTCGTCGGTGGCGTGACCCTGGTGCTGGCCGGCTTCGCCGCGCTGGTACAGACCGACATCAAGCGGATCCTCGCCTACTCGACCATGAGCCAGATCGGCTACATGTTCCTGGCCCTGGGCGTTGGCGCCTGGGACGGCGCGATCTTCCACCTGATGACCCACGCCTTCTTCAAGGCCCTGCTGTTCCTTGCCTCCGGTGCGGTGATCGTTGCCTGCCACCACGAGCAGAACATCTTCAAGATGGGCGGCCTGTGGAAGAAACTGCCGCTGGCCTACGCCAGCTTCATCGTCGGCGGCGCGGCCCTGGCGGCCCTGCCACTGGTCACCGCCGGTTTCTACTCCAAGGACGAGATCCTCTGGGAAGCCTTCGCCAGCGGTAACCATGGCCTGCTGTATGCCGGTCTGGTGGGGGCCTTCATGACCTCGCTGTACACCTTCCGCCTGATCTTCATCACCTTCCACGGTGAAGCCAAGACCGAAGCCCACGCCGGCCACGGCATCAGCCACTGGCTGCCGCTGTCGGTGCTGATCGTTCTGTCGACCGCCGTCGGCGCCATGATCACCCCACCGCTGCACGGTGTGCTGCCACTCAGCGTCGGCCATGCCGGCGGCGAAGCCAAGCACAGCCTGGAACTCGCGTCCGGCGCCATCGCCATCGCCGGTATCCTGCTGGCCGCGCTGCTGTTCCTCGGCAAGCGTCGCTTCGTTACCGCCATCGCCAACAGCGGCATCGGCCGCCTCCTCTCGGCCTGGTGGTTCGCTGCCTGGGGCTTCGACTGGATCTACGACAAACTGTTCGTCAAGCCATATCTGGCGATCAGCCATGTACTGCGCAAAGACCCGCTCGACCAGACCATCGGTCTGATCCCGCGCCTGGCCAAAGGGGGCCACAACTCCCTGAGCCGTACGGAAACCGGTCAACTGCGTTGGTACGCCGCCTCGATGGCTGCTGGTGCCGTGCTGGTTATCGGCGCCGTCGTGCTGGTAGCGGTCTGATATGAACCTTGCGAACTTGCGAAAGGAATTGAGCCCGTCATGATTCTGCCTTGGCTAATCCTGATCCCCTTCATCGGCGGCCTGCTGTGCTGGATGGGTGAGCGCTTCGGCGCCACCCTCCCCCGCTGGATTGCGCTGATCACCATGTCCCTGTTGCTCAGCCTCGGCCTCTGGCTGTGGGCCCACGGCGACTATTCACTCGCTCCGGCGCCTGGCGCCGATCCGACCTGGACCCTGGAGTTCAAGCACGTCTGGATCGAGCGCTTCGGCATCAACGTGCACCTGGCCCTCGACGGCCTGTCGCTGTTGATGATCCTGCTGACCGGCCTCCTGGGCGTGCTTTCCGTCCTCTGTTCCTGGAAAGAGATCCAGCGTCACGTGGGCTTCTTCCACCTGAACCTGATGTGGATCCTGGGCGGTGTCGTCGGCGTGTTCCTCGCCCTCGACCTGTTCATGTTCTTCTTCTTCTGGGAAATGATGCTGGTGCCGATGTACTTCCTCATCGCGCTCTGGGGTCACAGTTCTTCGGACGGCAAGAAAACCCGGATCTACGCCGCGACCAAGTTCTTCATCTTCACTCAGGCTTCCGGCCTGATCATGCTGGTGGCGATCCTCGGTCTGGTGCTGGTCAACTTCAACGACACCGGCGTGATTACCTTCAACTACGCCGACCTGTTGAAGACCAAGATGTCGACCACCACCGAGTACGTGCTGATGCTCGGCTTCTTCATCGCCTTCGCAGTGAAGCTGCCAGTGGTGCCGTTCCACTCCTGGCTGCCCGATGCCCACGCCCAGGCACCGACAGCGGGTTCCGTGGACCTGGCGGGGATCCTGCTGAAGACTGCGGCCTACGGCCTGCTGCGCTTCGCCCTGCCGCTGTTCCCGAATGCCTCGGCCGAGTTCGCGCCGATCGCCATGACCCTGGGTCTGATCGGCATCTTCTACGGTGCCTTCCTGGCTTTCGCCCAGACCGACATCAAGCGCCTGGTGGCATTCTCCAGCGTTTCGCACATGGGCTTCGTGCTGATCGGTATCTACTCCGGCAGCCAGCTGGCCCTGCAGGGCGCGGTGATCCAGATGCTGGCTCACGGTCTGTCGGCGGCAGCACTCTTTATCCTGTGCGGCCAGCTGTACGAACGCACCCACACCCGCGACATGCGTGAAATGGGTGGCCTGTGGTCGAAGATCGCCTACCTGCCAGCCATCAGCCTGTTCTTCGCAGCAGCCTCGCTGGGCTTGCCGGCGACCGGTAACTTCGTCGGCGAATTCCTGATCCTGATCGGTACCTTCGCCAGCGCACCATGGGTCACCGTGCTCGCGACTTCCGGCCTGGTGTTCGGTTCGGTCTACTCGCTGATCATGATTCACCGTGCCTACTTCGGCCCGGCCAAGTCGGACGCGGTCCTGCACGGCATGGACGCTCGCGAACTGATCATGGTGGTCGGACTGGCGGCGCTGCTGATCTACATCGGCATCTACCCGCAACCGTTCCTCGATACCTCTGCCGCCACGATGAGTGGCGTGCAGCAATGGCTCGGCACCGCCTTCACTCAACTCGCTTCGGCCCGGTAAGAGCGCTATGGACTTTACGATTCAACACTTTATCGCGCTTGCGCCGCTGTTGATCACCAGCCTCACCATCATTGTGGTGATGCTGGCTATCGCCTGGCGTCGCAACCATTCGCAAACCTTTCTGCTGTCGGTCGCCGGTCTGAACCTGGCGTTGCTGTCGATCCTGCCGGCCCTGAAAGTCACCCCTCTGGCGGTGACTCCATTGCTGCAGATCGACCAGTTCGCCTGCCTGTACATGGCGCTGATCCTGGTGGCCACCCTGGCCTGCGTCACCCTCGCCCACGCCTACCTGGGCGACGGCGGCACCGGTTACCCGGGCAACCGCGAAGAGCTGTACCTGCTGATCCTGATGGCCGCCGCCGGCGGCCTGGTCCTGGTCAGCGCGCAACACCTGGCCGGCTTGTTCATCGGCCTGGAACTGCTCTCGGTACCGGTCTACGGCCTGGTGGCTTATGCCTTCTTCAACAAGCGTTCGCTGGAAGCCGGCATCAAGTACATGGTGCTGTCGGCCGCCGGTTCCGCGTTCCTGCTGTTCGGCATGGCCCTGCTCTACGCCGAAGCCGGCAGCCTGAGCTTCAACGGCATCGGTCAGGCCCTGGCCGCGACCGGCCTGCCTAGCCCGATGGCCCAACTGGGCCTGGGCATGATGCTGATCGGCCTGGCGTTCAAGCTGTCGCTGGTACCCTTCCACCTGTGGACCCCGGACGTCTACGAAGGGGCTCCAGCGCCTGTGGCGGCCTTCCTGGCCACCGCGAGCAAGGTGGCGGTATTCGCGGTGATGGTGCGTCTGTTCCAGATCTCGCCGGTAGCCAGCAGCGGTGTCCTGAACACCGTGCTGACCCTGATCGCGATTGCCTCGATCCTGTTCGGCAACCTGCTGGCGCTGACCCAGAGCAACCTCAAGCGTCTGCTGGGTTACTCGTCCATCGCCCACTTCGGTTACCTGCTGATCGCCCTGGTGGCGAGCAAGGGCCTGGCGATGGAGGCCATCGGCGTCTACCTGGTCACCTACGTGATCACCAGCCTCGGCGCCTTCGGCGTGATCACCCTGATGTCCTCGCCTTACAAGGGTCGCGATGCGGATGCCCTGTACGAGTACCGCGGCCTGTTCTGGCGTCGTCCGTACCTGACCGCCGTACTGACCGTGATGATGCTGTCCCTGGCCGGTATCCCGCTGACCGCGGGCTTCATCGGCAAGTTCTACATCATTGCCACCGGTGTCGAAGCGCACCAATGGTGGCTGGTCGGTTCCCTGGTCCTGGGCAGCGCCATCGGTGTGTTCTACTACCTGCGCGTCATGGTCACCCTGTACCTGATCGAGCCGAACCTGCGCCGCGTCGACGCCCAGCTGCACTGGGAACAGAAAGCCGGCGGCGTGATGCTGCTGGCCATCGCGGTCCTGGCATTCTTCCTCGGCGTCTACCCACAACCGCTGCTGATCCTGGTCCAGCAATCCGGTCTGGCGGGCTGATCGCTCAAGAACGATCCGCAGCAAAACAAGACGGCGCCTTCGGGCGCCGTTTTGTTTTCCAAAGAAAAACCACCCTGCCCTTCCTCCTGCCATCTGAAAGGAATTGCCTTTCAGGCTTTAAAGACGCGTCCTACGTCTCATCCTGATTGCCAAGTCTAAGGTCATTAAAAGGCGACGAGCGCCATGCGCAACGCCTTGACCTCTCGACCCATTCAACCAAAATATACGCAGATTACGTACAGATCATGGACGCACTTTTTATTGAGCTGCCCCCGTCCCAACGCCATCGACAGGACTACCTGGACGACGAGCTTTTTCGTAGCTTGCAGCTTGAGTTGCTGAAAGCCCCCGAAGCCGGAGATCTCATCGAGGGAACCGATGGCTTGCGCAAGATCCGCTTTGTCGATGAGCGACGGCACAAGGGCAAACGCGGCGGGATCCGGGTGATTTATTACTGGTGGTCCGGAGGCGCCCAATTCTGGCTCTTCACCCTTTACGCAAAGAACGAGCAGAACGACCTGACACCCCATCAGAAAAAACTGCTCAAGCAACTGCTGAACAGAGAAGTCGAGGCGAGAACCCATCATGAAACGTGACATCTTTTCCGAACTGGTCGAAGGTTTCGACGCCCTGGCCAAAGAGCGCCAAGGCAAGCTCACGCTGCGCACCTACAAGGTCAAGCTGAACGCACTGCTCCCGATCACCGCTGAAGAAGTGCTGGCCGTGCGCGAGCAGTTGAACCTGTCCAGATCGGTATTTGCCATGTACCTGCGCACCAATACTCGGACCCTGGAGAACTGGGAGCAAGGACGGGCAAAACCCAACGCTCAGGCCACCACCCTGATCCGCCTGGTACAGCGTTTTCCCGATACGGTGGAGCGGCTGGCAGCATTGGCCTGAAGGTCTGCGCTGGTTCGAAGGACGTCATCGCGGGCAAGCCTCGCTCCGACGGATCACCCTCTTCTGTAGGAGCGAGGCTTGCCCGCGATAACAATGGTCCGGGCACTACAGCTCCCAAAACAGAACGGCACCCGAAGGTGCCGTTGCGCATTACCGATCCACAACCTTACTTGCGCGCCGCCTCCCACGACTTGAGCAGTTCGTTGTAGCTCACGGTCTCGCCCTGGGGTTTCTCGTTGGCCAGTTTCGGTTTCGGCGCGCCCGGTTGGTCGAACCAGTATTGCGCGTCGCGCTCGGGGTTCATTTTCGGGGCGCAGGTGGCCTGGGCTTTCGAGCGCTCGAGCCGGGTCATGATTGCGTCCTGGTCCTTGGCCAGGCCATCGAGTGCCTGTTGCGGGGTTTTCTCGCCGCTGGCCGCTTCGGCGATATGGCTCCACCACAGCTGTGCCAGGCGTGGATAGTCCGGCACGTTGGTGCCGGTCGGCGTCCACTGCACGCGGGCCGGACTGCGATAGAACTCCACCAGGCCACCGAGTTTCGGCGCCAGGTCGGTCATCGCCTGGGAGTTGATGTCCGACTCGCGGATCGGTGTCAGGCCGACGATGGTTTTCTTCAGCGACACGGTTTTCGAGGTCACGAACTGGGCATAGAGCCAGGCCGCGAGTTTCTGTTTCTCCGGAGTGGACTTGAGGAAGGTCCAGGAACCGGCGTCCTGATACCCCAGCTTCATGCCCTCCTCCCAGTACGGCCCCTTGGGCGACGGCGCCATGCGCCATTTCGGCGTGCCGTCGGCGTTCATCACCGGCAGGCCCGGCTTGGTCATGTCGGCGGTGAAGGCGGTGTACCAGAAGATCTGCTGGGCGATATTGCCCTGGGACGGCACCGGCCCGGATTCGGAGAAGGTCATGCCCGCCGCTTCCGGTGGCGCGTACTTTTTCATCCAGTCGACGTACTTGGTGGTGGCGAACACCGCCGCCGGGCCGTTGGTGTCGCCGCCGCGGGTCACGCTGGAGCCCACCGGATGGCAATCCTCGACGCGGATCCCCCACTCGTCCACCGGCAAACCGTTGGGCAAGCCCTTGTCGCCGCCGCCGGCCATGGAGAACCAGGCATCGGTGAAGCGCCAGCCCAGGGACGGATCCTTCTTGCCGTAGTCCATATGCCCGTAGACCCGCTTGCCGTCGATCTCCTTGACGTCTTCGCTGAAGAACTTAGCGATGTCCTCATAGGCCGACCAGTTCACCGGCACACCCAGCTCGTAGCCGTACTTCTCCTTGAACTTGGCTTTCAGGTCGGCCCGCTCGAACCAGTCGGCGCGGAACCAGTACAGGTTGGCGAACTGCTGGTCGGGCAACTGGTAGATCTTGCCGTCCGGCGCGGTGGTGAAGGAGATGCCGATGAAGTCCTTGATGTCCAGGGTCGGCGAGGTGTAGTCCTTGCCCTCGTTGGCCATCAGGTCGGTGATGGATTCGGTCTTGCCATAACGGAAGTGCGTGCCGATCAGGTCGGAGTCGTTGACCCAGCCGTCATAGATATTCTTGTCCGACTGCATCTGGGTCTGCAGCTTCTCCACCACGTCGCCTTCCTGCAGCAGGTCGTGGGTCAGCTTGATCCCGGTGATTTCACTGAAGGCCTTGGCCAGCACCTTGGACTCGTATTCATGGGTGGCGATGGTCTCAGAGACCACGTTGATCTTCATCCCACGAAACGGCTCGGACGCCTTGATAAACCACTTCAGCTCTTCCAGCTGTTGTTCCGCGGTCAGGGTGGATGGCTTGAACTCGCTGCCGATCCATTTTTTCGCGGCGTCCTCGTAGGCGTCGGCCCAGGCCGTCGCGCTCAAGCTGCTCAGAGCCAGCATGGCCGCCAATGAAACGCTATGTCGCAGCTTATTGTTTTTGTCGAACATAGAGACCTCCCGGTTAAGTTCAAAGAGGACCGATACCAATACCTCCCTGTAGGAGCGAGCTTGCTCGCGAAGGTCGCTAACGATGACGCGTAGAACCAGCCTGTACGCGGCGCGCTGGAATTCTTCGCGAGCAAGCTCGCTCCTACAGGAATGGGTATCAGCATTAGCCCCAACGCATCACAGCCAACAGCCACACCAGGGACAGCACGAACGCCACCCAGATGCTCCAGTCGGTGACGCCGATTACCAGCAGATGCAGGTAGGCGCTGCCGAGAAGACCGATAAACAGACGATCGCCACGGGTGGTGGCAATCGGCAGGAAGCCGCGCCGAGGGATGCTCGGCGAACGTAATTCCCACGTGGTCATGCCCAGCAGGATCAAGGCAATGACACCGAAGAATGCCGCCGTCGGGGCGGTCCAGTTCATCCATTCCATCAACGGATCCTCATACCCGGCCCAGGGCGAAGCCCTTGGCCACATGGTTGCGAACAAACCAGATCACCAGCATGCCCGGCAGGATGGTCAGCACCCCGGCCGCCGCCAGCACACCCCAGTCGATACCGGAGGCGGACACGGTGCGGGTCATCACCGCGGCGATCGGCTTGGCGTTCACCGAGGTCAGGGTCCGCGCCAGCAGCAGCTCGACCCAGGAAAACATGAAGCAGAAGAACGCCGTCACGCCGATCCCCGAGCCGATCAGCGGGACGAAGATCTTCACGAAGAACTTGGGAAAGCTGTAGCCGTCGATGTAGGCGGTCTCGTCGATTTCCTTCGGCACCCCGGACATGAAGCCTTCGAGAATCCACACCGCCAGCGGCACGTTGAACAGGCAGTGGGCCAGGGCCACGGCAATGTGCGTATCGAACAGGCCGATGGACGAATACAGCTGGAAGAACGGCAGCAGGAACACCGCCGGCGGCGCCATGCGGTTGGTCAGCAGCCAGAAGAACAGGTGCTTGTCGCCGAGGAAGCGGTAGCGCGAGAACGCATAGGCCGCCGGCAGTGCCACACTCAGGGAAATCACCGTGTTCAGGCTGACGTAATACAGCGAGTTGAGGTAGCCGGTGTACCAGCTGGGGTCGGTGAAGATCACCTTGTAGTTGTGCCAGGTGAAGTCCTGGGGCCACAGGGTCAGGCTGCCGAGGATCTCGTTGTTGCTCTTGAACGACATGTTCAGCAACCAGTAGATCGGCACCAGCAGGAACAGGATGTAGATCAGCAGCGGTATCAGCTTGCGCTTGATCATGGCGGCCGTCCTCAGCGATTGGCGTCGGAGTGGGTCATGGCGGTGTAGAACAGCCAGGACACCAGCAGGATGATCAGGAAGTACACCAGGGAGAACGCCGCGGCCGGGCCCAGGTCGAACTGACCGATCGCCATCTGGGTCAGGGTCTGGCTGAGGAAGGTGGTGGCGTTGCCCGGCCCGCCGCCGGTGAGCACGAACGGCTCGGTGTAGATCATGAAGCTGTCCATGAAGCGCAGCATCACCGCGATCAGCAGCACGCTTTTCATCTTCGGCAACTGGATATGCCGGAACACTGCCCAGTTCGACGCCCGGTCAATGCGCGCCGCCTGGTAGTACACGTCCGGGATCGCCCGCAGCCCCGAATAGCACAGCAGCGCCACCAGCGAGGTCCAGTGCCACACGTCCATCACCAGCACCGTGACCCAGGCATCCATGGTGTTGGCCGCATAGTTGTAATTGATGCCCAGGGCATTCAGCGCCGAGCCCATCAGGCCGATGTCGGCGCGGCCGAAGATCTGCCAGATAGTGCCCACCACGTTCCACGGGATCAGCAACGGAATGGCGAGGATGATCAGTACCACCGACGACCAGCGCCCCTTGCTCGGCATGGTCAGGGCAATGGCTATCCCCAAGGGAATCTCAATCAGCAACACGCAGGCCGAATAGATGAACTGGCGCAGCAACGAGTCGTGCAGGCGCGGGTCGAGCAGCACCTGGCGGTACCAGTCGGCGCCGACGAAATAGCGGCTGGACTGGTCGAAGATGTCCTGCACCGAGTAGTTGACCACGGTCATCATCGGGATCACCGCACTGAAGGCCACCAGCAGGAACACCGGCAATACCAGCCACCAGGCCTTGTTGTTCTGCACTTTGTTCATGGCTGAACCTCGTTCGTGGCGTGGGCCTCCAGCAGGTATTCGTCGGCGTAGACCATCAGCCACTGCGCGGGGAAGCTGATGCAGGCCCTGCCCTGCGGCACTGGCTTGTCTTCGGCCAGGCGCACTTTTAACACCGCGCCGTCGAGGTTCAGGGTCATGATCTTGTAGGTACCCAGGTCCTCGATGTGGACCACGTCGGCCTGCAGCGCCTCCTCGTAAGGCTCGTCCCAGACATGGATGAATTCCGGGCGGATGCCGACTTTCAGGCTCTGGTAATCGCTCTCGGCGATCCGCTGCTGCAAGGCCTCGGGCAGTGCCAGATGGGTGCCGGCGAACCTGACACCGCCGGCCTCTGCCCGGACCTCGATCAGGTTCATCCCCGGGCTGCCGATGAAGTAGCCGACGAAGGTGTGGCTCGGTCGCTCGAACAGCTCCCGCGGGGTGCCGAACTGGACGATCTGCCCGCCGTACATCACCGCGATCTTGTCGGCGAAGGTCGAGGCTTCGAGCTGGTCGTGGGTGACGTAGACCATGGTGATGTTGAACTGCTCGTGGATCTGCTTGAGCTTGCGCCGCAGCTTCCACTTCAGGTGCGGGTCGATCACCGTCAGCGGCTCGTCGAACAGGATCGCCGACACGTCGTCGCGCACCAGGCCGCGGCCCATCGAGACCTTCTGCTTTTCGTCGGCGCTGAGGTTGCGCGCCTTCTTGTTCAACAGCGCCTGCAGGTCGAGGACCTCGGCGATCTCCTGCACCTTGCTGTGCACCTTGGCCTCGGCCATGCCCTGGTTGCGCAGCGGGAAGGCCAGGTTGTCGAACACCGTCATGGTGTCGTAGACCACCGGGAACTGGAAAACCTGGGCGATATTGCGCTTCTCGGGAGTCAGCTCATTGACCACCCGGGTGTCGAACAGCACCTGCCCCTGGGACGGGCTGAGCAGCCCGGAAATGATATTGAGCAAGGTCGACTTGCCGCAGCCGGACGGCCCGAGCAAGGCATAGGCGCCGCCCTGCTCCCAGATGTGGTTCATCTCGCGGATCGCATAGTCCTCGGGACCAGCCGGAGTGCTGGTGTAACTGTGGGCGAGGTTGTGCAAACGGATCTCGGCCATCAGGCAACCCTCGCGACGCGTCGCCCCGGCGCCTGGACCAGACGGCCCTGGGCATCGAAGACGAACAGTTTGTGGGTGGGGATATAAATGCGGATCGGCGCGTCGACGTCATATTCGTGCACGCCGGGCAAGTGCAGCACCAACAGGAATTGTTCGTTGCGCACATGCAGGAAGGTTTCCGAGCCGCTGATTTCCGCCACCTCGACGGTCACCGCCAGCTCCAGGTCGTCGTCGTTGCTCGGCACCAGGGAGATATGGCTGGGCCGCACGCCAAAGCGGAACTCACCCTCGCCGACCGGGCGCAGATCGACGTTCAGCGGAAAGTGCACGAAGTTGGCGAAGCTCACTTCATTGCCCGCGATGCGCCCCGGCATCAGGTTGATCGGCGGTTCGGAGAACAGCTCGGCGGCCAGCACCGTCTGCGGCTGGTGATAGACCTCGGCGGTCTTGCCGCTCTGCACCAGGCGCCCCTCATGGAGAATGGTGGTAGTGCCGCCCAAAGCCAGCGCCTCGTTGGGCTCGGTGGTGGCGTAGATGGCGATGGTGTGGCGGGCCTGGAACAGCTCGCGCATCTCCTGGCGCAGCTCTTCACGCAGCTTGTAGTCGAGGTTGACCAACGGCTCGTCGAACAGGATCAGCTCGGCATCCTTGACCAGCGCCCGGGCCATCGCCGTGCGCTGCTGCTGGCCGCCGGACAGCTCCAGCGGATGGCGCTGCAGGAACTTCTCGATCCGCAGCATCTTCGCCGTCTCCAGCACCTTGCTCTCGATCAGTTGCGCGGCGACACCGGCCTGGCGCAGCGGCGAGGCGATGTTCTCGAACACGGTCATGGTCGGGTAGTTGATGAACTGCTGATAGACCATCGACACGTTGCGCAGCCGCACCGGGCGCCCGGTGACGTCCACGCCATTCATCAGGATGCGTCCGCTGGCGGGCTTGTCGAGCCCGGCGATCAAGCGCATCAGGCTGGTCTTTCCGGACAGCGTACGTCCCAGCAGAACATTGAAGGAACCGGGTTCAAAGCGCAGCGAGATGTCATCGATCCAGGTCTGGCCCTCGACGACACGGCTGACGTGTTCCAGCGTTAATGACATGGCTCGGCCTTTTTTATTATTGGAGTCAAGCGACCGGAGCAGCAGAGCGACTTTCGTGCCAGAACCGCGGCAGCAAACCAAGCCACTGATAAGCCTGATATTTATTCCAAGACAGGTTATCCGCGGGTTCATAGCTGAACAGAAATGAACAACCCGCACTGAACAACTGAACAGTCCGGCGGTTGACAATGAACAAGAGTGAACAACACTGGATGGACGTTTTTGCCGGCAAGATTGCTTCTTGTAGCCGCTGCCGCGGGCTGCAACTACAAAGGCCAGGCCATACGCCAATAACAACAATAAAAGCGTTTTCAGAGACCTACCGCCATGAGCGCACCTGCCTCACCGCTGTCTCACGAGACCATCATCAAGGACTCCTGGAGCCGCTGCCGGGCCTTTGGCCTCAGCCACCAGAGCGCCCCCGCCTTCGATCAACTGCCCGCCGAGCGCATCGCCCAGTTGCTGGAAAGCCAGCATGCCCTGGTGCAGACCACCCACCAGGAAGTCCTGCCCTACTACGAGAACATCCTCAGCAACTCCAATTGCCTGATCATGCTCGCCGACAACCAGGGCCAGGTGCTGACCTCCTGGGGCACCCAGCGTTTTATCGAGCCGAGCCTGGCCCGTGGTTTCAGTGCCGGCGCCAGCTGGCTGGAACACTGCAGCGGGACCAACGCCATCGGCACCGCCCTGGCCTGCGAGCAGGCGGTGCATATCGAGCACGATGAACACTTTCTCAAGGCCAATCGCTTCATGACCGGCTCGGCCGCGCCGATCTTCGATACCGAGCGCCGGGTGATCGCGGTGCTGGATGTCTCCAGCGACAGCTACCTGCCGCCCTCCCACACCCTGGGCATGGTCAAGATGATGAGCCAGACGGTGGAGAACCGGCTGATCCTCAACCTGTTCGAAGGCCGGCATTTCCAGCTGACCTTCAACACCGGCCTGAACAACCTCGACAGCCAGTGGGCCGGCTTGCTGATCTTCGATGAAAGCGGCCAGGTGCTGTCGGCCAACCGCCGCGCCGACAACCTGCTGGGCATCAGCCTGTCGCGGGTCGGCATCGAAAGCCTGTTCAAGGTGTCCCTGCTGGAATTGCTCAACCAGCCGGAAGGCCTGCCCTTCGCCCTGCAGGCCGCCGGACGCAACCGCTTCCATTGCCTGCTCAAGCGTCCAAGGCAGGTGCCGATCCAGGCCCGGGTCTTCGCCGAAGCGCCTGCCCGCCCGGCCCCCGCCAACGCCGATGCCATCGGCCTGAACACCCTGCACTTCGGCGACAGCCGCGTGGAGAAAGCCGTGCGCCAGGCCGAACGGCTGCTGGAAAAGGACATTCCGTTGTTGATCCACGGCGAAACCGGCGTCGGCAAGGAAGTCTTCGTCAAGGCGCTGCACCAGGCCAGCTCGCGGAGCAAACAGGCATTCATCGCCGTCAACTGCGCGGCGATCCCCGCCGAACTGGTGGAGTCCGAGCTGTTCGGCTATGAAAAAGGCGCCTTCACCGGCGCCAACCAGAAAGGCAGCATCGGCCTGATCCGCAAGGCTGACAAAGGCACGCTGTTCCTCGACGAAATCGGCGACATGCCCCTGCCGACCCAGGCCCGCCTGTTGCGGGTGCTGCAGGAGCGCTGCGTGCAGCCGGTGGGCAGCAGCGAACTGTTCCCGGTGGACATCCGCATCATCTCGGCGACCAACCGCTCCCTGCGCGAACAGGTGCAACTCGGGCGCTTCCGCGAGGACCTGTATTACCGCATCGGCGGCCTGACCCTGGAGTTGCCGCCCCTGCGCGAACGCAGCGACAAGCAGGCGCTGTTCAAGCGCATCTGGGAGCAGCACCGCGAGCCCGGCCAATGGGCCGGGCTCAGCCGCGAAGTCCAGGACCTCTTCGAGCGCCACCCCTGGCCGGGCAACCTGCGCCAGGTCAGCAGCGTGATGCAGGTGGCGCTGGCCATGGCCGAAGACCAGCCGATCCGCGCCGAGCACCTGCCGGACGACTTTTTTGTCGACCTGGACATGGAGCCAGCCGCCAGCCACGAACCGCCCGGCGACATCGCCCTGGAAGACAGCGCCGACCTGCACCGCCAGCTCAAGGCCGTGGGCGGCAACATTTCCCAGCTGGCGCGACGGCTGGGGGTGAGTCGCAATACCCTCTATAAAAGATTGCGTCAGCAGGAGGATTGATCCCCCGCCCCCTCCATCCCCAAATGGCAAGCAAACAAAAACCCGCACAAGGCGGGTTTCTGTTTGTAGCCAGTACCGCGATCAGTCAGCCAGACGCCAAGTAGTCCCACCCTTGCCGTCTTCCAGCACCACGCCCATGGCGGTGATCTGGTCGCGGATGCGGTCAGACTCGGCCCAGTCCTTGTTGGCACGGGCCGCCAGGCGCGCCTGGATCAGCGATTCGACCTGCGCCGCGTCGACCCGGCCGGCGGCACCGGCCTGCAGGAAGTCGTCGGCTTCCAGTTGCAGCACACCCAGCACATCCGCCAGTTCCCGCAGGCGCGCCGCCAGACCGGCCGCCGCATTGAGATCGCTCTCACGCAGACGGTTGATCTCGCGCACCATCTCGAACAGCACCGCACAGGCTTCCGGGGTGCCGAAGTCGTCGTTCATCACCTCGGTGAAACGCTCGACGAAGGCTTCGCCACCGGCGGCCGGCACGCTCGGCAGGCCCTTGAGGGCGTGGTAGAAACGCTCCAGGGCGCCCTTGGCGTCCTTGAGGTTGTCTTCCGAGTAGTTGATCGCGCTGCGGTAGTGGCTCGACACCAGCAGGTAACGCACCACTTCCGGATGGTACTTGTCGAGCACGTCGCGAATGGTGAAGAAGTTGTTCAAGGACTTGGACATCTTCTCGCCATTGATGCGGATCATGCCGCAGTGCATCCAGGCATTGGCGTAGGTCTTGCCGGTGGCCGCCTCGCTCTGGGCGATCTCGTTTTCATGGTGCGGGAACTCGAGGTCGCTGCCGCCGCCGTGAATGTCGAAGGTCTCGCCCAGGCAGCAGGTCGACATCACCGAGCATTCGATGTGCCAGCCCGGACGCCCGGCGCCCCATGGCGATTCCCAGCTCGGCTCGCCCGGCTTGGCGGCTTTCCACAGCACGAAGTCCAGCGGGTCCTGTTTCGACTCGTCGACTTCGATGCGCGCGCCGATGCGCAGGTCTTCGATCTTCTTGCGCGACAGCTTGCCGTAACCCATGAACTTGGCCACGCGGTAGTACACGTCGCCGTTGCCCGGCGCGTAGGCGTAGCCTTTGTCGATCAGGGTCTGGATCATCGCGTGCATGCCGGCGATATGGTCGGTGGCACGCGGCTCCATGTCCGGCTTCTTGATGTTCAGGCGCGCTTCGTCTTCGTGCATCGCCGCGATCATGCGCTCGGTCAGCGCTTCGAACGACTCGCCGTTCTCGTTGGCCCGATTGATGATCTTGTCGTCGATGTCGGTGATGTTGCGCACATAGGTCAGGTCGTAACCGCTGAAACGCAGCCAGCGGGTCACCAGGTCGAAGGCGACCATGCTGCGACCGTGGCCCAGGTGGCAGTAGTCGTACACGGTCATGCCGCACACGTACATGCGCACCTTGTTGCCATCGAGCGGCTTGAAGACTTCTTTGCTCTTGGTGAGCGTGTTGTAGATCGTTAGCACAAGGAGTTCCTTAACTGATCACTGACCCCAGGAGTCGCGCAGGGTCACGGTACGGTTGAATACCGGTGCGCCCGGTTTCGAGTCCTTGATATCCGCGCAGAAGTAACCTTCGCGCTCGAACTGGAAACGGTCTTCCGGCTGTGCGTTGCCCAGCGAGGGTTCGGCACGACAACCAGTGAGGACCTGCAGGGAGTCAGGGTTGATGTTGTCCAGGAAACTTGCGCTGTCTTCGGCCTTCTCCGGGTTCGGCGAACGGAACAGGCGATCGTACAGGCGCACTTCGCACTCGACGCTGGCGGCGGCCGGCACCCAGTGGATCACGCCCTTGACCTTGCGGCCTTCCGGGTTCTTGCCCAGGGTGTCGGGATCGTACGAGCAACGCAGCTCGACGATGTTGCCGTCGGCATCCTTGATCGCCTCGTCGGCGCGGATCACGTAGCTGCCACGCAGGCGCACTTCGCCGGCCGGCTCCAGGCGCTTGTAGCCCTTTGGCGGCTCTTCCATGAAGTCGTCGCGGTCGATGTAGATTTCACGAGCGAACGGCAGGACCCGCACCCCCATGTCTTCTTTCGGGTGACGCGGCAATTCGAGGTTCTCGACCTGGCCTTCCGGGTAGTTGGTGATCACCACCTTCAGCGGACGCAGCACGCACATGGCGCGCGGGGCGCTGTGGTCGAGGTCGTCACGGATGCTGAATTCGAGCATGCCGAAGTCCACCACGCCGTCGGAACGGTTGGTGCCGACCATTTCGCAGAAGTTGCGGATGGATTTCGGCGTGTAGCCACGACGACGGAAGCCCGACAGGGTCGACATGCGCGGGTCGTCCCAGCCGTTGACGTGCTTCTCGTCCACCAGTTGCTTGAGCTTGCGCTTGCTGGTGATGGTGTAGTTCAGGTTCAGGCGGCTGAACTCGTATTGGCGCGGCTGCGCCGGCACCGGCAGGTTCTCGAGGAACCACTCGTACAGCGGACGGTGGCTTTCGAACTCCAGGGTGCAGATCGAGTGGGTAATGCCTTCGATGGCGTCCGACTGGCCGTGGGTGAAGTCGTAGTTCGGGTAGATGCACCACTTGTCGCCGGTCTGGTGGTGATGCGCATGGCGGATGCGGTACATGATCGGGTCGCGCAGGTTCATGTTCGGCGAGGCCATGTCGATCTTGGCCCGCAGCACGCGTGCGCCATCCGGGAATTCACCCGCCTTCATGCGGGCGAACAGGTCCAGGTTCTCTTCCACCGAACGGTCACGGAACGGGCTGTTCTTGCCCGGTTCGGTCAGGCTGCCACGGTATTCCTTGGCCTGCTCGGGGGTCAGGTCGTCGACATAGGCCTTGCCCGCCTTGATCAGCTCCACCGCCCATTCGTGCAACTGGTCGAAGTATTGCGAGGCGTAGCGCACTTCACCGGCCCACTCGAAGCCCAGCCACTTGACGTCGCTTTCGATGGCATCGATGTATTCCTGGTCTTCCTTGGCCGGGTTGGTGTCGTCGAAGCGCAGGTGGGTGACGCCGCCGAATTCCTGGGCCAGCCCGAAGTTCACGCAGATCGACTTGGCGTGACCGATGTGCAGGTAGCCGTTGGGCTCCGGCGGGAAGCGGGTCACGATCTGTGTGTGCTTACCCGAGTCCAGGTCCGCCTGGATGATCGGGCGCAGGAAGTTGACCGGCACGGCCGGTCCGGTCTTGGAATTCGAGGTAGGGTCGACAGTGGGCTTGCTCATAGGATCCTTGAACGTACAAGTGCGCGGCCGGTGCGGCCTGATAAATCAAAACGGATATCATAGCCGATGCGGTCAAGCCCCTGACAGAGCGGGCTTTAAATCTGCCGCGATTAATCCGTCGCAAATGAAAAAACAGCCTCGAATTTCACGCCCGGCACGCTAAACTGCGCACCTTGGCGGATTTTTGCCAGCGCGGTTCCGGCCCGCGGGCCCCAGGCCCGCCTCCCGGAACCCGGGAATTCCTTGAAAACGCTCCTCCTTATAAAGAGTACCGATCATGACTCAAGTCAAACTGACCACCAACCACGGCGACATCGTGCTGGAACTGAACGCCGAGAAAGCCCCGGTCACCGTGGCCAACTTCGTCGAATACGTTAAAGCCGGTCATTACGAAAACACCGTATTCCACCGCGTCATCGGTAACTTCATGATCCAGGGCGGCGGTTTCGAGCCAGGCATGAAAGAGAAGAAAGACAAGCGTCCAAGCATCCAGAACGAAGCCGACAACGGTCTTTCCAACGACAAGTACACCGTCGCCATGGCCCGCACCATGGAGCCGCATTCGGCTTCCGCGCAGTTCTTCATCAACGTCGCTGACAACAGCTTCCTCAACCACAGCGGCAAGACCGTCCAGGGCTGGGGCTACGCGGTATTCGGCAAAGTGGTTGCCGGCACCGAAGTGGTCGACAAGATCAAAGGCGTGGCCACCACCATGAAGGCTGGCCACCAGGACGTACCGGCAGAAGACGTGATCATCGAGAAAGCCGAGATCGTTGAGTGATACTGCTGATTTCAGATTTGCATCTGGAAGAGGAGCGCCCGGACATTACCCGGGCGTTTCTGGATTTACTGGGCGGGCGTGCCCGCTCGGCGCAAGCGCTGTACATCCTGGGAGATTTCTTCGAGGTCTGGATCGGCGACGACGCCATGACCCCCTACCAGCTTTCCATTTGCCAGGCACTGCGCGAGCTCAGCGACAGCGGCACGCAGGTTTTCCTGATGCATGGCAACCGCGACTTCATGCTCGGCAAGGCCTTCTGCAAGGCCGCGGGCGCGACCCTGCTCAAGGACCCGAGCGTGGTCGACTTCTATGGCGAACCGGTGCTGCTGATGCACGGCGACAGCCTGTGCACCCGTGACGAAGCCTATATGCGCATGCGCCGTTACCTGCGCAACCCGGTTTCGCTGTGGATCCTCAGGCATTTGCCGCTGCGCACCCGGCACAAGCTGGCGCGCAAGCTGCGCAACGAAAGCCGCGCGCAAACCCGCATGAAGGCCAACGACATCGTCGACGTGACCCCGGACGAAGTGCCGCGGATCATGCAGGAGTTCAAGGTGCGGACCCTGGTCCACGGCCACACCCACCGCCCGGCCATCCACAAGTTGCAGATCGGCGACCAGGCTGCCAAGCGCATCGTGCTGGGCGACTGGGACCGTCAAGGCTGGGCGCTACAGGTGGATGAACAAGGCTTCCAGCTGGCGGCTTTCGACTTCGTCCCATCGCAGTTGGCGTTGCCCCGCTCATAACAGCGCCGCCTTCCGGGCGAACGCTGCGCGTTCTATCGCGAGCAAGCTCGCTCCTACAGAGGGACGTACCTTTTTGTAGGAGCGAGCTTGCTCGCGATAACGCCTCTGCCCCACCGCGATATCAATGCCCCGCCGACGCCGGCCCGGCCTTGGCCGTGAACGGCGGCTTGGCCAGCCACACCAGCAGAATCAGGCCCATGAAGCTCCAGCCCAGCAGCGTGAAGTAGTCCACGGTGGACATCATGTACGCCTGGCCGGTCAGCACCTGGTCCAGCTGCGCGTAGGCCTGGTTGCTGGCACCGCCCAGGGCGCCCAGGGCATCGCGGGTGGCCGGCTCGAAGGTGCTGATGTGTTCACTCATGTAGGCATGGTGCTCGTTCGCCCGACGGATCCAGATCCAGGTGGTCAGCGAAGCGGCGAAGCTGCCACCGAGGGTCCGCAGGAAGGTGGCCAGGCCGGCGCCATCGGCGATCTGGTGCGGTGGCAGGTCCGACATCAGGATGCTCAGGGTCGGCATGAAGAACAGCGCCACGCCGATGCCCATGAACAGCTGCACCAGGGCGATGTGCTGGAAGTCCACTTCGTTGGTGAACCCGGCGCGCATGAAGCAGCTCAGGCCGATCGCCAGGAACGCCAGCCCGGCCAGCAAGCGCAGGTCGAACTTGTGCGCGTACTTGCCGACGAAAGGCGACATCAGCACCGGCAGGATACCGATCGGCGCCACCGCCAGGCCGGCCCAGGTCGCGGTATAGCCCATCTGGGTCTGCAACCACTGCGGCAGGATCAGGTTGATGCCGAAGAAGCCGGCATAACCGCCCACCAGCACGATGGTGCCGATGCGGAAGTTGCGGTGGGCGAACAGCCGCAGGTTGACCACCGGATGGCGGTCGGTCATTTCCCAGATCACGAACACCGCCAGGGCAATCACCGAAATCAGCGTACCGATAATGATGAAATTGGATTCGAACCAGTCCAGGTCATTGCCCTTGTCGAGCACGATCTGCAAGGCGCCGACGCCGACGATCAGGCTCAGCAGGCCGATGTAGTCCATCGGCTGGCGACTGGTCACCACCGGCCGTGCCTTCAGCTGTTGCTTGACCACCCAGGCGGCGAACAGGCCGATCGGTACGTTGATGAAGAAGATCCACGGCCAGCTGTAACTGTCGGTGATCCAGCCGCCGAGAATCGGCCCGGCAATCGGCGCCACCACCGTGACCATCGCCAGCAGCGCCAGGGCCATGCCCCTTTTCGCTGGCGGGTAGACCGCGATCAACAGGGTCTGGGTCATCGGGTACAACGGCCCGGCCACCACCCCTTGCAGCACCCGAAAGCCCACCAGCTCGGGCATGGAAGTGGAAATCCCGCAGAGGAACGAGGCCAGCACGAACAGCAGGGTGGCCCAGATAAACAGCTTCACTTCGCCGAAACGCCGGCTCAGCCAGCCGGTCAGCGGCAAGGCGATGGCGTTGCTCACGGCAAACGAGGTGATCACCCAGGTGCCCTGCTCCGAACTCACCCCGAGGTTGCCGGAGATGGTCGGCAAGGCCACGTTGGCGATGGTGGTGTCGAGCACCTGCATGAAGGTCGCCAGCGACAGGCCGATGGTGCTGAGCAACAGGCTGGGCGGCGTGAAAGAGGCGTTATTGCTCATCGCGAATCCTATGAAGCGAGGCTGGCGCCGCGGCCGCTAACGGCCGCAGCAGAGGGATCGGCGAATCAACGCTGCGCGGTCTTGCCGATGGCGGCGCTGTTGTCGTGGATCAGGCGGGCGATCAGCGCATCGGCCTCGCTCAACTGGCGGTCGTAGACGTTGGTACTGAACGACGCCTTTTGTGGCGGCTGCTGGGCCAGCACCGGGCCGCTCTGGTCGTGCAGGTCGACGTTGACCACCGTCGACAGGCCGACCCGCAGTGGGTGCCTGGCCAGTTCTTCGGCATTCACGTGGATGCGCACCGGCACCCGCTGCACGATCTTGATCCAGTTGCCGGTGGCGTTCTGCGCCGGCAACAGGGCGAAGGCGCTGCCGGTACCGGCGCCCAGGCTGTCGATGGTGCCGCTGTACTTGACCTCGCTGCCGTAGATATCGGCCTCGATGTCCACTGGCTGGCCGATGCGCATGTCACGCAGCTGGGTTTCCTTGAAGTTGGCGTCGATCCACAGCTGGTCGAGCGGGATCACCGCCATCAACGCGGTGCCCGGCTGTACCCGCTGGCCCAGTTGCACGGTGCGCTTGGCGACATAACCGGTCACCGGCGCGATCAGCGTGCTGCGGGCATTGGTCAGGTAGGCCTGGCGCAGTTGCGCGGCAGCCGACTGCACGTCCGGATGGTTGGAGACCACGGTGTCGTCCACCAGCGCGTTGGTGGTGTTGAGCTGCTGCTGGGCATTGGCCAGGGCGTTCTGCGCCGAGGTCAGGTCATCGCGGGCGTGGGACAGTTCTTCCTGGGAAATCGCCCCGCTGGTGGCGAGGGTCCGGCGACGGTTGAAGTTGTCCTGGGCTTTCTGCACTTCGGCCTTCTGCGCCGCCACCTGGGCGCGCATGCCGTCGACATTGCTGTACAAACCGCGCACCTGGCGCACGGTGCGGGCCAGGTTGGCCTCGGCGCTTTGCAGGCCGACCTCGGCATCGTTGGGGTCGAAGTTGATCAGCACCTGGCCTTCATGAACCAGGTCGCCATCGTCGGCGCCGATGCTGACCACCGTACCGGTGACCAGCGGGGTGATTTCCACCACGTTGCCGTTCACATAGGCGTCGTCGGTGCCTTCATTCCAGCGTCCGTAGAGTTCATACCAGGCAAAGACCCCCAGCCCGCCCAGGGCGATCAGCGCCACCAGGCCCAGCAGCATGACCTTGCGTTTGCGCGGGTTGGCGCTGTCCGACGTATTTTCAGGAGCGTTGTTGGTTTCGACAGTGGCCATGATGAGTACCTTGAATTATTGATTGCGCGAGGCTGGGGTCGGGGTGGCCGCGGCCAGATTGTCGGTCTGGAAACCACCGCCCAGGGCTTGCATCAGCTGGATCGACAGGTCGATCTGCTGGGCATTCAGGGTCGCCAGCTGACGCTGGGCCTGCAGCAATTGCTGCTCGATGCTGAGCACGTCCAGGTAATTGCCGATCCCCGAGCCGTAGCGCTGGACCACGGTGTCGTAGGAGTCCTGGGCGATGTCGGTGGCGTGTTGCTGGGCGGCGATTTGCCGACCGATGTCACGCAGCTGGGAGATGGTGTCGCTGACATCCCCCAGGGCAGTCACCAGGCTCTTGTTGTATTGCGCCACGGCCAGGTCGTAGTCGGCGTCCCGGGCATCCAGGTCGGCGCGCAGGCGGCCACCGTCGAAGATCGGCAGCGACACGGTCGGGGCGATGTTGAAGAAGCGGCTGGCCGATCCGAACATCGCATCCCCCAGCAACGCTTGAGTGCCGGCGGCAGCGCTCAGGTTGAGGTTGGGGTAGAAGTTGGTCTTGCCGGCGTCGATGCTCTTGCTCGCCGCCTCGACCCGCCAGCGCGCGGCCACCAGGTCCGGACGGCGGCCCAGCAGTTCCGCCGGCAGCACCGATGGCAACGCCACCGCGCTGGCCTGGAGGACTTTCGGCCGGGCGATGTCGTTGCCCCGGTCCGGGCCTTTGCCGAGCAATACCGCCAGGGCGATCTTGGCGCTCTGCAGGTTTTTCTCGGCGTCGATCAGGCTGGCTTCGGAGCTGGCCTCCAGGCTTTCGGTCTGCTGGTACTGATACTGGCTGTCGATGCCCGAGCTCAGGCGCTTCTGGCTCAGCTCGAGCATCTGCCGGGTGCGCTTGAGGTCTTCATCGGCCAGGTCATGGACGATATGCGCCTGGCCCAGGTCGCTGTAGGCACGGGCCACGTCGGCGGCCAGGGTCAGTTGCGCGGCCTGGCGATCGATCTCGGCGGCGCGCGCCTGGCCCAGGGCGGCTTCCCAGGTATCGCGCTGGCCGCCCCAGAGGTCGAAGGTGTAATTGAAGGTGCCCGTCAGGCTGCGCAGGGTGCTGTAGTTGTCGCCCTGCCCCCTCGGGTCCTGCGAGCGAGACAGGCGCGAGCGGCTGACACTGCCGCTGGCATCCAGGGTCGGCATGCGTGCCGCATCCGCGGCATAGGCCGCCGCGCTGGCCTGGTGCGCGCGGGCGCTGGCGATCTGCATGTCGGGGCTGTCGTGCAGGGCTTCGCGGATCAGGCCATCGAGCTGTGGATCGCCCAGGCTCTTCCACCAGTCGCTCTTCGGCCAGGCCGCCGGCGACAGGGTCACGCCACTCAGGGATTGTCCGGCCTTGAGGGATTTGGCATCGAGGCTCACCCCTTCGGTTGTCAGGCCGCTGTAGTTGGCACATCCGGCCAGGCTCATGGCCAGCAGTACCAGGCTGAAACGGGTACGCAAGGTTTTACTGCTCATTTACTTATCACCTACCCGCAACACGGTGATCGGGTCACCGGCCGCCAGCAAAATTTTCTTGAGGATCTGTTCCAGGGTTTTCAACTCTTCGGGGGTGATGGCGCCCGCCAGTTCGTTCATGGCGTTGGCGCCGATGTGCGGCAGGCAGTCGGCGAGCTTCTGGCCCTCCTCGGTGAGCACCAGGCGCACCTGGCGGCGGTCGTGCTCCGAACGTTGGCGGGCGAGGAAGTCCTTCTGCTCCAGGCGATCGAGCATGCGGGTCATGGAACCGCTGTCGAGGGACAGGTAGCGGCACAGCTCGGCCGGGGTGTCGACGCCGAACTGGGCCATGATGATCAGCACCTTGAACTGCGCGGCGGTGATGCCGTGGGGTTCCATGTGGGTGTCGATGATCCGGTCCTTGAGCAGGGCCGCGCGGCCCAGCAAGAGCCCAAGGTGGCAATTGTGGAAATCGTCTGGGGTGAAGTGCTTCATCTGACCACCTGTTAGCTGCCTAGGCAGCGAAAGTATGTCGAGATATTACTGCCTAGGCAGCCAATATCCAAACAATAATTAGCATGCTCACTATCAAGCTAATTAATGGGAAAGCCTTGACGTCGAAAATCGGGGGGAGGAATACCGGTTGGAGGGGTGGCGAAAGCCCGTCCCCTCGCCAAAGGGGACGGGCTTGCCGACCGCTATCAGAAGTCGCGCTTGTAGAAGATGTCCAGCGAGCTGGCGACGCCGCTGGCCGCTTCCAGGTAGACCTTTTTGCTCAGTTTGTAGCGCAGGGCGATGGTGTTGGCCGGTTCGAAGACCCCCACCCCGTACCGCAGGCTGAGGCGCTCGGAGATATTGCCGCTGGCCACCACGCTGGTGGTGTTACCGCTGCCCTGGGTGTCGAGCTGGAAGTCTTCGATCCCCAGGTTCTTGGCCAGCCCGCCGGTGATGTTCGAGCTGCCCATCAGGCCAAGGCCCAGGGCGGCTTGCGCCAGCATGTTGTTGTCCTCGCCGGTGGTGCTCAAGGGACGCCCGAGCACCAGGTAGGACAGCGCCTGTTCCTGGCTCATCGCCGGCTCCGAGAAGATCTGCGTGGTCGGCTGTTCGGCGCTGCCACTGAGGCGGATCCCGGCGATCACGTCATCGGTCTGGCGGATCGCCTCGATGTCCAGGTACGGCTGGTCGATCGGCCCGGCGAACAGCAGGCGCGCCCGGCGCACGGTCAGGCGCTGGCCGTAGGCGCGGTAGCGGCCGTCGTTGAGCCACAGCTCGCCACGGGTGTCCATGTTGTCACCGATGTGCACGTGGCCTTGCAGGTTGGCGGTCAGGCCGAAACCGGTGAAGCTGAGCTTGTCCTCGCCGACCACCACGTCGATGTCCATCGCCATGGCCATCGGCGCTTTGCCCTCCTCGGTCTGGTGGCCGATGATCACCGTGTCGTCCGACACCTTGACCGTCGATGGCGGCAATTCGCGAACGGTGATTTCGCCCTTGGGCACGTGGACCTTGCCGGCGATCGCCAGCTTGTCGTCCTTCATCGAGATCTTCAGGTCCGGCGCCACGTCCAGCACCGCATAGGGCTCGACGGTGACCGGCAGCTGCGAGCCTTTCAGGCTCAGGTCCACCACCAGCGCCTGGCCCCAGGCGATATTGCCGTTCAGGCTGCCCTGCCCGGCCTTGCCGCTCTTCCAGCCACCGCTCAACTGCACATTTTCACCGGCGATCAGCGCCTGCAATTGCAGGTCCTGGAGGCTGATGGGCAATTCGGGACCGGAGACTTCGCCACCGCTGAGCGCCAGGCTGCCGTTGACCTGCGGCGCCAGCAGTCCACCGGAGATGCGCCCGCTGCCATTGAGGGTGCCGGCAAGCTTCTCGACCATCGGCACGAACGGCCGCGCCACCGCCAGGTCCAGGCCGCTGAGGCGGAACTCGCCGGACAGCGGCTTGTTTTTCGGCAACGGATTGATCTGCGCCTGCAGCATCAGCTCACCGAGCTTGCCGCCACTGAACGCCAGCTGCGTGTCGATACGCTTGGGGTTGAGGGTGGTGTCGAGTTTCAGCGTCTGGTACGGGAAGTCCAGCCACTGCTGCTTTTCCTTGACCCGCAAGGTGCCGCCGCTGGCGTCCAGCAGGATCCGCCCCTGCGGGCCGCCGGCCGGTACGTCCAGCTGGATATCGGCATTGAGCCGGCCCTTCCAGGCGAAGTCCTTGGGCAGCCACTGCGCAAGGCTGTCGATCGGGAACTGCTTGAGGTGGTAGCGCAACTTGGGCTCGGGCATCAGCCGCTGATCCTCGCCACACAGGCTGGCATCGCCGCTGGCCCAGCAATGGGCGCCGAAATTGAGCTTGCCGTCGGCCAGGTATTCGAGCTTCGCCGGGGCTTGCAGCCTCCAGTCCTGGCCACCGGTCTGGATATCGCCGCTGGCCAGGCGTCCGCGCCAGTTGCCCTGGTCCAGCTTGCCGTCCAGGCCCAGCGCCAGCTTGAGCTGCGGGCCTTGCAGGTCCAGTTGCAACTTCTGGCTCTTGATATCGCCCTGGCCGCTGGCCGTCAGCGTCCCCAGCGAGGTTTCGCCGACCTGGATGCCGGCCCCCCTGAGGTCGATCCGCGCCCGTTGCGCGCTGTCCAGGTTGGCATCGAGCTTGAGGCTCTGCAGGCGATTGTCGGCGAACACCAGTTGCTGGCCTTGCAGGTCGAGCTTGCCCTGCGGCGCCTTCAGGGTGCCGGCCACATCGAGGCGGCCGTTGAGCTGGCCACGCAGCTCGGGCCACAGCTGGCCGAGACGTGGCAGCTTGATATCGAGCTGCCCGGCCAGGCGTTGTTGCAGGCGGCCGGAACCGTTGATGCGGTTGTCGCCCAGGCGGATGTCCAGGGCGCTCAGGTTCCACTGCTCGCCAGCGCCATCGGCCTTGGCCTGCAGCACCACGGGCTGGCCGCGCAACTTGCCCTTGAGGTCGAGGTCGGCGTTGAGCTTGAGTTGCTCGTTCTTCATTTCGCCCTGGCTGCGCAGCGGTCCAGCTAACGTACCCGGCAGCTCGGCGACCCAGTACGCCGGGTTGATCGCCGACAGATCCAGCGCGGTATCCCAGGCGATGCCGTCGGCGAATTGCAGGTTCAGGTGGCCTTCGGCCTTGCCCTGGCCGGCCGCCAGCTTGAACTGGGGCAGGAAGATTTTCGTCAGGTCGCCGCTGAACGGGCTGCTGAGGCTGAACGCCCCCGCCGGGCCATCGAGGTCGCCCTTGAAGTTGCCCAGGTAGTTGCCATCGCGGTAGGCGACTTCAGCATTGAAACGGCGCACCGCCACCGCGGGTTCTTCGATCAGCGGGTACAGGCGATGCCAGGGGAAATCCAGCCAGTCGAGCTTGGCTTCGGCGTTCAGGCCCTGGCTCCAATCCAGCTGGCCGGTCAGCTTGAGGTTTTGCTTGTCGTTGGCGGTCAGGTCCAGCGCGGCGATCTGCGCGCCCTTGGCGTCGACCTTGCCTTGCAGCGCCAGTGCCACCGGCCCCTGCTCGGCCGGCAAGGTGGCCTTGCCCAGCAGTTGGTAACCCGCCTTGAGATCACCTTTGCCGGTCAGTTCCAGCTGATTGAGCATCAGGGTATCGGGCAGATCGGCGCTGGCCTTGAAGCCATCGGCGGTGATCCGCACCTCGGCCGGCAGGTTCTCCGCCAGCGGTTGCAGCTCACCGCTCAACCGTCCTTGCAGATAACCGCTGCTGTCGGCCGCAAGCTTGAGGGTCTTCAACAGGTCGCCGTCGACCTTCAGCGCCAGCGCCCAGGATTCGCTGCCGGGCGCCGGCAGGGTCAGGGTACCGGTGGCGCTCAATGGCCAGTCGCCGCTGGGCGACAACAAGCCCGAAAGTTTGAGGCTGAGGTCGTCGCGTTGCAGGCTCACCGAGTCGATCTGCAAGCCCTTGGCCGTCCACTGCGCCGCCAGTTGCAGGCCCTTGAGCTCCTCGGCGCCATTGAACTGCAGGCTGCCGACCCGCACCTGACCCAGCTCGATAGCCAGGGGCAGTTGCAGATCCGGCAGGCTGATCGGGCCGCTGCTTTCTTCTTCCGCACCCGGCGGGAATTGCAGGCTGACCTGCTCCACGTCCAGTTGCTCGATGCACAGGGTCATGCGCATCAGGCACGCCGGCGACCAGGCGAATTTCGGCGCCTGGAGTTCGACCCGGCTGCTGTCTTGCTGCCACAACAGGTGATCGGCGCTCCACTGCCCGCCCAGGCGGCCGGCGAAGTTCTCCACCGTCAAGCCCGGCACCAGGCCCAGGGCCCAGCGACTGCCGGCCTGGGTGCCGAGTATCGAAGCCAGCGCCAGTATCAGCACCGCCACCAGTACAAGCAGCGCCAGCGCCGCGATCTTCAAACCACGCTTCACAGCTCTGGCCCCATGGAAAAGTGCAAGCGAATGCCGCCGTCGTCGTCCAGCGCACGGGCCAGGTCGAGACGGATCGGCCCCACCGGGGAGATCCAGCGCACACCGACGCCGACCCCGGTCTTGAGGTTCGGCAGTTCAAGTTTGTCGAAGGAGTTGCCCTGGTCGACAAAGGTCGCCAGGCGCCATTTTTCCGCGATGGAGTACTGGTACTCGACGCTGCCGGCCACCATGTAGCGCCCGCCGATCCGGTCGCCGTCGGAGTTCTCCGGCGACAGGCTCTGGTAATCGTAACCACGCACGCTCTGATCGCCACCGGCGAAAAAGCGCAGCGATGGCGGGACCTTCTTGTAACCGTTGGTGGCGCTGCCACCGAACTGCACCCGGCCAAGAAACCGGTGGTTGTCCCACACCGTGGTCAGGCCCTTGAGCAGCACGGTGCCATACAGCAGGTTGGTGTCCGAGCCCAGCCCTTCCTTGGCCACCTTGCTGTCGAATTGCAGGCGATAGCCATTGTGCGGGTCGATGCGGTTATCGCTGCGCAGGTAGGAATAACTGATGCCGGGCATCAACAGGGTACTCAGGCCCGAGTCGTCGCCAAGGCGGTATTCCTCGCGCTGCCACTTCAGCGAGATGACCCGCTGCCAGCCGCTGGGCAACTTGCTGTGCCACTCGGGACCGAGGGTGAGCAGTTTACTCAGGGTGTCGGTATTGGAGATTTCTTCGTTCTGGTAGCCGCCGGCAAAACGCAGCTTGTCGGTCAGCGGCGGGTCCAGCGGTATGTCGTAGAACAGGCCGACGTTCTGCCGCGGCGCGGAGATTTCCGCCTCCCAGCCATAGCTGTGGCCTTGGGCATTGACCCAGTGCCGGGTCCAGTTGGCCTTGGCCCGCGGCCCGACGTCGGTGGAAAACCCCAGGCCCAGGCCCATGGTGCGCGGCTTGCGGGTTTCCAGCTGGACCGCCACCGGAATCACCTCGGCGGCGGCCGCGGTCGGCGCCGCGTCGACCCGCACGCCTTCGAAGTAGCCGCTCGATTGCAGCGCCTGGTTGAGTTCGGCGATCAGTTCGGAATCGTAGGGCGTGCCGGCCTTGAACGGCACCATGCGTTGCAGCAGGTCTTCGTCGAACGGCGTATCGCCGGCAAAACTGACCTTGCCCAGGGCGTAGCGCGGACCGCTTTCGTACACCAGTTCGATGTCCGCCACCCCAGCCTGGGGGTCCACGGCCAGCTTCTGCCGGGTGAAACGCCCGCTGAAAAAGCCGTAGCGCGACGCCTGGTTCTGGATCAGCCGCTTGGCGTCTTCGTAATGACCGTGATTGAGGACCGCGCCGCTTTTCAGCTGATCACTTTTGGGCACACGAAAGCCCTTGAGGGAGGCCGCTGGGCCGTCGACCCGGATGGTGACGTTGCGCAGGTGCACCGGCTCGCCAGGATCGATATTCAGCACCAAACGCGGCTTTTCGCCGCCTTTGACTTCGCTGCTGATCTGCGGCTGGTAGTAGCCCAGGGCCTGGGCGGCCTTGCGGGCCTGCTCCTCGGCGCCACGACTGAAGCGCAGCAGCGCCTCCTCGTCGCGATCGCCCACCCCGCCAATGTAGCCTTCCACATTGACCTTGAGTTCATCGTTGGAGGGTTTGACCCTGACGTCCAATTCGCTTTGCGCCAGTGCCGCACAGCTTGTGAACAGCAGCAACAAGCCGCTGGTGAATCTTCCTGAAAACTTCATAGGCGCGAATGCTATCACGAGCTGGGAGCCCGATAGAGCGCACAAATGTGAGGAAAGTTCTGTTCAGCCGGTCGCGCTTTGCAGAACCTGCGGGTTGGCGTGAAAGAAAACGTGCTCACGGATCGGACCGACAGCGATCTCGCCAATCTCTTCGTAACCCTGGCGCTCATAGAACGCCAGGTAACGCGGGTTGCCGGTGTCCAGCACCACGCCCTGGGAATGCTCGTCCACCGCGCACCAGTTGTGCACCGCCTGCAGCAACTGCTCACCGAAATGCCTGCCCTGGAACTGCGGGTGCACGCCCAGCAATGGCAGGACGTGCACCGAGTCGGTGGGCAGGCAACCCAGCACTGCCGCGTGATAGTCCAGGTAACGCCGGGTGCAACGGAAACCGGTACTGAGCACCATGCGCAAGCGCCAGGCCCAGCTCTCGGTAATGCCCAGGCGACGCTGGGGTGGCGCGATCAGGGCGATGCCGATCAGCCGGTCGTTGACCAGCAGGCCAATGGCCGGCAGGTCCTGAATGAAGTGCTGCTTGACCAGCTCCCGCACCGTGGCCCGCACCCGCTGCTCGTAACCCGGGCGTTCGGACTCGAACAGATAGGCGAAGGTCGGCTCGTGGCGATAAGCCTGGTACAGCAGGGAACGGGCTTCGCGCGCGTAGCCGCTGTCGAGCATATGAATGTCGGCGATGGCAGTCGAGGTTTCAGGCATGGCGATGGGTCTCCCCCCTGGGGCCGGCTTGAAGTGGCCGCGCTGAATGGCGGCGAACATGTGCCAGTTCTTGATGTGCTTCATAGCTACGAGCCTTCCAGGCCCGCGATCGTTCCACTACGCTGCGCTGCTCATGGACCTTAGCAGCGCAGCCGCCACGCCGCCACGCTGGCCGCCGCGCGACTTGTCGGCTAGCATCGCAGTTTTGCCAGGACTGCCGACCATGAAGATCGTCTCGTTCAACATCAACGGGCTGCGCGCCCGCCCCCATCAGTTGGCGGCGCTGATCGAAAAGCATCAACCGGACATCATCGGCCTGCAGGAAACCAAGGTATCGGACGACCAGTTCCCCCTGGCCGAAGTCCAGGCGCTGGGCTATCACGTGAATTTCCACGGGCAGAAAGGCCACTACGGCGTCGCCCTGCTTTCGCGCCAGGCGCCACTGGACCTGTACAAAGGCTTCGACGGTGACGATGAAGACGCCCAGCGGCGTTTTATCTGGGGCACCTTCGTCGACGCCAACGGCACCCAGGTAACCATCATGAACGGCTACTTCCCCCAGGGCGAAAGCCGCGACCACCCCACCAAGTTCCCGGCCAAGCAGCGTTTCTACAGCGACCTGCAGCACCTGCTGGAAACCCGTTTCAGCAACGAGCAGCCGCTGGTGGTCATGGGTGATGTGAACATTTCCCCGGAAGACTGCGACATCGGCATCGGCCCGGACAACATGAAACGCTGGCTGAAAACCGGCAAGTGCAGCTTCCTGCCGGAAGAGCGCGAGTGGATGGACCGCCTGAAGAACTGGGGCCTGGTCGACAGTTTCCGTCACCTCAATCCCGAGGTGGTCGATCGCTTCAGCTGGTTCGACTACCGCAGCCGCGGTTTCGAGGACGAGCCCAAGCGCGGCCTGCGCATCGACCTGATCATGGCCTCCCGCGGCCTGCTGCCACGGATCAAGGATGCCGGGGTCGACTACGACCTGCGCGGCATGGAAAAGCCTTCCGACCACGCACCGATCTGGCTCGAACTGAGCTGATCGCCAGGCACAAAAAAGCCCATCCTGCGATGGGCTTTTTTATGGCTTCAGCGTCTCAACACAACTCGACCCGGGTGCTGGTGCCGGCCTGCATGATGGCCTCGATGGCGGACTCACGGGTCGGCTCCGAGTCATACAGGTGGCTGACCAGGATCACCTCCTTGCCGGCCTTGAGATTGAAGTAGGATTTGCCACCAGGGGCGATCTTCTTTTCGTAACTACCCGGGGACGTGCAGTGCTTGCGCAACAGCGCGATGGCTGCCTCGACACTCTCACGACAAGGGTAACGGTCGCTTTGAAGCATGGTCTGCGCGTCCTTGGACTTCAGCAAGAACCTGAAACCTCCGCTGCCATATTGCTTCAGCTCGAACCAGCCACTCATTTCATACTCCTTTGACACAAGCAAATTGCAGCCAGGGCTGCATCGACGCCTGGTGAAGACGAGAATCGGCTTGCGCCAATTCCCCTCCAGACAAAGTTTTCAACTGTACTGAGCCAGCCGTGCCGGGTCTTTAAGAGCATTCCGAAAAGCCACGAGAAGACTCTGATTACCCGCATCAACCGTCATATCTCCGTCACCTCCCTGACTTAATCTCGCCGCACTCGCTCCCGCCATAGAAGGCCATTGCCGCATGTCACGCGTTTGTACCGTCAGTGAACGGGACCTCTGGTGCCGAACCCTCTGCCTGCTGCTGGTCGGCTTCGTTTGCTACGCCCTGCCCTGGTCGGTGTTCGCCGCCCTGCCCCTGGCCGGCGGCGACCAGCCGGTGCTGCGCATCCAGGGTTCCAACACCATCGGCGCCGCGTTGGGCCCGGCCCTGGTCAAGGGCCTGATGCAAGAACAAGGTTTGCTCGACATACGGATCGAGGCCTCAGGCAAAGACAACGAGCGTCGGGTGACCGGCCAGGATGCCCAGGGCCGGCGCGTTTTCGTCGAGATCGCCGCCCATGGCTCCAGTACCGGCTTTGCCGCGTTGAAGAACGCCAGCGCCGACCTCGCCGCCGCGTCACGGCCGATCAAGGACAGCGAACTGGTGGAACTGGAAGCCCTCGGCGACCTGAAAGATCCCGAGGCCGAACAGGTGATCGCCATCGACGGCCTGGCGATCATCCTCCACCCGCAAAACCCGCTGACGCGGCTGGACACCGAACAACTGGCGCGGGTCTTCAGCGGCGAGGTGAAAACCTGGGAAGAACTGGGTGGCATCGGCGGTGCCATTCACCTGTACGCCCGCGATGACCGGTCCGGCACCTACGACACCTTCAAGGAGTTGGTGCTGGCCCAACGCGGCAAGAACCTCAGCGCCACGGCGCAACGCTTCGAGTCCAGCGAGCAGCTCTCCGACGCGGTCAGCCACGATCCCCAGGGCATCGGTTTTATCGGCCTGCCTTATGTGCGCCAGGCCAAGGCCGTGGCGATCGTCGACGGCGGCTCGCAACCGATGTTGCCCCTCGACAGCCTGATCGCTACCGAGGACTACCCGCTGTCACGGCGCCTGTACTTCTACCTGCCACCCGATGAGCAAAACCCCTGGGCCCGCGCCCTGGTGCGTTTCGCCCAGAGCCCCAGGGGCCAGGCGATAGTCGCGGCCAACGGTTTTATTGCGCAGACGGTGCTGGCCATGAGCGTCACCCCCGCCCCGCAGATGCCCGAGGGGTACCAGGCCATCGCCCGGCAGGCGCAGCGCCTGACCGTGAACTTTCGCTTCGAGGAAGGCAGCGCCACCCTCGACAACAAGGCGCACCAGGATCTGACACGGGTCCTGGATTTTCTCAAGCGCCACGACAAACTAGCCAAGCGCGTGACCCTGGTCGGCTTCGGCGACGCCAAGAACGATCCGGCACGCGCGGCGCTGCTGTCCAAGCTGAGGGCGATGACCGTGCGCCGGGAACTGGTGAGAAACGGTGTGGTGCTGCGCGAGATCCGCGGTTTTGGCGCGCAGATGCCGGTCGCGGCCAATACCGCGGACGAGGGACGGATCAAGAATCGGCGGGTGGAGGTCTGGGTGTATTGAGGGAGGGAAAATCGGCGGCGTAATCGAGGACGTTATCGCGGGCAAGCCTCGCTCCTACGGAAGATTCTGTAGGAGCGGAGCCCACGATCGTTTTTAATGCCCGCTGCGCAGCATTTCCTTGGGCACGTACTTGCCGATTTCGAACTTGCCGATAGCCGCGCGGTGCACTTCGTCCGGGCCGTCGGCCAGGCGCAGGGTGCGTTGCATGGCGTACATGTAGGCCAGCGGGAAATCGTTGGAGACCCCGGCCCCGCCATGAATCTGGATGGCCCGGTCGATCACCTTCAAGGCCACGTTCGGCGCCACCACCTTGATCTGGGCGATTTCGCTTTTCGCCACTTTGTTACCGACGGTGTCCATCATGTACGCCGCCTTCAGGGTCAGCAGGCGCGCCATGTCGATCTCCATCCGCGAATCGGCGATCTTGTCGACGTTACCGCCCAGGCGCGCCAGCGGCTTGCCGAACGCGGTACGGCTCACCGCACGCTTGCACATCAACTCCAGTGCGCGCTCGGCCATGCCGATCGAGCGCATGCAGTGGTGAATCCGGCCCGGGCCAAGGCGACCCTGGGCGATCTCGAAGCCACGACCCTCGCCCAGCAGCACGTTCTCGTACGGCACCCGTACGTTGTCGAACAGCACTTCGGCATGGCCGTGGGGGGCGTCGTCGTAACCGAACACCGGCAGCGGCCGGACAATCTTCACCCCGGGGGTGTCGACCGGCACCAGGATCATCGAGTGCTGCTGGTGGCGCGGTGCGTCCGGGTTGCTCAGGCCCATGAAGATCAGGATCTTGCAGCGCGGGTCGCAGGCCCCCGAGGTCCACCACTTCTTGCCGTTGATCACCCATTCGTCGCCATCACGCACGGCGCGGGCGGCCATGTTGGTGGCGTCGGACGATGCCACGTCCGGCTCGGTCATGGCGAAGGCGGAGCGGATCTCGCCGCGCAGCAGCGGCTCCAGCCAGCGTTGCTTCTGCTCTTCATTGGCGTAACGCACCAGCACTTCCATGTTGCCGGTGTCCGGTGCCGAGCAGTTGAAGGGTTCCGGCCCCAGCAGGGAACGGCCCATGATTTCCGCCAGCGGCGCGTATTCGAGGTTGGTCAGGCCGGCGCCGAGTTCCGACTCGGGCAAGAACAGGTTCCACAGGCCCTCGGCCTTGGCCTTGAGTTTGAGCTCTTCCATGATCGCCGTCGGCTGCCAGCGATCGCCTTCGGCGACCTGGCGCTCGAACACGGCTTCAGCCGGATAGACATAAGTGTCCATGAACGCGGTCACGCGCTCACGCAGTTCCTGAACCTTGGGTGAATAGGCGAAATCCATGGGCAGCTACCTTCTTGGCAAGGTGGTTGAGGGCATGGAACCGATGCTAGAACAGCTTACGAAAATTTACCTAGCCTATTCTCGGCGTGTATTAACATTCATCACCGATATATGATTGACTGATCAGGCAGGCCATCAACCCATCCCTCCCGACCCTAACAATAAGAGTGCAGCGCAATGAATCTGAGCAAGGTCGACCTCAACCTTTTCATCGTCTTCGACGCGATCTACACCGAAGCCAACCTGACCCGCGCCGGGCAGATCGTCGGCATCACTCAGCCCGCTGTCTCCAACGCCCTGGCCCGCCTGCGCGAGACCTTCAACGACCCGCTGTTCGTACGAACCGCCCAGGGCATGGTGCCCACGCCCATGGCGCAGAACATCATCGGCCCGGTGCGCAACGCCCTGTCGCTGCTGCGGGTGTCGGTGCAGGAAAGCCGCATCTTCAATCCCTTGCAGGCGGTCAAGACCTACCGCATCAGCATGACCGACCTGACCGAGGCGGTGATCCTGCCGCCGCTGTTCCAGCGCCTGCGGCGCCTGGCCCCGACGGTGATCATCGAGAGCTTCCTGTCCAAGCGCCGGGAAACCACCAAGGAACTGGCCGCCGGCCGCCTGGATTTCGCCGTCGATGCCCCGCTCAACACCGACCCGCAGGTCCGCCACGTCAAGCTGATGGAAGACCGCTACGTCTGCGCCATGCGCAAGAGCCACCCGCTGGCGAACAAGGAAAAACTCAGCCTCGACGACTACCTGTCGCTGACCCATATCCACATTTCCAGTCGCCGCAGCGGCCTGGGTTATGTCGACCTGGCGTTGGGCAAGATGGGCATCCAGCGCAAGATCGCCCTGCGCTCCCAGCATTACCTGATGGCCTCGCAAGTGCTGCAACAGACCGACATGGTCATGACCGTGCCCGAGCGCTTCGCCCGGCGCCATGACCTGCAGGCGTTCAACCTGCCGGTCAACGACGTGCCGCCGCTGGAAACCCACCTCTACTGGCACGAAAGCACCGACCAGGACCCGGCCAACCGCTGGATGCGCGAACAGATGATCGAGTTGTGCCAGCAGGTGACGGCCCACGAGAAAAAACTCGAAAAGTAATCTGTAGGAGCGAGGCTTGCCCGCGATAAGGGAGAACGTGGCGGTTCAGGGAAACCTCAGCGTATCCATCGCGGGCAAGCCTCGTGCCTGCGGATAGGGTTGCATCTTGCTTGACGTATACGTCAACCTCGAATTAGCTTAACGCCAAGACCTTTTTCGAGTGCCCCCATGAGCAGCCAGACCTACAGCATTTCCGACCTCGCCCGCGAGCTCGACATCACCACCCGGGCCATCCGCTTTTATGAAGAACAAGGCCTGCTCGCCCCCGAACGCCGTGGCCAGGAACGCATCTACTCGCCACGGGACAAGGTCAGCCTGAAGTTGATCCTGCGCGGCAAGCGCATCGGCTTCTCCCTGGCCGAATGCCGCGAGCTGATCGAACTCTACGACCCCAGCAGCGGCAACCTGAAGCAGTTGCACAGCATGCTGGCGAAAATCGCCGAGCGCCGCGAGCAGCTGGAGCAGCAGTTGCTGGACATCGAACAGATGAAGCTGGAGCTGGACACCGCGGAAGAGCGCTGCACCCAGGCGCTGGAGCAGACCATTCAGAATCAGAAAAGCGCCGTGCAGTAACCGCCCCGATTACGGTCGCCCGCAAAGCGGCCGCACCAGTAACACAGATAATCTGCCAGACAGACCGTAGCGCCTGGTTTTGCGTCGACTTCGTCGACGATCGCAGCCTGCGGCAGCGGCTACATCAGCGGCCCTACATATAAAAGGTAAAGCCCCATGTCCCTCCCCACCCATGTGCGCCTGGTCGAAGTCGGTCCTCGCGACGGTTTACAGAACGAAGCCCAGCCCATCAGCGTCGCCGACAAGGTGCAACTGGTGGACGCCCTGAGCGCGGCCGGGCTCGGCTATATAGAAGTCGGCAGTTTCGTCTCGCCCAAATGGGTGCCGCAGATGGCCGGGTCCGCCGAGGTGTTCGCGCAAATCCAGCGCAAGCCGGGAGTGACCTACGGCGCCCTCGCCCCGAACCTGCGCGGCTTCGAAGATGCCGTGGCCGCCGGGGTCAAGGAGGTCGCGGTGTTCGCCGCCGCCTCCGAGTCCTTCTCCCAGCGCAACATCAATTGCTCCATCAGCGAGAGCCTGGAGCGCTTCGTGCCGATCATGGAGGCGGCGAAACAGCATGGCGTTACCGTGCGCGGTTACGTGTCCTGTGTGCTGGGCTGCCCTTACGAAGGCGAGGTGGCGCCGGAACAGGTCGCCGTGGTCGCCCGCGAGCTGTACAGCATGGGCTGCTACGAAGTGTCCCTGGGCGACACCATCGGCACCGGCACCGCCGGCGCTACCCGGCGGATGTTCGAGGTGGTGGCCGCCCATGTCCCGCGGGACAAGCTCGCCGGGCACTTCCACGACACCTACGGCCAGGCCCTGGCCAATATCTACGCCAGCCTGCTGGAAGGCATCGCGGTGTTCGACAGCTCCATCGCCGGGCTCGGCGGCTGCCCCTACGCCAAGGGCGCCAGCGGTAACGTCGCCAGCGAGGACGTGCTGTACCTGCTCAATGGGCTGGGCATCAAAACTGGTATCGACATGGAGCGCCTGATCCTCGCCGGCCAGCAGATCTGCTCCGTGCTGGGGCGGCCCACCGGCTCGCGCGTCGCCAAGGCCCGTTACCCAGGTTGAGGGGGTTGCCTGTTTCAGGGTGTTACCGACTGCTCTGGCGCACGCTCGAAACGGGTAACACGGAAACAGTTTGTCGATTTTCTAGCGGTACAGATGAAATGCCATTTTTATCAAACCATTGATTTTAAAGGACTTTAAAAAGTTGGCATGGCTTCTGCTATATCTCTGGCATAACAAGAATAAAAAGCAGCAAAGCTAATAAAAATAAGACGAAACGACTCTGACATAACAAAAACAACACGGCAGAGACGCAGCTAACAGATTTTTTTGGAGAGGATGTGTTTTCCAGGGTGTCTTCAACAACAAGAGCCACCCGCAACCGGGCAGAGAACAATAAAACTACCCCAAGGTAGCTCCCGAACTGGTTGGTCGCTCAAGCGAGAAAATAGATCAGCGCTCAAAAAAATACGTTTGCTCTTGATCCCGGATGGGGATCGCCAAAAACAGCGGTAAAGGGTAACGGTTGCCAAAAACAACAACAGACCGCCCCTCAATAATAAAAAAAGAGCACGCAACGACAAAATTAAAGGGGAGCTTCGGCTCCCCTTTGTGCTTTCTGCCATTCCTGTTTTCTTCCCTGATTCGGCGGCGACCTTGGGGTCGCTATCGCGAGCAAGCTCGCTCCTACAAAGAGCGAGCTTGCTCGCGATGACATCAGGAATGCCCGCGCAACTCCTCGATGCTGATCTCGCGCATCCTGAACTTCTGGATCTTGCCGGTCACGGTCATCGGGAACTCCTCGACGAACTTGAAGTAACGCGGCGTCTTGAAGTGAGCGATACGCTCCTTGCACCAGGCCTGCAGCTCCTCCTCGCTGGCCGTGTGGCCGGGGTGGAACTTGATCCAGGCGACAATCTCTTCGCCGTATTTCGAGCACGGGATGCCGATCACTTGCACGTCGGCCACCGCCGGATGGGTGAAGAAAAACTCCTCCAGTTCGCGCGGATAAATGTTTTCGCCGCCGCGGATGATCATGTCCTTGTTGCGCCCGGCGATGCACACGTAACCCTGCTCGTTCATGGTCGCCAGGTCGCCAGTGTGCATCCAGCCGGCCTGGTCGATGGCTTCAGCCGTGCCCTGCGGGTTGTTCCAGTAGCCCAGCATCACGCTGTAACCGCGGGTGCACAGCTCGCCGATGGTGCCGCGCGGCACGATATTACCCGCCTCGTCGATGATTTTGCTTTCCAGCTGCGGCTGGGTGCGGCCGACCGTGGTCACGCGCAGTTCGAGGTCGTCCGCCGGGCCGGTCTGCAACGACACCGGGCTGGTTTCGGTCATGCCGTAGGCGATCTGCACTTCGCTCATGTGCATCTCGCTGATCACCCGGCGCATCACCTCGATCGGACAGGTGGCCCCGGCCATGATCCCGGTGCGCAGGCTCGACAGGTCGAACTCGGCCCGTTGTGGCTGGTCGAGCATGGCGATGAACATGGTCGGCACGCCATACAGCCCGGTGGCCTTTTCCTCGGCCACGGCGCTCAGGGTCAGCAGCGGATCGAAGGCATCGTTGGGGTAGATCATGGTGGTGCCGTGGGTCACGCAGCCCAGATTGCCCATGACCATGCCGAAGCAGTGGTACAGCGGCACCGGAATCACCAGGCGGTCCTCGTGGCCCAGGCCCAGGCTCTCGCCGACCATATAGCCGTTGTTGAGGATGTTGTAGTGGCTGAGGGTCGCGCCCTTGGGGAAACCGGTGGTGCCGGAGGTGTACTGGATATTCACCGCCTGGTCGGGGTCCAGGCTGTCCTGGAGTTCGCGCAGCGCTTCGACACTGACGCCGGCCCCCAGGTCGGCCAGCTGCGACCAGGGCAGAAAACCCGACGGCGGCTGCGCGTCGAGGCTGATCACGCCGCGCAAATCCGGCAGGCGTTCGCTCTGTAGCTGGCCGATGGACTGCTGCGCCAGCTCGGGTGCCAGGCCCTGCAACATGGCGTGGTAGTCGGAGGTCTTGAACGCACCGGCGCACACCAGCCACTGGCAACCGGACTGCTTGAGCACGTATTCCAGCTCGGAACTGCGGTAGGCCGGGTTGATGTTCACCAGGATCGCGCCGATCTTGGCGCTGGCGAACTGGCTGATGCACCACTGGGCACAATTAGGGGCCCAGATGCCCAGCCGGTCGCCGGTCTTGAGCCCCAGGGCCAGCAGCGCCCGGGCATGCAAATCGACGGTTTCGGCCAGCTGCTGCCAGCTGTAGCGCAGCTGCTGATGACGCACCACCAGGGCTTCGCCCCGAGGGTATGACGCCACCGTGCGATCGAACGCCTGACCGATGGTCAGCGCCAGCAAGGCTTTGTCCTGGGTGCCGCGAGTGTAGCTGCGCCCCGGCGCGGGTGCGGGTGCGGGTTGATCCATGATGACCCCCTATTGTCTTTATTGTAGGAGCGAGGCTTGCCCGCGATTGGAGCGCCGCGATGTCGCTATACGACCGCGTGATCCTTCATCGCCAGCAAGCTCGGCTCCTACAGATTCGCGCAAGTTGACGTTTACGTAAAGGGTGATTGACAGCCACCCGTCGCAGGCTTACGTTAACGTAAAGGTGAGAGCTGAATCAGCCGCTCTCCACAGCCCGACTCCCTTACATAAAAACAAGTTTGAAGGTGCCCCCATGAGCTATCCGACCCTGAACTTTGCCCTCGGCGAAACCATCGACATGCTCCGCGACCAGGTGCAGGCCTTCGTCAAGGCCGAGCTGGCGCCACGGGCGGCACAGATCGACATCGACAACCTGTTCCCCGCCGACATGTGGCGCAAGTTCGGCGACATGGGCCTCTTGGGCATCACCGTGCCGGAAGAATACGGCGGTGCCGGCCTGGGTTACCTGGCCCACGTGGTGGCCATGGAAGAAATCAGCCGCGGCTCGGCTTCGGTCGCCCTCTCCTACGGCGCCCATTCCAACCTCTGCGTCAACCAGATCAACCGCAACGGCAACCACGCACAGAAAAGCCAATACCTGCCCAAGCTGATCAGCGGCGAACACATCGGCGCCCTGGCCATGAGCGAACCCAATGCCGGCTCCGACGTGGTCTCGATGAAGCTGCGCGCCGACAAGCGCGGCGACCACTACGTGCTCAACGGCAGCAAGACCTGGATCACCAACGGTCCCGACGCCAACACCTACGTGATCTACGCCAAGACCGACCTGGAAAAGGGTCCGCACGGCATCACCGCGTTCATCGTCGAGCGCGACTGGAAAGGCTTCAGCCGCAGCAACAAGTTCGACAAGCTGGGCATGCGCGGCTCCAACACCTGCGAGCTGTTTTTCGATGACGTGCAAGTGCCGGAAGAAAACATCCTCGGCGTGCTCAATGGCGGCGTGAAGGTACTGATGAGCGGCCTGGACTACGAGCGCGTGGTGCTCTCCGGCGGCCCGACCGGGATCATGCAGGCCTGCATGGACCTGGTGGTGCCCTACATCCACGACCGCAAGCAGTTCGGCCAGAGCATCGGCGAGTTCCAGCTGATCCAGGGCAAGGTCGCCGACATGTACACCCAGCTCAACGCCAGCCGCGCCTACCTGTATGCCGTGGCCCAGGCCTGCGAACGTGGCGAGACCACGCGCAAGGACGCCGCCGGGGTGATCCTCTACAGCGCCGAACGCGCCACCCAGATGGCCCTGGACGCGATCCAGATCCTCGGCGGCAACGGCTACATCAACGAATTCCCCGCCGGCCGCCTGCTGCGCGACGCCAAGCTGTATGAAATCGGCGCTGGCACCAGCGAGATCCGCCGCATGCTGATCGGTCGCGAACTCTTTAACGAGACGAAGTAAGAGCAGCTGCAAGTTGCGAGCTACAAGCGGCAAGCCATAGCTGCCGTAACGCCGATTTACTCTTGCAGCTTGAAGCTTGTCGCTTCGAGCTGCGCTGGGAGCCCCAATGATTCTGAAGTCTCAGCTCAACCCGAAATCACCAGAGTTCGCGCAGAACGCTGCCAGCATGCTGGCCCAGGTCGATGCCCTGCACACCCTGCTCGCCCAGGTCCAGCAAGGCGGTGGCGCCAAGGCCCAGGAACGGCACACCTCGCGCGGCAAGCTGCTGCCGCGCGAGCGTATCAACCGCCTGCTCGACCCGGGCTCGCCCTTCCTCGAAATCAGCCAACTGGCGGCGTATGAGGTGTATGGCGAAGACGTGCCGGCCGCCGGGGTGATTGCCGGCATCGGCCGGGTAGAGGGTGTCGAATGCATGATCGTGGCCAACGACGCCACGGTGAAAGGCGGCTCCTACTACCCGCTGACCGTGAAAAAACACCTGCGCGCCCAGGCCATCGCCCAGCAGAACCGCCTGCCCTGCATCTACCTGGTGGACTCCGGTGGCGCCAACCTGCCGCGCCAGGACGAGGTGTTCCCCGACCGCGAGCACTTCGGGCGGATCTTCTTCAACCAGGCCAACATGAGCGCCCAGGGCATCCCGCAGATCGCCGTGGTCATGGGTTCCTGCACCGCCGGTGGCGCCTACGTGCCGGCCATGGCCGACGAAGCGATCATGGTCCGCGAACAGGCCACCATCTTCCTCGCCGGCCCGCCGCTGGTGAAGGCCGCCACTGGTGAAGTGGTCAGCGCCGAAGACCTTGGCGGCGCCGATGTGCACTGCAAGATCTCAGGTGTCGCCGACCACTACGCCGACAGCGACGAACACGCCCTGGCGCTGGCCCGGCGCAGCATCGCCAACCTCAACTGGCGCAAGCAGGGCGAGTTGCAGCAACGCGCGCCGATCGTCCCGCTGTATGCCAGCGACGAGCTGTACGGGGTGATTCCGGCGGACGCCAAGCAACCCTTCGATGTGCGCGAAGTCATCGCGCGGCTGGTGGACGGTTCGGTCTTCGATGAGTTCAAGGCGCTGTTCGGCACCACCCTGGTGTGCGGTTTCGCCCACCTGCACGGCTACCCGATCGCCATCCTCGCCAACAACGGCATCCTCTTCGCCGAGGCCGCGCAGAAAGGCGCGCACTTTATCGAGCTGGCCTGCCAGCGCGGCATCCCGCTGCTGTTCCTGCAGAACATCACCGGCTTCATGGTCGGGCAGAAATACGAAGCCGGCGGCATCGCCAAGCACGGTGCCAAGCTAGTGACCGCGGTGGCCTGCGCCAAGGTGCCGAAGTTCACGGTGATCATCGGCGGCAGCTTCGGCGCCGGTAACTACGGCATGTGCGGCCGTGCCTACGACCCACGTTTCCTGTGGATGTGGCCCAACGCGCGGATCGGCGTGATGGGCGCCGAGCAGGCCGCCGGGGTGCTGGTGCAAGTCAAGCGCGAGCAGGCCGAACGTGGCGGACAGACTTTCAGCGCCGCCCAGGAAGCCGAGATCAAACAGCCGATCCTCGATCAGTACGAGCACCAGGGCCATCCGTATTACTCCAGCGCCCGGCTGTGGGACGACGGCGTCATCGACCCGGCGCAGACCCGCGACGTGCTGGCGCTGGCCTTGTCCGCGTCCCTCAACGCCCCTATCGAACAGAGCCGCTTCGGCGTGTTCCGCATGTGACCCGGAGCGCAATCGACATGAACGACTTCAACACCCTGGAACTGCTGAAGGACCCGCGTGGTTTCGCCACCCTGTGGTTCAGCCGTGAAGAAAAGAACAACGCCTTCAACGCCGAAATGATTCGCGAGCTGATCCTCGCCCTGGATCAGGTGCAAAGCGATCCGGCCCTGCGTTTCTTGCTGGTACGCGGCCGCGGCAAGCACTTCAGCGCCGGCGCCGACCTGGCCTGGATGCAGCAGTCGGCCGAACTCGACTACCACACCAACCTCGACGACGCCCGCGAGCTGGCCGAGCTGATGTACAACCTGGCCAAGCTGAAGATCCCGACCCTGGCCGTGGTGCAAGGCGCGGCCTTTGGTGGCGCCCTGGGCCTGATCAGTTGCTGCGACATGGCCATCGGCGCCGACGACGCACAGTTCTGCCTCTCGGAAGTCCGCATCGGCCTGGCCCCGGCAGTGATCAGCCCGTTCGTGGTGCAAGCCATCGGTGAACGCGCGGCACGCCGCTACGCCCTGACCGCCGAGCGCTTCAGCGGCCAGCGCGCCCGGGAAATCGGCCTGCTGTCGGAAAGCTACCCGGCAACCGAGCTGGAGCGACAAGTGGCGTCGTGGATCGACAACCTGTTGCTCAACAGCCCGTGCGCCATGCGCGCCAGCAAAGACCTGCTGCGCGAAGTCGGCAACGGCGCCCTGACCCCGGCCCTGCGTCGCTACTGCGAAAACGCCATTGCCCGCATCCGCGTCAGCCCCGAAGGCCAGGAAGGCCTGCGCGCCTTCCTGCAAAAACGCCCGCCCAGCTGGCAGCCCGCCCCGACCACCAAGGAGCCGCGTTGATGAGCGCCCCTGTCCTGACCACCCTGCTGGTGGCCAACCGCGGCGAGATCGCCTGCCGCGTGATGCGCACCGCCAAGGCCCTGGGCCTGACCACAGTGGCCGTGCACAGCGCCACCGACCGTGACGCCCGCCACAGCCGCGAAGCCGACCTGCGCGTCGACCTGGGCGGCAGCAAGGCCGCCGACAGCTACCTGCAGATCGACAAACTGATCGCCGCCGCCAACGCCAGCGGCGCCCAGGCGATTCACCCCGGCTACGGCTTTCTCTCGGAAAACGCCGGCTTCGCCCGCGCCATCGAAGCCGCCGGCCTGATCTTCCTCGGCCCGCCGGCGTCGGCCATCGACGCCATGGGCAGCAAGTCGGCGGCCAAGGCGCTGATGGAAACCGCCGGCGTGCCCCTGGTCCCCGGTTACCACGGCGAAGCCCAGGACCTGGAAACCTTCCGCGTCGCCGCCGAACGCATCGGCTACCCGGTGCTGCTCAAGGCCACCGCCGGCGGTGGCGGCAAGGGCATGAAAGTGGTGGAGGACGTCAGCCAGCTGGCCGAAGCCCTGGCCTCGGCCCAGCGGGAGGCGCAGTCGTCCTTCGGCGACTCGCGGATGCTGGTGGAAAAGTACGTGCTCAAGCCGCGCCACGTGGAGATCCAGGTGTTCGCCGACCAGCACGGCAACTGCCTGTACCTCAACGAGCGCGATTGCTCGATCCAGCGACGCCACCAGAAAGTCGTTGAAGAAGCCCCAGCCCCCGGCCTGAGCGCCGAACAGCGCAAGGCCATGGGCGAAGCCGCGGTACGCGCGGCGCAGGCCATAGGTTACGTCGGCGCCGGCACCGTGGAGTTCCTGCTGGACGCCCGCGGCGAATTCTTCTTCATGGAAATGAACACCCGCCTGCAAGTGGAGCACCCGGTCACCGAAGCCATCACCGGGCTGGACCTGGTGGCCTGGCAAATCCGCGTGGCCCAGGGCGAAGCGCTGCCGATCACCCAGGATCAGGTGCCGCTGATCGGGCATGCGATCGAAGTGCGGCTGTACGCCGAGGACCCGGGCAACGATTTCCTCCCGGCCACCGGGCGCCTGGCGTTGTACCGCGAATCGGCGGCGGGCCCTGGACGGCGAGTGGACAGCGGCGTCGAGGAAGGCGACAGCGTGTCGCCGTTCTACGACCCTATGCTCGGCAAGCTGATCGCCTGGGGCGAGAACCGCGAGCAGGCGCGTTTGCGTCTGCTGGGGATGCTCGACGAGTTCGCCATCGGCGGGCTGAAGACCAACCTGGCGTTCCTGCGGCGCATCATCGCCCACCCGGCCTTCGCCGCCGCCGAGCTGGATACCGGCTTTATCCCGCGCTATCAGGATCAGTTGCTGCCACCGGCCACCGCCTTGAGCGACGAGTTCTGGCAAGCCGCCGCCCAGGCGTTCGCCCAGAGTCAGCCGGACCAGCTGCGCGCCGACGACCGTCATTCCCCCTGGGCCAAGGCCAATGGCCTGCGCATCGGCCTGCCGCGGGAAACCGTGCTGCACCTCGACTGCGAGGGCCAGGACCGGGCGATCAAGCTGGACACCAACGCGGCCATTGCCTTGCACGGCGAACAGCTGTCGATCGAACACAAGGGACTGCGCCAGCAGCACCGGGCGATTCGCCAGGGCGACAGCCTGTACCTGCAGTGGCAGGGCGAGATGCACCGGGTCACGGCCTATGACCCGATTGCCGCGGTGGAGGCCAGCCACAGTCATCATGGCGGCCTGACCGCGCCCATGAACGGCAGCATCGTGCGGGTCCTGGTGCAGGCCGGGCAGAGTGTCGAAGCCGGCGCGCAACTGGTGGTTCTGGAGGCGATGAAGATGGAACACAGCATCCGCGCACCGCAAGCCGGGGTGGTCAAGGCGCTGTATTGCCAGGAAGGCGAGATGGTCAGTGAGGGAAGTGCCCTGGTGGAGCTGGAATAAGCTCCTGAGGCAGAAGATCGTTCCCGCAGCCTTGCGGGAACGATCGTATTTTTACGTCAGAATTTAGCGGTAGCCTGCACTACCACACCAATAATCCGACACTCATCGCTGTAAAGCGTCTTCGGATAAGTCGGATTCAACGGCACCAGATAACGTTGCCCACCCTCTTCCACCAGCTTGCGGAAAATCGCTTCGGTACTGCCCGGGCATTGCACGATCACCAGCTTGCCGGGAACCGCTTCCACCGCCGGATCCACCAAGATCAACATGTCCTGGGCGATGCTCAGGCCGCTCGGGGCAATCATCGCGTCGCCCACCACGACCAGCCAGAACGCCGAGCCTTCGGCCTGGTAGTCGGAGAGCTCGTAACGCTCGGCGGCGTAGCCCGCGCCACCGGCCTCGCGCACCTCGCCAACGCCCCGCCAGTCGCTGACCGGGTAGCGAAAGTACGGGTTGTACTTCTGCACCAGTGACGGCCCTTCCAGCAGCAACTGGCCCTCGTCATCCACCTGTGGTTTTTCGCGGATCACCAGCGCGACTTCGAGAAAACCCAGGCCGATTTCTTCCAGCACCCGGTTCATGTCTTCGATCTTCGGCTGGCGCCGTTTGCTCAGCCAATGGCCGATGCCGCCCTGGGACATGCCCAGGCGCTCCGCGAGCTTTTCTTGTGTGACCTTGCGGTCCTTCATGTTGGATTTAACCAACTCGATCCATTTGTCCATGGACCGGAACAATACGTTGTGTATTTCCGCCCTCAACACACAAGTTGTAGTATTTGAAACCTAGTCACAAATACATTAAGTATTACCATTCCTCAGACCCTCTTATTCCACGTCAAAGGATGGAACCGCTCATGAGCACAACCAGCAAAGATGCACCGGAACTGGAAACCGATGTCGGCTTCAACGCCCTCAAGGACAGCGAGGCCGCCCGCCGGGCCATGGACTACTACTTGAAGCCGGCTATTGCAGAAGCGTCGATCGACGAGAAGTTCTTCGAAGTCAAAGACAGCATCAGCAGCGAGGAAGCGATGATCCACGCTTCCGACCTGCTGCGTTGTGCCGCGGCCAGCGCCTACGAGGCCGCCGACCACCTGCGGGGAACCCGGCGGGACCTGGCGTTTTCCGTGGTGCACATGATCGACATGGCCAAGGCGCTGGTGGATCGCTCGCTGGACAGCCAGCGCCAGGAATGAGAGGCGCGGCAGAATTCGCCCACGGCCGATCCGGCCGATGAACAAGGCTGACAACAGGGACAGGAAATTATTTTCTAAACGGCGGGGAAAAACATTTGACTTGCAAATGATAATGATTATTATTGCAAGCAACTGGTCGCGAGATCAGTCGATAACCCAAGAGACCTTAGGTCGGACTCCTGGATTATCTCCTCATCAGGCTAATCACGGTTTTTGACCCGGCTTTTTGCCGGGTCTTTTTTTTCTGCCAGTTTTTCTGGCTTGGCTTCAGGCTAATGAAGACTGGGTCCCGCTAAATTGGCGGCGATGATAGCAAAAGAATGCCTCATTGCAAGCCGACGCCCGCCGCAACGGCTCGCAAATGCAAAAACAGCGCTTGAGAATCAATCGCATAGCTTCTAAGCTGCTTTCGCGTCAAGGACGACGCCCCCCTCTCCCGTGGAAATTACCCCGGTATTTTCCCTGCCTTGCTAAAGTAACGGCCATAAAAAATCCTGTTCAGGAATCGACCATGACCGTGGCTCAAAGCTCGTTTCAAATCTCTGCCAATTTCGACAGCGGCAATATCGAAGTACTGGATGCCAGCAACCCCTCGCAAGTCCTGCTGGCCATCAAGCCCGATACTCGCAGCGCGCATTTCCAGTGGTTCCACTTCAAGGCCAGCGGCCTGCGTGTCGGCCAGGAACACTGGTTCCGCCTGAGTAATGCCAGCAAGTCCTCGTACAACAAGGCCTGGAGCGGTTATCAGGCGGTGGCGTCCTACGACCACGTCAACTGGTTCCGCGTGCCGACGATTTTTGAAGGCGACACCCTGCGCTTCTGCCTTGAAGCCACCCAGACCCACGCCTGGTTCGCCTATTTCGAACCCTACAGCCGCGGCCGGCATGACTGGCTGATCGAGCAGGCGCTGATCAAGGCCGGCGCCGAACTGCTGGCCACCGGCAAAAGCGTCGAGGGTCGCGATATCCAGCTGCTGCGCAAAGGCAGCGGCGGCGAAGGCCGACGCAAGGTCTGGATCATCGCCCAGCAGCACCCTGGCGAGCACATGGCCGAATGGTTCATGGAGGGCGTGATCGAACGCCTGCAGCACCGTGACGATGCCGAGCTGAACAGGCTGCTGGCCAGCGCCGATCTGTACCTGGTGCCGAACATGAACCCCGACGGCGCCTTCCACGGTCACTTGCGCACCAACGCCATGGGCCAGGACCTGAACCGCGCCTGGCAGAGCGCCAGCCAGGAGCTCAGCCCGGAAGTGCTGTTCGTCCAGCAGCAGATGGAGCAGTACGGCGTCGACCTGTTCCTCGACGTGCACGGCGACGAAGAAATCCCCCATGTGTTCACCGCCGGCTGCGAAGGCAACCCGGGCTACACGCCGCGCCTGGCCAAGCTCGAGGAGCACTTCCGCAGCCACCTGAAACACAAGACCCGGGACTTCCAGACCACCCACGGCTACACCAGGGACAAGCCCGGCGAAGCCAATATGACCCTGGCCTGCAACAGCGTCGGCGAGAAGTTCGACTGCCTGTCGCTGACCCTGGAAATGCCGTTCAAGGACCACGACGACAACCCCAACCCGCTCACCGGCTGGTCGGGCAAACGCTCGATGCAACTGGGCAAGGACGTCCTCAGCACCGTGGCCGACATGGTCGGCATCCTGCGCTGATCCTGCTGCGCTGGCCGCGGCGCGAACCGCGGCCGGCGCCTATTGCACCGGCACCCGCCGGCAATCCTCGGGCCCGAGCAAGCGCCCATCCGCCGAGCGCAGCTCCAGCGGTCGCAGCGGCAGCCCCTGCTCGCGGTCGACCATCAGCGAATGCGCTTCCCCCTCCTCGTAGAAATACGCCTCGCCCCACTGCCGCAGACCGATGATCAGGTTGAACAGGCCGTTGCCCTTCTGCGTCAGCACGTACTCCTGATAGGCACTGCCGTCGGACGCCGGCAGCACCTCGAAGATGCCGTGGGCCACCAGGGTCCGCAGGCGGGCAGCGAGGATGTTCTTGGCCATCCCCAGATTGCGCTGGAACTCGCTGAAGCGGCGGATGCCGTCAAAGGCATCACGAATGATCAGCAGCGACCACCAGTCACCGATAGCGTCCAGCGAACGGGCCACCGGGCACTCGGCGCCCTCCAGGCTTGTGCGTTTGACCATGATGCAGACTCGCGACAGGAAAGTGGTTGCAATATAAAACCAGCCTCTCTACCGTACAACTGGTTTCATAAAGCAACCAGAACTCACGGAGCCGAGCATGACAGCCGCAATCGCCCCTTTGCCATCCGCCACCATTCCGGCGTCGGTGGTGCTGCTCTTTGCCATTGCCTGCGGGCTGGCGGTGGGCAATGTCTATTACGCCCAACCCCTGCTCGATGCCATGGCCCACAGCCTGGACATGCCGCGAGCGACCATCGGCCTGGTCATCACCCTGACCCAGGTCGGCTACGGTCTCGGCCTGCTGTTCCTGGTGCCGCTGGGCGACCTGCTGAACCGCCGGCGCCTGATCGTCGGCCAGACGAGCTTGTCGGTCGTGGCCCTGTTGATGGTGGCGCTGGCGGCGGACAGCACTTGGCTGTTGCTGGGCATGGCCCTGACCGGGCTGCTCGCGGTGGTGACCCAGGTGCTGGTGGCCTATGCCGCCAACCTGGCCGCGCCAGGCGAACGTGGCCAGGTGGTGGGTAGCGTGACCAGCGGCATCGTGCTCGGGATCCTGTTGGCGCGCACGGTCTCGGGAACCATGGCCGACCTGGCCGGCTGGCGTTCGGTGTACCTGCTGTCGGCCGGGCTGACCCTGCTGATGGCGCTGCTGTTGTGGCGGGTGCTGCCCAAGGTCGAGCAACCGGCGGCAATGCACAGCTACGGCCAACTGATCCGTTCGCTGTTCGGCCTGTTCCGCGAAGAAAAGGTCCTGCGCGATCGAGCGGTGCTGGCGATGCTGATCTTCGGCGCCGGCACCGTGTTATGGACCCCGCTGGTGCTGCCCCTGAGCGCCCCGCCGCTGTCGCTGTCGCACACCGAGATCGGCCTGTTCGGCCTCGCCGGCGCCGCCGGTGCCCTGGGCGCCTCGCGTGCCGGACGCTTGGCCGACCGTGGCCTGGGACAATGGACCAGCGGCCTGGCGCTGAGCCTGATGCTGGCCTCCTGGTTGCCGATCGCCTACACCCAATCGTCGCTCTGGGCCCTGCTGCTGGGGGTGATCGTCTTCGACCTGGGTTTGCAGGCGGTGCATGTCACCAGCCAGAGCCTGATCTACAGCACCCGCCCCGAGGCCCAGAGCCGCCTGGCCGCGGGCTACATGCTGTTCTATTCGATCGGCAGCGCCAGCGGCTCGATCGGCGCCACCGCCCTGTACGCCTGGGCGGGCTGGACCGGGGTATGCCTGCTGGGCGCCGCGATCAATGGCGTGGCGCTGCTGTACTGGCGGTGGAGCCTGAACCCGCGCAAAGCCCCGGTGTGTGCCGGTTGAAACACATTGCCAGGGCTCTTGAGCGCACCGCCCTGCTCTCAGTCCTTGCCGCGCAGCATGCTTTCCAGCACCCCGTCGCGGCGCACCCAGCCATGGAACAGCGCCGCCGCCAGATGCAGCAGCACCGTCAGGAACAGCAGGTAGGCGAGAAAGCCGTGGGCCTTGCGCAACCAGGCGAACAGCGGGGCATTGGCCGGCAGGAGCGACGGCAGCTGCAGCGAACTGCCAAGCATCACCGGGTCGCCCGCCGCCGAAATCATCGCCCAGCCCAGCAGCGGCAGGATCAGCATCAGCGCGTACAGCAGCACATGGGAGGCCTTGGCCGCCAACGCCTGCCAGCCCGGCAGGTCCGCCGGCAGTGGCGGTTGCCGGGTGGAAAAGCGCACGACCAGGCGCACGATCACCAGCAGCAGAATGGCAATGCCCAGCGGCTTGTGCAGGTGGATCAACCACTCATGGCGCTCGGACACCGAGGCCACCATGCCGGCGCCGATAAACAGCATGGCAATGATCATCAGCGCCATCAGCCAGTGCAGCAGGCGCGCCAGTGGCGCGAAATGATTCGGTTGGGCGCTCATGGGCGGGACTCCTGGGCAGCATGGGGCAATTGATCGACTTCACTGGTGCGGCGCAGATAGGAACTGGCGTAGGCCGCCGAACGGGCCGCCAGCAGCGGGTCGTCGGAGGCGGCAATGCCACTCGGCAGCACCAGCGGGTCGTAGTTGATGTCGCGGCATTCGCCCTCGTTCTGCGGCTGGCTGCGCTCCAGCACCAGGGTCCCGGCATTCAGCACCTTGCGCTCGCTGGGCCAGGCCTTGCTGGCATCGTCGGTCGGGTCGCCCGGGTTGGCCAGGGTGATGCTCAAGCGCCAGCGCAACGGCCCCGCGGCCAGGCGCTGCACCAGGTCTTTTTCCAGGAAGTCGTTACCCTCAGGCACCACCGCGCCGGGCGCGTCCTGGGTCAGCGGCACCACGCCCCAGCGCACCGCCTGGCGTTGCCCGGTGGCGCTCACCAGGTAAAACGCGTTGATGCCGTTGTAGGTTTCGGTGGCGTAGCTGACCGAGGGCTTGGCGCTTTTGATCCATTGCAGGAACGGCATGGCTTCCGGGTGGGCGGCGAAAAACGCCGGCACGCTGGCCGGGTTCGGCTTGCCGGTCGCCGGGTCTGGCGCACTGGCCTGCTGCAACTGGTAAAACGCTTCGGGGGTGCCCACCGGGAACACCGGCATGCTGTTCATCCCGGTGCGCCATTGCTGGCCGTTGGCCTGGGTGAAACGCAGCGCCAGGCTGCGGATCGGCACACTGCCGTCAGGTGCATAGGGGTTGCCGGGGGGCAAGGCGAAACGCCCGACCACCGGGGTCCGCGCTTCGTTGAACACCTGGGCGCTGGAATAGCTGCGGGCTTCGCCGCTGCTCTCGAAATAACCGACCACGCACACACCCTTGGCGTGGTTGCGACGGAAGCCCGGATGCACGCCGTTGTTTTTCTCCAGCACATCCACCAGGGCCTTGGGGGTCAGGCGCTGCGGATCGAAAGTGCCGTGCACATAGGCCATGGCGCCGGCCAGGGCCGCGACCACCAGGGCGATCCCGCCCAGGCGCAGGCTCAGGCTGGCCGCGCTCAAGGGCGGACGATCAGGGGGGGATGGACGATCTACCATGAATATCTCCAGGGCCGCGGGCCACAGGTGGAAAGGACAGGTCAGACGTACCCCGGCAAGCTTTATTCCCGTCGCCGATATTTATTTTCCGAGCACTGGAATAACCTGCACGACCAGGCGTCTGGCTGTTGCAAGCACGCTGTTGCAAGCGTAGCGACTGGCCAACGATCCGCAGGACCCCATGAACGATATCGACGAACAGCTGCGTGAAATCATCCCCCGGTTGCGGCGCTTCGCCCTGTCCCTGAGCCGTCAGCCCAGCAGCGCCGACGACCTGGTGCAAGCGAGCCTGGAACGGGCGCTGTCGAGCTGGGGCGAAAAACGCCCCGAGGGCGATCTGCGGGCCTGGCTGTTCGCCATTCTCTACCGCCAGTTTCTCGACGCGCACCGCCGCTCACGGCGTTATGCGCGCATGCTGGAATTCTTCACCGGGCGCGACGACGCCCAGCCTTCGGTGGAACGCAGCGTGGTCGCGCAATCGACCCTGGAAGCCTTCGACCGCCTGCCCGCCGAACAGCGCGCGCTGTTGCTCTGGGTCTCGGTGGAAGGCCTGAGCTACAAGGAAGTCGCCACTATCCTCGACGTGCCCACCGGCACCGTGATGTCCCGCCTGTCCCGGGCGCGCCAGGCCCTGCGCCAGCTCAGCGACGGCGAAATCAGCAGCCCTTCTTTGCGGATACTCAAATGATCAGCCTGCCCCCCAGCGAACGCGATCTGCACGCCTACGTCGACCATCAGCTCAGCGAGAGCGACCGGCGCCTGCTGGAGACCTACCTGAGCAGCCACCCGCAGCTCGCCGCCCAGGTCCAGGCCTGGCAGCAGGACGCCCAGCAGCTGCGCGCGGCCCTCGGCGGCGCTCTGCAGCAACCGGTCAACCCCAACCTCGACCCGGCGCTGATTCGCCAGCGCCTCAAGCGCCAGTCGCGCCGCCACCTGGCCAGCGCCGCGCTGCTGTTGATCGCCCTCGGCGTCGGCGGCCTGAGTGGCTGGCAGGCGCGGGAAATGACCCTGGCCAGTGCTCTGCCGCTGCCAATGACCGACGCCCTGCAGGCCTATCGCCTGTTCGCCCAGCAAGGCGTCCTCCCGGCCGACCTCGAGGTCCGGGGCAACGGCGCCATGCAGGCCTGGCTCGATCGCTACTTCACCCAGGCCGAGCGCCTGCCGGACCTGCGCGAGGCCGGGTTCCAGGCGGTCAGCGGGCGTTTGCTGAGCACCGATCAAGGACCGGCGGCGATGGTGCTGTACGAGGACCAGGGCGGGCACAGGATCAGTTTCTATATCCGCCCGCCGGGACCGAAGAACTACCTGCTGCCCCGGGGCAGCCGCAGCGATGGCGAACTGCAGGCCGACTACTGGTCCGACAGCGGCTACAACTACGCCATGGTCAGCCCCAGCGGTTCGGCGGTGGCGCAGCGGCTGCAGGATACCCAGAAGTTCTGACCCATGGCAGCCGCATCCCCGTGGGCCGGCCTTGAGACCGCCAGAGGTCCTTCGGACCTATCGCAGCCTGCGGCAGCGGCTACCTCGACCCCGTCATCTGGGCCATCACCTTCTCCTGTAGCCGCTGCCGTAGGCTGCGATCGGCAGCGAAGCAGCCGCAGGATCTGCGCCACACCACAAACACCTGCGACTAGCACAATAGGGTCACTCCCTCCTTAAAACCCCACATCCAGCACCACATTGTCGATATAGGTCCCCGCCGGCGGCGTGGCCTGGTCGGTGTAGATCCGGGCGTTGTAGTTGAACACCTGGCTGCCGGTGCCCAGGCCGTTGCCGGGGTTCACCTCGGCGTCGGAACTGGCCCGCCGCGCCGCGCCCACGCTGCCCCAGCGGGTGGTGCCGGCGCTTTTGAAGATGTCGTAGGCCAGGTAGTTGCCCCCCGAGATCATCCGCCGCCGCCCGCCGACGCTGACGGGCTGCTGGCCATCGTCCAGGCCCACGGTGTAGGCACTGCCCTTGGTACAGGCGAGGTTGATGGTCTGCCCGCTGACAGTGGCGAAGGCGCTGATCACCGGCGCGCTGCCGAAGCTGATGTTGGGCGCGGTGATCACGCAGTCGTTGGCCACCGTCAGGTTGACCGTCAGGCTGGCGACGCCGCTGCCGATATCGCGCCCCAGGCATGCGCCCAACGCACCGATCCCCGCGCAGTAGTTCCAGCTCCAGGCAATGCTCAGGGTCTCGGTGTAGATGCCGGCGGCGACGTTGCTGCCGGTGATGCTGCCCAGGTAGACCGGAATGGCCTTGGCCACGGTCGGGCTGCCCAGCAGCCCCAGGGCGTCGACGATGGAGTTGCGCGCGAAGTCGAACTGCACGCCGCGGGTGATGGGGTAATTGGTGCTGTTGTCGCCGTAGATCGTGTAGCCGATGACATCGCCGGTGGGGCCCAGCAGCCCGCTCTGCGAGGAGGTGATGGTGGCGTAGAAATGGTCGTTGCTGGCCATCAGGGTCGCCAACGAGCCGGTGCAGGCCAGGCCGGCGTTGGTGCTGGAAGCAGGTTGCGAGGTGGTGCGCACCAGGATCGAACTGAGGGTGCCGAAACTCGCCGGCGAGGTACTGACCACCGAGCACAGGGCCTGGGCCGCCCCTGGCAACAGCAGCGCCAGCAGCAACAACGCCAGCCCCCAATAACGACGCAACCTGTCCATGTTCACTGACTCCCGATTCCGTTCATAAACCCTCACTGACACACCAGCGGCCCGATCAACGGCACCTGTTCCTGTTCCGGCTCCAGGGCAAAGCTCACCTGGCAGCTGCTGCCGTCGGCGAGGCTGACCCGCAGGTTGTTGTTCGGCGCCAGGTTTTCCAGGTACACCAGGCCGTCCCAGCCCACCACCGTCTGGGCGCCGCTCTGTTCGTGGGTCACCAGGCTGCCCAGGGGCAACTCATGGTGCCGAGCGTCCACCAGGACCACGCTGGCGGCGAGGATGCGGGTCAAGGGGAACTCCACCAGATAGCCGCTGCCACGACGCACCGCGACCCGCTGTTCGACCAGCGGGCTCTGCACGTTGGCCGGCAGGTTCAGCGGGTCGATCTCGTATTTGCCGCGGTAATAGGCGCTGCTCCAGGGCACCAGCAGATGGCCGTTCTTATCGGTGCTTCCTACCAGCTGGTTTTCGTAGCGCACCGGAATATCCCGGTAACCGTCGGTGCTGACCACCACGAAGGCGTCATCGATGCGGTTGGCGGCGAACACCTGGCGGTCCATCCACACCAGCGAACCGCTGGCATCGGCCCAGCGGGTTTGCGCCTCGCTGGAACCATAGACCCCGGCCTGCAATTGCACCGACTGCAAACGCCAGGTCAGGTCGGCCTGGCGGTAGGCCGGCGCATCGCCCTGGGCATATCCGAGATTGAAGCCGAAGCCGCCCTCGCTGGGCACCGCCCGGCTGTAGTTGACCCGCTGCCGGTTCTGCCCGTCCTTGCTGCGTTCGCTGCTCAGGCTGAGGCTGCCGTGGAGGTCGAACGGAATCACCAGTTGGGCCTGGACCGCCCAGTTGCTGTCGCCGATCTCGCGGTTGGCCGACAGGTAGAAACTGCTGCTGCGCCACAGCGGCTTGCTCCAGGTCAGGTTGAGCAGGCGGGTGCGCGAATCGTCCGCGGCGCGCACATCGAAATAGCCGGCGCCGAGGCTGCCGTAGCGCTCGAGGTTGAGGCTCAGGGTCAGCTGTTCGCTGCGCTGGCTGAGGCTGGCGTAGGGGCTGTCCACCAGCGTCAGGTCGGCATAGCCGTCGCGGCGCTGCATGCGCTGGTAGGAGAGGCTGTAGCGTTGGCTGCTGTACTGATAACCGAGGCTGATCTGCTGCCCGCCCTGGCCGTCGAAGCGGCTCTGGCTGATGGCGCTGTTGAGCACACCGAAGTTGCCCAGGCGCAGGTTGCCGCCGAAGCCGCCGAGGGTCAGGGACTCTGCAGCTTCGGCATGGCCTTCCAGGGTCAGGTTATTGCTCAGACCGTAGCGCAGGCTGCCGGAGGTGACGCCTGGGCCATAGCTGAAATCCTTTAGCGTGTAGTCGCGGCGCAGGGTCCCGGCGGCTACCGAGAAATCGCTCAGGCCTTGTCGCAGCAGGCTGCTGGTGACATAGAACGGCACGGTGGTGGACACCTGTCGCCCCAGGGCATCGGTGGTCACCACCACCGCTTCGCCGGCACCGTTGATGAACGGGATATTGGTCAGGGTGTAGGGCCCCGGCTGCAGGTCGGCGCTGCTGGACTTGTAGCCGTTGATAAACAGGTCCACCGAGGACGGCACCGCCGCCTCCCCGGCGAACTGCGGCAAGGGGTAGGTCACCAGATCCGGGCGCACGGCAAAGTCGCGGGACAGTTGCACGCCGCCCAGGCGCACCGCGTTGCTCCAGGGCAAGGCGCCGCTGACCAGGTCGCCGGCCTCGTAGGTCAGCAGGCGCTCGTCGTCGGAGTAGCGCCAGGTCGTGTCGTAGCGGCGGTAGCCGTTGTTCAGCGTGCCCTCGCCGAGGCCGGAAAAGGTCCGCCGGTACTGGCCGGTGTTGGACAGGGTGCCCCAGCTGTCGAACAGCCGCACCTCGTTCCAGGCGGCCAGGTAGGTGCCGGCATCGTCGGTGTCGTTGAGGTACAGATCGTAATTGAGCAAGGCGCCGAAACTGCTCAGCGCCGGGGTTCGTGGATAGGCCTGGCGGCTGCCGATCCGTTGCTCCGGCAGCCAGTCCGGCGGCACCTCCAGCAACAGGCGCTGGCCCTGGCTGTCGTAGTCGCTGTGCAGCCCTCGCAGACTGTCGAGGGCGACCTGCGCATCGAGCCCCTCGGGCAATTTCATCCCGCTTTCCCGCAGGGCCTGGGCCGGCACGAACAGGCGCCCGGCACGTTGCTCGACAGCGATCACTCGCCCGGTATTCATCTGATTGACCACCAGTTCCAGGAACAGCTGGGCATCGCTGATCGCTTCCATGCCGCTGGGCGGCGGCGGCAGTTCGCCCCCCAGGCTGGCGGAGGCGAACACCCAGCAACACAGCCCGCTCGCCGCCCACCCCGGGCGCCAGAAACGACGAGCCGCGCCGAGGCTCATTGTGGCTTTTCGTCCATCGATGGAGACCTTTCTTCCATGGTCAGCCGTGGTTCCCGTTACCGGTCAGCCCGAGCGGCAGCTCTGCAACCCCGCCTGTCCGCGGCGGCAAGCGGCTTTAGCGGGCCGGCGCAACGCTCTGCACCTGCGGCGCGCCATTGACCCGCACCTGCAGCACCGCGTCCGTGGTCGGCGCAGCGGGCAACGGCCAGCGCATGATCGCCCCCGGCAGCACGTAGCCCAGCAGCCCTTCCACCAGGGGCCGGGTCTGCCCCGCCTGCTTGAACGCCACGTCGGTCAGGCGCGCATGCACCGCGCCCTGGTTGCGCACCTCCACGTAATTGCGCCCATCCACCGTCACCTTGCGCCAGCTCAGCTCGGGCACGCCGGCGCTTTTCGGGTCGCGCTGGCGGGTGCTGTCTTCCTTGCTCCAGAGCCCGGCCCCGTAGGCGAACAGCGGCACCGAATAGCGCATCTGGAACCGGATGGCCGCCGCCGTCTTGCCCTCGCCTTCGGCAATCGGCGGCTGGGCCGAGGGGATTTCATCGATGATGATGCGGTAGGCCAGTTCCTGGCCGGGCGGGACTTCGCGGGTCCGGGTCAGGCGCACCAGTTGCTTCTGCCCGGGTGCGATCTTCGCCACCGGCGGGCTGCCGATCACCTCCCGCTGGTTCTGGTACTGGTCCTCGAAGCCGCTCTGGCTCCAGGCAAAGACCCGGATCTGCAGGTTGGCGGTTTCCGTGCCGCGGTTTTCCAGCCACAAGGCGCTGGCTTGCTGGTCGGCCTCCAGCACCGGGTCGATCGGCCAGATCAGCACCGAGCTGGCGGCGCTTGCCTGGGCCGCCCCCAGCAACGCCATGGCCAGCACGGCACAACGAATGGCCTGCAAGCGCCGGGAAGTCGAATACATGCTGCTACTCCTTATGGTCTTGCCCCATCACCACGACAGCTGCACCTGCAGCACATCGCTGTACGTCCCCCCAGGCTGGTTACCCGGTAATTGCATCTGGCCGTAGATCGGCAGGCTGATGTCGTTCGCGTCGCTGTAGGCCACCGCTACGCTCTGGCCGATGCCCAGGCTCTGGCTGAACGCCGCGTCGCGAAACAGCTGGTAAGCCACCCGCGCACTGCCGCCATCGAGCTGCATGTGCCGTCCGCTGCTGTTGTACTGGCCGCCGTCGACACTCATGTTCAGGGTCACCCCCGGCGTGCATTGCAGCTGCACGCTGCTCGCCAGGGCAACCTGCAGCGTGCTGGTGGACAACGCCGACTGGCTGCCGAAGTTCAGGCTGCCATAATTGCTCACCCCGCCCACCACCAGGCACCCGGCGACCACCGTGGCGCTGACCTGGAAGCTCTGGCTGGTCACCGCCGCCAGGGGCAGCGGCAGGCTGCTGGCACCGAGCAGCACCAGCGCCGTGCACGCGTGACGGGCCATGGCGTCAGAAGGTCAGTTCGACGGCGACGGTATCGGTGTAGGTCCCCGCCGGCAGGCCGGCCTTGCCAAGCGCCTTGCCGTAGATATTGACGGTCTGCGCCACACCGGTGCTGGTGGCCAGGTTGATGACATCGTCGATGGCCAGGAGCTGCGAGTGGCCGGAGTCGGTGTACAAGTCGTAAGGCACGAAGTTGCCGCTGCCATCGGCCAGGGCCCGGGTACCACCGGCGGACTCACCGTCATGGGCGCCCGCGCGGACCTTCACCACCGGGCTGGTGCCGCTGGAGCAGAGGATCGACAAGGCCCCGCCGCCGCCACCGAGCACCTGGGCCGTGGCCTGGGTGAACAGGCTGTCGGTGGTGCCGAAGTTCAGGGCGCCGAAGTTCAGGCCGCTGCTGCCGCCTGCGCCGTTGACCTGGCAACTGCTGGTGAGAATCAGGCTGGACGTGATCTGGCCGGTGACCGTCGCGGCCTGGGCACTGGAGAAGATCGCGAGGCCAAGCAGGGCCAGGGCCATCCGGGATACAAACATATGCATGACATTCGTCCTCTTGGGGTTTACCAATCCAGCGTGACCGTCAGGGTGTCGGTGTAGACCCCTGCCGGCAGCGCGCGGGTATTCGCGACCACCGAGCCAAACACCGGGATCGGTACCTGGGCTCCACTGGTAACGGCGAAATTGTGTTGTTGACCGATGCTGTAGCTGTCGCTGCCGGACGCATCGAGGAACAGCCGATAGGCAATGGTCTGGCGGCCATTGCTCAGGCGCCGGGTGCTGCCGTCGCCGTTCAGGCCGCCGTCGATGGTCACGGTGAACCCGGTCACCGAAGGGTTGCAGGCGACTTCCAGGTGGCCATTGCCAGCGCCGCTGAGGCTGGCATTCAGGGGATTGGCCCAGGTCGGGCCGTGCTGGCCGAAATCCAGCAGGCCGAAGTCGCTGAGCGGGCTTTCGGGGGTGCTGGTGGCGCCATTGGTCACTTCACAGCCGGCGATGATGGTCAGCCGCGCATGGATCTGCCCGCTGATCGCCGCTTGCGCGTGCTCAGCCAGCAGTAGCAGGGAACCCAGGGCCGCCAGCGCCCAGCGTCTACTTGTCATACCGCATCCATCCCAGATCCATCAGGATCTCTCCCTTGACCGCTCATGGCGAGCGACTTCCCTGTACCGCCCGGACCCACCGGACGGCTCCTTCACAGTCACTACCAGGTAACCGTCACTTTCAGCAGGTCGGAATAACGACTGACCCGCGGGATCTCGGCCAACGGTTCGATCCGCCCGTACAACGGCAGGTCCACCGACCCCGAGTCCGGCACCCGGCCGCTCACCGGCACGTTCACCGGCAGCGGAATGCGCCGGGCCGGGTCCTGGTACAGGCGATACGGAATGGGTTTGCTGTGTTCGGCACTGCCGGCCAGGTAGCGCACTTCGCCGACGCCTCCGTGTTGTCCGCCGTCGACGCGCAATTGATAAGGGGTGTCCGGGTTGCATTCGAGCCTGGGCCGGCGGGCGTCGAGCAACGCCGCGCTGAGGGGACCGGCGGGGTTGTCGAGGCGCGGGCCGCTGCCGAAATCCAGCACGCCCAGTTGCTCGATGCCGGCATCGCGCTGCTGCCCCACCAGCTGGCAGCCACGCTGTACGTTGACCCGGACCTCCACCTGGAGCTCCGCGGCCCATGCCGTCGCGCCGAGCAGCATGCTCATGACTGCGAAAACCAGCTTGCCATTCAACGCCTCAATCCTTTTGAGGAACGATAGGTACAGCTCAGGTTAGTCAGCGCTGGGGAAATCGCCAGCGTCGGGGGGCAAGCCGCGTGCCAATAAAACAGCCCCCTGAGCGCCCGGTGCACCGTGGTCGAACACAGTGACACGGGCAAAAAGCTGTACCGACCCGAGCTTTTCGTAGAACCAATCGGCGCCTTCAGACAGCGCTGGATGCCGGGCCGGGGATTGGTTAAATTACCGCGCCGGTTCCAGGGGGGGAGCGGGCCTGGAACAATCGGGGTGACACCATTGGCCGCTTTACCGCCAAACCGCTCGCTACGCCCATCGCGCTGGCCCAGGCTGCGCGCGTTCTTCGGCAAGGCCTTCGCCCGGCCCGCCGCCAGCACCAGCCATGGCCGGGTGATTCACGAGTATTTCCGGCACAAGGCCCACGACCAGGGCTACACCCTGAGCCACAGCCAGCAGCGGGTGATCGACTACATGGCCCAGCAGGCCAACGCCCTGCTCCAGCCAGACGCCAGGCCACACGCCAGCCGCAGCCTGTATCTTTATGGCGCGGTGGGACGGGGCAAAAGCTGGCTGCTGGACGGCTTCTTCCGCGCCATCCCGCTGGCGGAAAAACAGCGCCTGCACTTCCACGATTTCTTCGCCCAACTGCATCAGGGCATGTTCCGTCACCGTGAGCAGCCCGACGCCCTGGAGGCCACCCTCGACGAACTGCTCAGCCATTGCCGGGTGCTGTGCTTCGACGAGTTCCACGTCCACGATATCGGCGACGCGATGCTGATCACGCGGCTGTTCAAGGCCCTGTTCCAGCGCGGCATCCTGCTGCTGGTGACCTCCAACTACGCCCCCCAGGGTTTGCTGCCCAACCCGCTCTACCATGCGCGCTTCAAGCCGGTGATCGACCTGATCGCCAGCCGCATGCAGGTGATGGAGGTCGGCGGCCCACACGACTACCGCAGTCAGCCCCGCCGCCATTCGCAGCAGGTATTCACCCAGGGCCGTTACCTGTGGCCCGGCAGCGAGCAGCAGCGCCAGAGCCTGGGCCTGCCACCACGCAACAGCCCGACCTCGGCGCTGATGGTCGGCGCGCGCCAGCTCCAGGTGCGGTTGTGCGAACAACACCGCGTGGGTTTTGCCTTCAGTGACCTGTGCGAACAGCCGACCGCAGTCATGGACTACCTGGAGCTGAGCCGGCGCTTCGATCACTGGATCATCGACGAGCTGCCCGAACTGGGCGAATGCCCGATCGCCGTGCAGCAACGCTTTATCAACCTGATCGACGTGCTGTACGACCAGGACAAGCACCTGACCCTGATCGGCGAACGTTCCCTGCGCGAAAGCCTGGGCGGCAACGCCATCGACCTGGCGCGCACCCGCAGCCGCCTGGGCCAGCTGCAGGAAATCAGCGCGGATACGCCGCCGAGCTGAACCGGCGGTCGCCACTCGCCGCCCCGCGCCGCTATCATGGCGACCATTTCCAGGGCCGTGTGCCCTCCTCCTGCCTGAGTGTCGAACCTGTTCATGGATACCCTTGCCCAACTGCGGGCCGGCCAATTGGCCGGGCTCAAGCGTCTGGACCTGTCTTGCGGACTGACCGAATTCCCCCGGGAAATCTTCGACCTGGCGGACTCGCTGGAAGTCCTCAACCTCAGCGGCAATGCCCTGAGCAGCCTGCCGGACGACCTGCACCGCCTGACCCGCCTGCGGGTGCTGTTCTGCTCCGATAACCACTTCACGCAAATGCCGGCCAGTGTCGGCCAGTGCGCGCAACTGAGCATGGTCGGCTTCAAGGCCAACCGGATCGAACGGGTGCCCGCCGCCGCCCTGCCACCGCTGTTGCGCTGGCTGATCCTCACCGACAACCGCATCGAGGAACTGCCGGACGAGCTGGGCCAGCGCCCGCACCTGCAAAAGCTGATGCTCTCCGGCAACCGCCTGACCCGGCTGCCCCAGAGCCTCGGCCAATGCCACCGGCTGGAGCTGATCCGCATCGCCGCCAACCGCCTCAGCGCATTGCCGGCCTTCCTGCTGGGCCTGCCATGCCTGACCTGGCTGGCCTATGCCGGCAACCCGCTGGAATCCGAGGCCGACGCGGCGGCGCTGGAGTCAGTGGCGCAGATTCCCTGGGCCGAGCTGGAGTTGCAGCAGCGCCTGGGCGAAGGCGCCTCCGGGGTGATTCACCAGGCCCGCTGGCAGCGCCCCGGACAAGCATCAGTCGAGGTGGCGGTCAAGCTGTACAAGGGCAGCATGACCAGCGACGGCTCGCCGCTGCATGAAATGAACGCCTGCATCAGCGCCGGCCGGCACCCGAACCTGATCCGGGTCGAAGGCCGGATCAGCGATCATCCCCAAGGGCAGAACGGCCTGGTGATGCAGTTGATCGAGCCGAGCTACCGCAACCTGGCGGCCTTACCGAGCCTGGCCTCCTGCACTCGCGACATCTACGACGAGAGCAGCCGTTTCAGCGCCGACGCGGCCTTGCGCATGGCCCGCGGCATCGCTTCGGTCGGCGCGCACCTGCACCACCAGGGCATCACCCACGGCGACCTGTACGGCCATAACATTCTGTGGAACCCGGAGGGCGAGTGCCTGCTCGGGGATTTTGGCGCGGCGTCCTTCCATGCGCTGGCCGACACCGAGGAAACCCGGGCCCTGCAACGCATCGAAGTACGGGCCTTCGGCATTCTGCTGGAGGAGTTGCTGGCAAGGATCGAGTCGGGCCTGAGCCCGCGGCAGCACGAACGCCTGCAAGCGCTGGTCAGCGACTGCTGTCAGCCGCAGGTGCTGGCGCGGCCGGGGTTTGCTGAAGTCGGGGACGTGTTGCGGGGGATTTGAAGAGCATCGCCAGCCAGCTCGCTCCTGCTGGAGCTTGCCGGCTGGCGCAAGAATCGCTCAGGTAGCGCGATTCACCGGGCCGGATTAACCCGCCAGGCCGACGAACATGTCCTGCACGTCGTCATGGTTGTCCAGGCCTTCGAGGAAGGCTTCGACTTCCGCCATCTGCTCGTCGGACAGGCCGCTGACCGGGTTCTTCGGCTGGTAGCCCAGCTTGGCCGAGAGCACGGTGAAGCCTTGCTCGGGCAGGGCTTTCTGCACTGCGTCGAGGTCCGCAGGCTCGGTCAGGAACAGGGTCGCGCCCTCTTCGCCCGGCTCGAAATCCTGGGCCCCGGCTTCGATGGCCGCCAGTTCCGGATCGGCGTCCGGGCTGTCCGGCATGGCTTCGATCATGCCGACATGGTTGAAGTCCCAGGACACCGAACCCGAAGCGCCCAGCTGGCCCTTGCGGAAAGCCACGCGGATTTCCGCGACGGTGCGGTTGATGTTGTCAGTCACGCACTCGACGATCAGCGGCACCTGGTGCGGCGCGAAACCTTCGTAGGTCACGCGGTGGTACTGCACGGTCTCGCCGAGCTGGCCCGAACCTTTCTTGATCGCACGCTCCAGGGTCTCGCGGGGCATCGAGGCCTTTTTCGCCTGCTCCACCACCAGACGCAGGTGTGCGTTGGTGGCGACGTCAGCGCCGTTGCGGGCAGCAATGGTGATCTCTTTGACCAGCTTGCCGAAGATCTTGCCCTTGGCGTTGGCTGCTGCTTCTTTGTGTTTAACCTTCCACTGTGCGCCCATTACTCACTCTCTTTGATCTGTGGCGTCGAGTTGGATTTGGCCGACGCGATGGGCAAGTTTATACGGCCTGAAGGCACCAATCGACCAAAAAGTCAGATCCGCGACCACCTGTCCCGCCCCTCAGCCCTTGTCGGCCTTGCCCGCCACGGCGGCGAGCCGGGCCAGGCGCACGTTGCATCGACTGCGCACAGGAGCCGTGTTGGCACGAGGTGACGACCTTTCTCGATAGGCTGCGCGACCGCCCGGCTCGCTCCCTGTAGCCGCTGCCGCAGGCTGCGTTCGGCCCGGAACGGGACGCGCCCTTGAGGCCCCAGGAAGGCCCTGCGGGCCTTATCGCAGCCTGCGGCAGCGGCTACAGGTTCAATGCGTGGGCGCCAGCGCCAGGAAGGCCTGGATCAGGCGCAACTCCCGACGCCGCTCCAGGCAGCCGAGCATGTGTCGGTTCAACAGCCCCTCGCCGATGATCGGCAGCGCCCGCACCCGCGGGTCGGGGCTGAGTTCCAGCGACGACACCACGCCCACCCCCAACTGCGCCGCCACCGCCTCGGTCACTGCCTCGCGGCTGTCGAGCTCCAGCAGCACCTTGGGGTTGATTTCGGCCTGGGCGCAGGCCGCATCAAAGGTGCGACGGGTAATCGAGCTGGGTTCGCGCAGGACCATGATCACCTGGTCCAGCAGCTCCAGCTGCACGCCCTTAGGCTCGGCCAGCCATGGATGGCCCTGCGGCACCAGCGCGCAGATCCGCGACTCGCCGAGGCTCTGCAGGTGCAGGCCCTTGCGCGGTTCGACCTCGGTCAGCACCGCCACATCGGCGTGCTCCGAGAGCAGGGCCGCCAGGGTTTCCTGGGCATTGCCCAGGCGCAGGTTGACGGTAATCCCCGGATAGCGCTCGCGCAGGCTGGCGAGCATCGGCATCACCAAATGCGGGCCGTCCGCCGCCACTTCCAGGCGCCCGGTGAGCAACTGCCGGTTAGCTTCGAGCATGGCCTGGGCCTCTTCGGCCAGGCCGAACAGGGCGCGGGTGATCGCCGCCAGCTTGGTGCCCTCCTCCGTCAGTTCGACCCGGCGTGCGGTACGCCGCAACAGGGTGATCTGGTAGTGCTCCTCCAGCGCCTTGATATGCCCGGTGACCGCCGGCTGGCTGATGAACAGCCGCGCGGCGGCCCGGGTGAAGCTGCCTTCACGGGCCACGGCATCGAATGCGCGCAGTTGGAACAGGTTCATATCTATCGGCCTCACTTATGACTGGCATAACAACAAACAATTTGATTGATAGCGAGGCAAACTGCAATTTAAGCCCCGTAGTTTTTATCCCAAGCGCATCCCATAACGCTTTTGCGAGGACACCCGAATTGAGTACTGCCGCGCCCATCCTGCTCACTCCCGGCCCCCTGACCACTTCGGCCCGTACCCGCCAGGCGATGCTGCTGGACTGGGGTTCATGGGATGACCGTTTCAACCAGCTGACCGCCAGCGTCTGCGAACAATTGCTGGCCATCGTCAACGGCGCCGCCAGCCACCACTGCGTGCCCCTGCAAGGCAGCGGCACCTTCGCCGTGGAAGCCGCCATCGGCACCCTGGTGCCACGCGACGGCAAGGTGCTGGTGCTGATCAACGGCGCCTACGGCAAGCGCCTGGCGAGGATCTGCGAAGTGCTGGGTCGCGATTTCAGCACCTTCGAAACCGCCGAGGACCAGCCCACCACCGCCGCCGACGTCGATCGCCTGCTGCATGCCGATGCCACCATCAGCCATGTGGCGCTGATCCACTGCGAAACCAGCACCGGGATCCTCAACCCGCTGCCGGACATCGCCCAGGTGGTCGCCGGTCATGGCAAACGCCTGATCATCGACGCCATGAGTTCCTTCGGCGCGCTGCCGATCGATGCCCGGCAGGTGCCGTTCGACGCGCTGATCGCCGCGTCCGGCAAGTGCCTGGAAGGCGTCCCCGGCATGGGCTTCGTCTTCGCCCGCAAGGACGCCCTGGCCGCGGCCGCCGGCAACTCGCACTCGCTGGCCATGGACCTGCACGACCAGCACAGCTACCTGCTCAAGACCGGGCAATGGCGCTTCACGCCGCCGACCCATGTGGTCGCGGCGCTGCACGAAGCCCTGCTGCAATACCACGAAGAAGGCGGCCTGCCGGCGCGCCACCAGCGTTATGCCGCCAACTGCCAGGCGCTGCTCGACGGCATGGTGCAACTGGGCCTGCGCAGCTTCCTGCCGGCGGCGATCCAGGCGCCGATCATCGTCACCTTCCACGCGCCGAACGATCCGCGCTACCAGTTCAAGGAGTTCTACGAACGGGTCAAGGCCAAGGGTTTCATCCTCTACCCCGGCAAGCTGACCCAGGTCGAAACCTTCCGCGTCGGCTGCATCGGCCACGTCGACCCGGCCGGGATGCGCGCCGCGGTCCAGGCCATCGCCGATGTGCTGCGGGAAATGCAAGTGCTGGATATCTGACCCCGACACACAACCTGTAGGAGCAGGGGGGACGCCTAGTCCTTGCCCGCGATTGCGGGCACCGCGTTCCATCAGGTCAACCTCGTCATCGTTCATCGCGGGCAAACCTCGCGCCTACACAGGTCTTCAACACATGAACTACAACACCCCCAAGCAGCTGCAAGCCGCGATCCTCGACTGGGCCGGCACCGTGGTCGACTTCGGCTCCTTTGCGCCGACCCAGATCTTCGTCGAGGCCTTCGCCGAGTTCGACGTGCAGGTCTCCATCGAAGAAGCCCGTGGCCCGATGGGCATGGGCAAGTGGGACCACATCCGCACCCTGTGCGACCTGCCGCAGGTTGCCGAGCGTTATCGCCAGGTGTTCGGCCGCACCCCGACCGACGACGATGTCACCGCCATCTACCAGCGCTTCATGCCGCTGCAGATCGAAAAGATCGCCGAACATTCGGCGCTGATCCCCGGCGCCCTGGAAACCATCGCCAACCTGCGCCAGCAAGGCATCCGGATCGGCTCCTGCTCCGGCTACCCGAAGCAGGTCATGGACAAGGTGGTGGAACTGGCGGCGGCCAATGGCTACGTCGCCGACCACGTAGTGGCCACCGACGAGGTGCCAAACGGCCGCCCATGGCCGGCCCAGGCCCTGGCCAACGTGATCGCCCTGGGGATCGACGATGTCGCCGCCTGCGTGAAGATCGACGACACCGTGCCGGGCATTCTCGAAGGCCGTCGCGCCGGCATGTGGACTGTGGCCCTGATCTGCTCCGGCAACGCCCTGGGCCTGACCTACGAGGGTTATCGCGCCCTGGGCAGCGACACCCTGGCCAGCAAGCGCCAGCGCATCCACGGGCTGTTCGAGGGTTCGCGGCCGCACTACATGATCGACACCATCAGCGATTTACCGCAGGTGATCGCCGACATCAACCAGCGCCTGGCCAACGGCGAGATGCCCCAAAGCAGCTGATCGGCCATTGGCCTCCCCCGAGCGGCAGCCCGGCATGGAGCTGCCGTTTTTTTACCGGCACTCGCGCAAACCGCGCATTTGCCCCGGGCAGAGCCTCGGAAACAGGATTACAGTTACAGCACTCCGTCGTTAAGAACGGAGGCTACTGACCTGATGAACGAGGAAGGCTCTATGCCCTGGAAGAACTCCGACAACCGTTACAGCACGGTGTCGATTGCATTGCATTGGCTGATGCTGGTGTTGTTGATCGCGGTCTACGCCTGCATCGAATTACGCGGCATTTTCCCCAAGGGCAGCGGTGGCCGGACGCTGATCAAGGAAGCGCACTTCATGCTCGGCCTGACCGTGTTCGTGCTGGTCTGGCTGCGCCTGCTGGCCCGCAGCCTGGGGGTGGCACCGAAGATCCTGCCCACACCGCCAAGCTGGCAGATGCTGCTGTCCAAGCTGATGCACTGGGCCCTGTACCTGTTCATGATCGCCATGCCGATCCTCGGCTGGCTGATCACCAGCGCCGAAGGCCATCAGGTGATGTTCTACGGCATCGACCTGCCGCTGCTGGTGGCTGAAGACAAACAGTTCGCCAAACAGGTCGAAGGCTGGCACGTGCTGCTGGGCACCGTCGGCTACTGGCTGATCGGGCTGCATGCGGTGGCCGGGCTTTACCACCACTACTTTATGCGCGACAACACCCTGCAACGCATGCTGCCCAAGCGCGGCTAAGGCTGCGCCGGCTCGGCGAAACCCCGGCGGCCCTGCAAGCCGCCGGTATGGACGAAGACCAGGCGGCTGCCGGCGGCAAAGCGCCCGGCCTCCACCTGTTGCTTGAGGGCCAGCAAGGCCTTGCCGGTGTACAGCGGCTCCAGGGGGATGCCGCTGTGGCGTTCAGTCTCTTCGATAAACGCCAGCAGCAGCGGATCGACCTTGGCGAAACCGCCGCGACTGCTGTCGAACAGCTCATAACCCCCGTCCTGCAAGCCCGCCTCCCGCACAATAGCCGCCACCTGTTGCGCGACACCGTGATCGTCCGGCACTGCCAGGGCGCCATACACCGGGTGGGCGCCGGCCTCCCCCAACACCAGCCCGGCCAGGGTGGTGCCGGTGCCGGCGGCCAGCCACCAGCCGTGATAGTCGTCCCAGCCCAAGGCATTCAGTTGACTGCGCATCTGGTTCACCAGCGGCATGCAGCCGCTGGCCCCGAGCAAGCCGCCACCGCCCTCCGCCACCGGGAACAATTCAGGGTACTGGGCCTGCCAGGGCTGCCAGAAGCCTGGCTCATGCCGCGCTCGGTAGCCGCCGTAGCCGAGCCAGTGCAGCTGCATGCCGAAGCCTTGCAGGTCGAGCACGGTGGGCGTGTCCTGCGGATGACCGCGCAGCAGCCCCACGGTAGCGAAACCAAAACGCTTGCCGGCGGCCGCCAATGCATGCAGGTGATTGGAGTGAGCACCGCCCAGGCTGATGATGCCCCGGGCACCGGCCTCGCCAGCCGCCGCCAGATGCGGGGCGAGCTTGAACCATTTGTTGCCGGAGATCAGCGGGTCGATCTGGTCCAGGCGCAGGACCGCCACTTCCACCCCGGCGCGGGACAGCCAGTCGAGGGCCAGGGGTTGCAGGGGCGCGCTGGGCAGCCAGTGGAAAGGTCCGAGGCTCATGAAGCAAGACGGTGATGCATGACTGGCAACTTCTGGATAGCGGGGGCAGGAAGTCTACCAGCCTGAAGGGCCCTATCGCAGGCAAGTCGGATCGCCGCCCGCTCGCTCCTACAGACGAAGACCGTGGGGCTTTTTGTAGGAGCGAGGCTTGCCCGCGATGGCGTCGGAACAGACATAAAAAAGCCACCGGGGCTCTTCGCAGAACCCCGGTGGCCATGATTACCGCTGGATCAGAGTTCAGCGGCCAGGCGCGAGCCCTGATTGATCGCACGCTTGGCGTCCAGCTCGGCGGCCACGTCGGCGCCACCGATCAGGTGCACGTTCTGCCCGGCGGCCACCAGGCCTTCGTGCAGTTCGCGCAGCGGATCCTGGCCGGCGCAGATCACGATATTGTCCACCGGCAACACCTGCGGCTCGCCACTCTCGCCGATGCGGATATGCAGGCCGGCGTCGTCGATCTTCAGATACTCGACGCTGTTGAGCATCTGCACCTGCTTGTTCTTCAGGCCGGTGCGGTGAATCCAGCCGGTGGTCTTGCCCAGGCCGTCGCCGACCTTGGAGGTCTTGCGCTGCAGCAGGAACACCTGGCGCGCCGGAGCATGACGCTCGGGCTTGATACCGGCGACGCCGCCACGGGCCTCCAGGTGCGTGTCGATGCCCCACTCCTTCCAGAACGCTTCACGGTCCTGGCTGGTGGCCACGCCCTGATGCACGAGGAACTCGGAGACGTCGAAGCCGATGCCGCCAGCCCCGATCACCGCCACTTTCTGGCCCACTGGCTTGCGCTGCAGCAGCACGTCCAGGTAGCTCAGGACCTTGGCGTGGTCGACGCCCGGGATCGCCGGCGTGCGCGGGGCGATACCGGTGGCCAGGATGATTTCGTCATAACCGCCGGCCACCAGTTGCTCGACATCGACCCGACGGTTCAGGCACAGCTCGACGTTGGTGGTCTGCAGCTTGCGCTTGAAGTAGCGCAGGGTTTCGAAGAACTCCTCCTTGCCCGGCACGCGCTTGGCGACATTGAACTGGCCGCCGATTTCGCTGGCCGAATCGAACAGCGTCACCTGATGGCCGCGCTCGGCCGCCACGGTCGCGGCGGACAGCCCGGCGGGGCCGGCGCCGACCACGGCGATCTTCTTGATCTGCTGCACCGGCAGGTAGTTGAGTTCGGTCTCGTAGCAGGCCCGCGGGTTCACCAGGCAACTGGTGAGCTTGCCGCCGAAGGTGTGGTCCAGGCAGGCCTGGTTGCAGCCGATGCAGGTGTTGATTTCATCGCCACGCCCCGCGGCTGCCTTGTTGACGAACTCCGGGTCGGCAAGGAACGGCCGCGCCATGGAGACCATGTCGGCGTCGCCTTCGGCGAGGATCTGCTCGGCCACTTCCGGAGTATTGATGCGGTTGGTGGTGATCAGCGGGATGGACACCGAACCGCGCAGCTTGGCCGTGACCTTGCTGAAGGCGGCACGCGGCACCTTGGTGGCGATGGTCGGGATCCGCGCTTCGTGCCAGCCGATACCGGTGTTGATGATGGTCGCGCCGGCCTGCTCGATGGCCTTGGCCAGCTGCACGATTTCTTCCCAGGTGCTGCCGCCTTCCACCAGGTCGAGCATCGACAGGCGGAAGATGATGATGAAGTTCGGGCCTACCGCTTCGCGCACGCGGCGGACGATTTCCACCGGCAGGCGCATGCGGTTTTCGTAGCTGCCGCCCCAGCGGTCGGTACGGTGGTTGGTGTGCGCGGCGAGGAACTGGTTAATGAAGTAGCCTTCGGAGCCCATGATCTCGACGCCGTCGTACTCGGCCTGCTGCGCCAGGGTCGAGCAAGTGACAAAGTCGCGAATCTGCTTCTCGATGCCCTCTTCGTCCAGCTCCTTGGGCTTGAACGGGTTGATCGGCGCCTGGATCGCGCTCGGCGCCACCTGTTTCGGGCTGTAGGCATAACGCCCGGCATGGAGGATCTGCATGCAGATCTTGCCGCCCGCCTCGTGGACCGCGCGAGTGACGATACGGTGCTTGAGCGCCTCTTCTTCGGTGGTCAGCTTGGCCGCGCCGGAGTACACGCCGCCCTCGTCGTTCGGGCCGATGCCGCCGGTCACCATCAGGCCGACGCCACCGCGGGCACGCTCGGCGAAGTAGGCGGCCATGCGTTCGAAACCGCCGGGCTTTTCTTCCAGGCCGGTGTGCATCGAGCCCATCAGGGTACGGTTGCGCAGGGTGGTAAAGCCCAGGTCCAGCGGGGCCAGCAAATGCGGGTAGTGAGCGGCGGCCATCGGTAACTCCACATCGAACGATCACGGAAAAAATGCGGAAGCTCTGCGGCTCCCGTCGGTCATGTTCGACAGACTAAGAGCAGCCCCCAAGGCGCTCAATGACCGTAACTGACAACTTATTGATCCAAATGCGCAGCCCGCCCTTGGCAATCGTGGACATGGGCCCTACCCTAGTCAGCGAATCCCGCACACGGCTGCCGACTGTCTTCCCATGCGCAAACTTCTTTACTTCACCTTCACCCTGGCCCTGATTGCCGCCCTGACCAGCTACACCCTGTGGACCCGCGAGCGGCCGATCGGTCATTACCTGTCCGACCTGCGCATCCAGCTCGCGGTGGACCAGGGCACCCCTGCCGACCATGGCAACCTGCTGGGTATCCAGCCCGAGCTGTTCCCCACCGATTACCAGAGCCCCGAGCGTCTGCACCGCAAGCTCGCGGCCTACCTGCAACAGGCCCGGGACCGGGGGCTGCTGAACGAAAAGACCGTGGTGGTGCTGCCGGAGCACATCGGCACCTGGCTGATGGTCAGCGGCGAGAAAAACGAGCTGTATCAGGCCGCCAGCCTGAAAGAGGCGATGAACTGGCTGGCGGTAAGCAACCCCCTGCCCTTCCTGCGCGCCCTGATCACCGCCAAGGGTGACAATCGCCTGAACGACGCGCACCTGCGGATGAAGGCCAGGAGCATGGCCGAGCAGTACCAGCGGCTGTTCGGCGGCCTGGCCAAGGAATTTGGCATCACCCTGGTGGCGGGCTCCATTGTCCTGCCGGAACCGGTGATCGAAGGCAGCAACCTGCGCATCGGCAGCGGCGCGCTGTACAACACCACCCTGGTCTTCGGCAGCGATGGCCTGCCGATCGGCCAGCCGCAACGCCAGCTGTACCCGACCTTCGACGAGCGCGGTTTTATCCAGGCCAGCGCCGACCAGGCTGTCCAGGTGGTCGACACCCCGGCCGGCCGCCTGGGCGTGCTGATCGGCAGCGACAGCTGGTACCCGGACAACTACCGCAAGCTCAACGCCCAGGGCGCGCAACTGGTGGCGGTCCCGGCCTTCGTCATGGGTCGTGGTGCCTGGGACAGGCCATGGCGCGGCTACAAGAACCTCTCGACCCCAAGCGAGGTCAGCCTCAAGCCTGAAGAAGTCAGCGAAGGCGAGGCCTGGCGCCGCCTGACCCTGACCAGCCGCGCGCCCAGCAGCCTGGCCAGCACCGGCGTCAGCGTGTTCCTGCGCGGCCAGTTCTGGGATCAGGGCAGCGCCGGGCAAAGCTTCATCAACAGCAACGGCGAGCACTTCGCCGATGGCGATGCCCGTGGCGCGCGTTTGCTGAATATCTGGTTGTAAGTCCATGAAGCCCCAGCCGATGCGCCTCGGAGACCTGTCGGTGGGCTTCGTCCATAGCCTGGCCGACGCCGTGCGCAGCCATGGCCTCGACCCGCAGCCGCTGCTGGAACAATACGGACTGGACGCCGCGCGCCTGGCCGAGGCCGGGGCGCGGTTGTCGATTCCCCGTTACATGCGCCTGGGCCACGCGGCGATTCAACTGACCGGCGATCCGGCGCTGGGGTTGCGCATGGGCCAGCTCAGCCGCCTGAGCCAGGCCGGGCTGGCGGGCGTCACCGCCGCCCAGGCGCCGACCGTACGCGAAGCCGCGCGCTGCCTGACCCGTTTCGAAGCTTTGTATGGCTCGAACTATCGCGGCCAGTCGAGCTTCCATGAAGACGCCGACGGCGCCTGGCTGCGCTTCTATTCCATCAGCCCCTACAACGCCTACAACCGCTTTGTGGTGGATTCGATCCTGGCCGGCTGGCTGCAGCAACTGGGCAGCCTCGGCTCGCCGGTCAAGGCTGAACGCATCGAGATCGAGTTTGTCCAGACCGATTACCGCGAACGCTACAACAGCCTGGGGGATTGCCCGATCCTGTTCGGCGCCGAGCACAATCAGTTGCGCCTGAGCCAGGCCACCCTGGCCCAGCGCAATGTCGAGCACTGCCCCAGTACCTGGCGCCATCTGCTGCAACTCTGTGAACGGGAACTGGAGCAACTGACCCGCACCCGCAGCCTGCGTGAACGCATCACTCAGTTGCTGGGGCCTTTGCTCAATGGTGGCCGGGAGCCCGACCTGGAAGAAGTGGCGGCACGCCTGAAGCTGCCAACCTGGACCCTGCGCCGCAAACTCGCCGAGGAAGGGACGCAGTTTCGCGCCATTCTCAACGACACCCGCCGCGATCTGGCCATGACCTACATTCGCGATACCGAACTGGCCTTCGGGGAAATTGCCTATCTGTTGGGGTTTGCCTCAGCCGAGGCCTTTCAACGCGCCTTCAAGCGCTGGAGCGGCCAGACACCGGGTGAATTTCGTCGCAGCCACCGGCAGTCAGCCTGAAAAAAACGCCACCGGCGTTACAGCTCGGTGGCGTCTTCTGCGGGTTCCAGCGGGTCCAGTTCAAAGGCCTGGAATTCCAGCAGTTCTTCTTGGTAATCGTCCATCGCGGACTCCTTGTGTGTGGCCTGTGGGTGGGGCTTAGGTAACCTGCGTGCTGAGTCGTCTTCTTACTGACTGAGCCGTCAGCATAAAGTGCCGATGTGACAGAAAAAAAACCGTGCGCAATCTCCGTCCCTCAGATGGAACGTAGCAGCTGGCAACGGATTTACCCGCGAGCTGGCAAAGAAATCTTCAGAGAGGACTGGCAACCGCGGGATCGACACCAGGGTCGATCTCGCAGCTATCCGCAGATGCTTACTGTGGCAGTGCCGGAATCGGCTCTGTCGGCGCCGGCAAGGTGCTGGCGGGAGGCGGGGTCACTATCTCGGTGGCCGGCGTCGGCTCGGCAGGTGCGCTCGGTGCGATGGGCGCCGCTTCCGCGGGTGGCGCTAGCGGTTGCGAGAGGTTCGAGGCGGGTGGCGCAACGGGCGAAGTGGCCGGAGTCGGCTCGGCAGCCGGTACAGCAGGCGGTACGACAGGTGCCGGTTGCGGCGTCACGGGCGCCGGGGCTGGTGCTGCGGCAGGCTCCGCGGGCTTGGGTTCGGGCATGCCCAGATCGGTCTTCGGCTTCTCGATGATATGCGCGGCCTTTTTCGCTTCCTGCGGCAGGAACAGCTCCACCAGGGCGAAATAACGCTCGTAGAACTTCGCCGAGGAAACCGTCTCGCTGGCGACCTTGACCATCGAGTCGTCGGTCGAGCCGATCGGCATCGACACCGAACCCAGCACGCCCACCCCCAGGCTCGCCGAGTTGTTGACCTTCTTCAGGGCATAACGGTCTTGCAGGGCATTGGCGAACACCGTGGAGCGGTGATTGGTGCTGCCGTCCTGGGCGCACACCACGCTGAAGCTGATCTCCATGTGGGTTTCGCCCGTCTGCTGGAAGCTCTTGTGACCACTGACCAGTTTCGGATCGCTGCTGGTGATGATGTAGCCCTGGCTGAGCAGGGCGCGACGGGCGGCCTCGCAGGACGCCGTGTCACTCACCGGGTAATTGCGCGAAAAGGTGCCGGAGTCATCGAAGTTTTCATGCTCGTAAATGGCGGTCTTCTGCGACGAACAACCGGCGACGGCCGCCAGCAGCAGCGTCAACCCGGCGGCACGCAGGTGAAATGATCTATGCATCGAAAATCCTGAGGAAAACGGTCCGGGGCGTATTGTGCAACAGTTCGAGGCCACAGGGCGCGCGGATTAGTGTCTTAAGGTGAATACAAGGTTACTGACCACGGTTTGCCGGAAAAAGTCGCGCGCACAGATGATCGATGAACACACGTAGCTTGGCGGCAGTGTGCCGGCTCGCAGGCCAGAGCAGCCAGAAGGTGCCGTTGTGTTCGAGATGCTCGTCCAGCACCCGCTGCAACTCGCCCCGCTCGACCGCTTCGTGAACCATGAAGTCGGGCAGGCAGGCGATCCCCAGGTCGCGCCGTACCGCGTGGTCCAGCGCTTCGATCGAGGTACTGACAAAACGTGTCGGCAGCAGCGGTTCCGGGGCGTCGACCGCTCGTCGCAATGGCCAGTGCTCGATTTTGCCCGTGTTGTGGAAGGTATGCCGCAAGCACCCGTGGTTAGCCAGGTCCGCGGGCGTCTGCGGAACGCCATGCTCGCGAAAGTACTCAGGCGTCCCCACCAGCACCAGGCGGTACTGCCCCAAGGACCGGGCCACCAGCCGTGAGTCACCGGGGCTGCCGGTACGTATCACGGCATCGAACCCCTCTTCCACGACATCCACTATGCGGTCCGTCAGCACGATATCCAGCTCGATCTCCGGATAACGCTGCATGAACTCCACCAACACCGGCATCACCAGGCCATGCACCTGCGGCAGGCTGACCCGCAGCTTGCCCCTCGGAGCATTGGAAGACTTGCACAGATCGAATTCGGCCGCCTCGACCTCGGCGACAATCCGGCGGCAGCGCTCGAGAAAACCTGCACCTTCGGCGGTCAGGGTGATGCTGCGGGTACTGCGATGAAACAGTTGGGTCTCCAGGCGCTCCTCGAGCCGCGCGATGCTCTTGCCGACAGCCGAAGACGATACCCCCAACAACCGCCCCGCCTCGGTAAAACTGCGGGTTTTCGCCACTTGCAGGAAGACTGAGATATTGCTCAACCAGTCCATCGCCAACCTCGCTATTGCGGACATGGATGTCCGATAAGTTCGGAACCTTAGCCTATTTTTCTCTTTATCACAGCGCCCTACCCTCAGCCTCCCTACTTCCTGAAACCTGTAGCGAGCCTGAGACCATGACCGAACCTCTTGCCACCGTCGACCTGCTGGACATTGAATCCAGACGTCACGACCGACTTCCGCTGAGCGGCCTGCTGGCGCTGGCGACCGCCGGGTTCATCACCATCCTTACCGAAGCCATGCCAGCCGGCCTGTTGCCACAAATGAGCCAGGACCTGGCGGTGTCCCCGGCGCTGGTGGGCCAACTGGTTACGCTGTACGCCATTGGTTCGCTCCTGGCGGCGATCCCGCTGGTGATCCTCCCCCAGGGCTGGCGCCGCCGGCCCTTGCTGATGATCGCGATAGGCGGCTTTGCGCTGGTCAACAGTGTCACCGCGTTCTCCACCCAATACAGCCTGATCCTGGTCGCGCGCTTTTTTGCCGGGATATTCGCCGGGCTGCTCTGGGCCCTGCTGGCCGGATATGCCAGCCGCATGGTCGCACCGCACCTGCAAGGCCGGGCCATCGCCGTCGCCATGCTTGGCGCACCGTTGGCGCTGTCCCTGGGAGTGCCGGCGGGCACACTGCTCGGTGCATTGGTCGGCTGGCGGGCCAGCTTTGCCTTGATGACGGTGCTGACTCTGGTTCTACTCGGCTGGGTGCGCTGGCAGGTGCCGGACTTTCCCGGCCTGCGCAGCGACAAGCGCCTGTCGCTGAGGAGTGTGTTTGCCCTGCCCGGGGTCAAGCCGGTGCTGTTCGTGACCTTCGCTTATGTCCTGGGCCACAACATCCTCTACACCTATATCGCGCCGCTCCTTGAGCCGGCCGGTATCACCGGGCAGATCGACCGGGTGTTGCTGGTATTCGGGTTGACCGCGGTGCTGAGCATCTGGGTCGTCGGCCTGCTAATCGATCGCTGGTTGCGGCGGCTGGTGCTGGTCAGTTGCATCCTGTTCGGCCTCTGTGCACTGCTGCTGGCGCTGCGCCCCGACGCGCCAGCCGCGGTCTACGCCTCGATGGTCCTCTGGGGCTTGTCGTACGGTGGCCTCGGCACCCTGCTGCAGACAGCCCTGGCGAAGACTTCCGGTTCCTCTGCCGACGCCGCGCAGTCGATGCTGGTGACCGCCTGGAACCTGGCCATCGCCGGTGGCGGGCTGGTGGGGGGCATACTGCTGGAAGGTCCCGGGGTACTGTCGTTTCCCTGGGTGATCATCGGCCTGCTGCTGGTTTGCCTGGTAGTGGTCGTGAACGCCCGCCGCCATGGGTTTCCCGCCATAGGCTGAAAACAAAAACCCCGGCGCGTTGGCCGGGGTCTCTGTTTGTGACTTCAGTCAGGCATCAGAAGCGCTTGATGTCAGCCTGGTTTTCCAACTGCTTGCGGTACGCCGCGAAGTCTTGCTGCCCCATACGCGAGGCGAGGAAGCGGCGGTACTGAGCCTTTTCTTCGTCGCTCGGTGCAGCGGCTTCGTTCACACCATTGAGCTGCAGGACCACCAGGCTGCCGTTCGGCAGGGTCACGCTGCTGAAGGTCGGCTTGTCCTTGGCCGCTGGCTTGGCCATGCGGAACAGGGCCTGCAACACGATCGGCTCGACGCCTTCCTGGCCGCGGGTCACTGCTTCGGAAACCTTCCAGTTCTGGCCATCGACAGGCGCCTTCAGCGCAGTCTTGCCTTCGCGCAGGCTGGCGATCAAGGCATCGGCCTTGGCCTTGGCGGCAGCACTGGCGTGCTCCTTGGCCAATTGCGTGCGGATGCTGCTGGCGACGCTTTCCAGCGGCAGTTGCTCTGGCTTGCGATGCTCTTTGGCGCGCAGGACCACTACGGTTTCCGGATCCAGTTCGATGGCGGTGCTGTTGGCACCTTCATCCAGCACTTCAGGGCTGAAAGCAGCCTGAATCACCGCACGGTTGGCAGCGATGCCCTCGCCTCCTTCACGCCCGAATGGAGCAGAAGTGTGCACGGTCAGTTTCAGCTCTTGAGCCGGCTGGGCCAGATCCGAGGCTTCGAACGAGGAGTCTTCCAGTTGCTTGGTCGCCTCGACAAAACGCTGCTCGACCTGCTGGGTTTTCAGCTCGCGGGTCAGCTTGTCTTTCAGGCTGGCGAAGCTCGGCACTTCAGGTGCCTCGACGCCCAGCAGCTTGATCAGGTGGAAACCGAAACCGGTGCGTACCGGCGCCGAAACCTGATCCTTGTTCAAGGCGTACAACGCTTCCTCGAAGGCCGGGTCATAGACGCCAGGGCCGGCATAACCGAGGTCACCACCGTTGTTCGCCGAACCCGGGTCCTGGGAGAACTCCTTGGCCAGCGCCTCGAAGCTTTCGCCCTTGGCCAGGCGCGCCTGGATCTCTTCGATCTTGGCCTTGGCCTGTGCTTCGTTCACCTTGTCGTTCACTTCGATCAGGATGTGTGCGGCACGGCGTTGCTCGGACAGGTTGGCGGTTTCTTTCTGATACAGCGCCTGCAGCTCTTCGTCCTTGACGCTGACCTGATCGAAGAAGGAAGCCTTCTTCAACTCCAGGTAGTCGATGACCACCTGGTCCGGCGACATGAATTCCTTGGCGTGTTCGTCGTAGTAAGCCTTGACCTCGTCGTCGGTCAGCTTGACTGCCGCCGGGTCGGCCTTGATGGTCAGGGAGGCATAATCGCGGGTCTGCTTTTCCAGGCGAGCGAATGCCAGCACCTGTGCATCGGTGACAAAACCGCTGCCAGCCAGACCGGCGCGCACTTGGCCAATCAGCATTTCCTGAGCCAGCATCTGACGGAACTGCATCCGGCTATAACCCAGCTGACGGATCACCTGGTCGAAACGCTCAGGGCTGAACTTGCCGTCCACCAGGAATTCCGGCGTTTGCAGGATCACCTGGTCCAGAGCGGCGTCAGAGAAGGCGAACTTGGAGTTTTCCGCGCCTTGCAGCAGCAGCTTGCGGTCGATCAGACCTTTGAGAGCCGCTTCACGCAGCAGCTTCTCGTCGAGCAAGGAAGCATCGAAATCCTTGCCCAGTTGTTGCATGAGCTGACGGCGTTGCATATCAACCGCCTGGCTCAACTCATTCTGGGTGATTTCTTCACCATTGACCTTGGCCGCGTCCTGACTGGTGGAAGTGGCTTGAAAAATGGCATCGAAACCGGTCAGCGCCATCAGTGCGACGATGACCCCGATAATGGTCTTGGCAATCCAGCCTTGTGAATTGTCCCTGATATTCTGCAGCATGCGTCCCCCAGAAACGGTTGTACTTCAAATTAAGCAACCGTGGAGCGTGGGTAGAGTCCGGATAGAAGAAAGGCGCATCCGAGGATGCGCCTTTCTCGTAACTGGCGAAGCGGACAGAGGTTCGAACCCTCGATCCCCGATGTGACAAACCGGATTTCTAACCGGCTGCCCTACCGCTCCGCTGCCAGGTCGGGAAAGACCCCGACCCGGGTAGGCAAAGGCTTGAAGGAAGCTTAGTTAACGGCTTCTTTCAGTGCTTTACCAGCTTTGAAACCTGGTTTTTTGGCTGCAGCGATTTCCAGCGTCTTACCGGTCTGTGGGTTACGACCAATGCGAGCAGGACGATCGGTAACAGAGAAAGTACCGAAACCAACCAGTACAACGGAGTCGCCAGCCTTAAGAGCGCCAGTGACGGATTCGATTACTGCATCCAGCGCACGGCCAGCAGCAGCTTTCGGGATATCAGCAGATGCAGCGATAGCATCAATCAGTTCCGACTTGTTCACTCTAAGTCCCCTTATATATCTATTTGAGTATGATTCTAAGTTTTTTGGTGAAAGCAAAAACCAGTGCTGAATGGCCTACAGACACTTAAGAGCCGCTTTATAACAAGGGCTCTAAAAAGCTGTCAAGGAAGCCCCCCAGGCTAATGCGTACTAATGCGTGCTAATTCTTTCCTTAGAGTCAGACTCGCGTTTTTCATCCTTTGCAACTATCTCGGGAGCCACATCCGGCAAGGGCTCCGGCGCGTATTGCAGCGCAATTTGGAGGACTTCGTCAATCCATTTAACTGGCTTAATTTGAAGATCCTGCTTGATATTGTCAGGAATTTCCTTCAAATCGCGCACATTTTCTTCTGGAATGATGACAGTCTTGATTCCACCACGATGTGCTGCAAGAAGTTTCTCTTTCAAACCACCGATCGCCAACACTTGGCCACGCAGGGTAATTTCCCCGGTCATGGCCACATCAGCCCGTACCGGAATGCCGGTCAATGCCGAAACCAGGGCCGTGCACATGCCTACGCCAGCACTAGGGCCATCTTTCGGGGTCGCCCCTTCCGGCATATGGATATGGGTGTCGCGCTTCTCGTGGAAGTCCAGGGGGATCCCCAGGCTCTTCGCACGGCTACGCACCACCGTCAGCGCCGCAGTGATCGATTCGACCATCACGTCACCCAGCGAACCGGTCTTGATCAACTGACCTTTGCCAGGCACCACGGCCGCTTCGATGGTCAGTAGCTCACCACCGACCTGGGTCCAGGCCAGGCCTGTTACCTGACCGATCTGATCCTGCTGCTCGGCCAGGCCATAGCGGAATTTGCGCACGCCGAGGAAATGCTCCAGCAGGTCGGAAGTGACCTTCACCGAGAAGCGTTTTTCAAGCGCATGCTCCTTGACCGCCTTGCGGCAAACCTTGGCGATCTGGCGCTCCAGCCCACGCACACCGGCTTCGCGGGTGTAGTAACGGATGATGTCGCGAATGGCTTCTTCGTCGAATTCCAGCTCGCCCTTCTTCAGGCCGTTGGCCTGAATCTGCTTGGGCGACAGGTATTTGACCGCGATGTTGATCTTCTCGTCCTCGGTGTAACCCGGCAGACGAATCACCTCCATCCGGTCCAGCAACGCTGGCGGAATATTCATCGAGTTGGAGGTGCAGAGGAACATCACATCGGAGAGGTCGTAATCGACTTCCAGATAGTGGTCGTTGAAGTTGTGGTTCTGCTCGGGGTCGAGCACTTCGAGCAATGCCGAAGCCGGATCGCCACGCATGTCGCTGCCCATCTTGTCGATTTCATCGAGCAGGAACAGCGGGTTGCGAACGCCCACTTTCGTCATCTTTTGAATCAATCTTCCTGGCATCGAACCGATGTAGGTACGACGATGGCCACGAATTTCCGCCTCATCACGCACGCCGCCGAGGGCCATGCGCACGAATTTACGGTTGGTGGCGTGGGCAATCGACTCCGCCAGGGAGGTTTTACCGACCCCAGGAGGCCCGACCAGGCACAGTACCGGGCCACGAATCTTCTTCACGCGCTTTTGCACGGCGAGGTATTCGAGAATCCGCTCTTTGACTTCTTCCAGGCCATAGTGATCCGCATCGAGGATATCTTCGGCGCGCGCCAGGTCCAGACGAACCTTGCTCTGCGCCTTCCACGGCACCTGAACCAGCCAGTCGATGTAGGAACGCACCACTGTGGCCTCGGCCGACATCGGCGACATTTGCTTGAGCTTGTTCAGCTCGGCCTGGGCCTTGGCCAGGGCGTCCTTTGGCAAGCCGGCGGCGTCGATGCGCTTTTTCAGCTCTTCGACTTCGTTATGACCTTCGTCACCGTCGCCCAGCTCTTTCTGAATGGCCTTCATCTGCTCATTCAGGTAGTACTCGCGCTGGCTGCGCTCCATTTGTTTCTTCACGCGACCGCGAATGCGCTTCTCGACCTGCAACAGATCGATTTCCGCATCCAGCAACGCCAGCACGTGCTCGACACGCGCCGACAGGTCGATGATTTCGAGAATTTCCTGCTTCTGCTCGATTTTCAGCGCCATGTGCGCAGCCATGGTATCTACCAGGCGGCTCGGCTCATCGATGCTGTTGAGGGACGACAGCACTTCGGCAGGGACTTTCTTGCCCAGCTGCACGTACTGCTCGAACTGGGACAACAGGCTACGGACAAAGACTTCCGACTCGCGCTCAGGAGCGTCCACCTCGTCAATCAGGGCGACTTCGGCACGGCAGTGGCCATCCACTTCGCTGAAACGCTCCACAGCACCCCGCTGCTCGCCCTCGACCAGTACTTTGACGGTACCGTCAGGCAACTTGAGCAATTGCAGAACAGTGGCAATGGTACCTACGCGATAGAGTGCATCTTCACCGGGATCATCATCAGCAGGATTTTTCTGAGCCAACAGAAGAATCTGCTTGTCGCCCGTCATCGCGGCCTCGAGGGCTTCGATAGACTTCTCGCGCCCCACGAACAGCGGGATAACCATGTGCGGATAAACCACGACATCACGCAATGGCAAGAGAGGCAATTCGATGGTTGTCTTCATGATTTCGCCTCTACGGCGGCCATAAGGCCGTAAACAGATGGAAGTAAGCTTGAAACCAAGATGGGGGCTGCCTCGAAAAAAAACAAGCTCAAAGACAGTACTTTAAAGGCAGTAAAAGCAAAGGGGCCCGAAGGCCCCTTCTGTCAAACCAGCAGTCCGGCGCTTAGGCGTCCGGGGCTGCCTTGGCAGTCGGCTCACTGTTTTCATAGATATACAGTGGCTTGGACTTACCTTCTATAACGCTTTCGTCGATCACTACTTTACTTACCTCGGACTGCGAGGGGATTTCGTACATAGTGTCGAGCAACACGCCTTCGAGAATCGAACGCAATCCGCGAGCACCAGTCTTGCGCTCAAGCGCACGCTTGGCGACCGACTTGAGGGCATCGGTACGGAATTCCAGATCGACGCCTTCCATCTCGAACAACTTGGCATACTGCTTGGTCAAGGCGTTTTTCGGCTCGGTGAGGATCTGGATCAACGCTGCCTCATCCAGCTCGTCCAAGGTCGCAAGAACCGGCAGACGACCCACGAACTCCGGAATCAGGCCGAACTTGACCAGATCGTCCGGTTCGACTTCACGCAGGGATTCGCCGACCTTCTTGCCCTCTTCCTTGCTGCGTACTTCAGCATTGAAGCCTATGCCGCCGCGAGTCGAACGGTTCTGGATAACCTTTTCCAGACCCGAGAACGCACCACCGCAGATGAACAGGATGTTGCGCGTATCGACCTGCAGGAACTCTTGCTGCGGATGCTTGCGACCACCTTGAGGCGGAACGGAAGCCACAGTGCCTTCGATCAGTTTCAACAGGGCCTGCTGCACGCCTTCGCCCGAAACGTCACGGGTAATCGAAGGGTTGTCAGACTTGCGGGAAATCTTGTCGATTTCATCGATATAGACGATGCCCATTTGAGCTTTCTCTACATCGTAATCGCACTTCTGCAGCAGTTTCTGAATGATGTTCTCGACGTCCTCACCCACATAACCGGCTTCGGTCAGGGTGGTGGCGTCAGCAATGGTGAACGGTACATTCAACAGGCGCGCCAGGGTCTCTGCCAACAGAGTCTTGCCCGAACCTGTAGGGCCGATCAGCAAGATGTTGCTCTTACCCAGTTCGACCTCGTCATTCTTTTTGTCACGTTGGTTGAGGCGCTTGTAGTGGTTGTATACCGCTACCGCCAGAACCTTTTTCGCACGTTCCTGACCAATCACATACTGATCAAGGATGCCGCTGATTTCTTTAGGCGAAGGCAATTTATGCGCGCTGCTTTCGGCCTGTGCTTCCTGCACCTCCTCACGGATGATGTCATTGCACAGGTCGACGCACTCGTCGCAGATAAAGACCGAGGGGCCGGCAATCAATTTGCGTACTTCATGCTGGCTTTTGCCACAGAAGGAGCAATAAAGCAGTTTGCCGTTGTCCTCGCCGTTGCGGGTGTCAGTCATTCGATCGATCCAAATCCGATAGGCTTGCAACACAAGATGAAGGCAATTGCGGGCTTTTTCAAGTCCGCAGGTGGCCGGTTAAACCAACCACCTACATTTGAGTTGCTTAGGCAGGCATTTGACGCTTGGTGATCACAGAGTCGATCAGGCCGTATTCAGCCGCACGCTCTGCGCTCATGAAGTTGTCGCGCTCGGTGTCGCGCTCGATGGTCTCGAGGCTCTGACCGGTGTGATGAGCCAGCAGCGAGTTCAGGCGCGAACGGATGTGCAGGATTTCCTTGGCATGGATGTCGATATCCGAAGCCTGGCCCTGGAAACCGCCCAAAGGCTGGTGAATCATCATCCGCGAGTTAGGCAGGCAGTGACGTTTGCCCGCTGCGCCACCGGCAAGCAGGAAAGCCCCCATGCTGCAGGCCTGGCCGATGCAGATGGTGGAAACGTCCGGCTTGATGAATTGCATGGTGTCGTAGATCGACATACCCGCAGTCACCGAACCGCCTGGCGAGTTGATGTAAAGATGGATGTCCTTGTCCGGGTTTTCCGCTTCAAGGAAGAGCAATTGTGCCGCGACCAGGTTGGCCATGTAGTCTTCTACCGGGCCAATCAGGAAGATCACCCGCTCCTTGAGGAGGCGCGAGTAGATGTCATAGGCGCGTTCGCCACGGGCGGACTGCTCGATAACCATCGGGACCAGGCCGCCTGCGGCCTGGATGTCAGAGCTCTGCTGATAATAAGAATTGCGGGACATGTCCTGCAGTCACTCCCAAATAGTCATGTCTTGAATACGCATAAGCCAGCACGAAGGCTGGCTTATGGTGTGTATTTTCGAACGAGTAAAAAATCAGTCGGCTTGTGGTGCTTCTACCGGCTTGACCGCTTCTTCGTAAGAGACCGATTTGTCGGTCACGCTAGCTTTCTGCAGAACAGTATCCACAACTTGTTCTTCCAGCACAACCGAACGGACTTCGTTCAGTTGCTGCTCGTTCTTGTAGTACCAGGACACGACCTGCTCCGGCTCTTGGTAAGCAGAAGCCATTTCCTGGATCAGCTCACGCACGCGGGCCTCGTCAGGCTTGAGGTCGAATTGCTTGACCACTTCAGCCACGATCAGACCCAGTACGACGCGACGCTTGGCTTGTTCTTCGAACAGCTCGGCCGGCAGTTGATCAGGCTTGATGTTGCCACCGAACTGTTGAACGGCCTGAACGCGCAGACGGTTCACTTCGTTGTCCAGCAGAGCCTTAGGCACTTCGATCGGGTTGGCAGCCAGCAGGCCGTCCATTACCTGGTTCTTGACCTTGGACTTGATGGCCTGACGCAGTTCACGCTCCATGTTCTTGCGAACTTCGGCACGGAAACCTTCCAGACCGGCTTCCTTGATGCCGAATTGAGCGAAGAACTCTTCGGTCAGTTCTGGCAGCTTAGGCTCGGAAACAGTGTTGACGGTCACGGTGAACTCGGCAGCTTTGCTAGCCAGGTCCAGGTTCTGGTAGTTCTCAGGGAAAGTCAGGTTCAGAACGCGTTCTTCACCAGCTTTGGCGCCGACCAGGCCTTCTTCGAAGCCCGGGATCATGCGGCCGGAACCCAGCACCAGCTGAGTACCCTTGGCGGAACCGCCAGCGAACACTTCACCGTCAACCTTGCCGACGAAATCGATGTTCAGTTGGTCTTCGTTTTGAGCGGCACGGTCGGCCACTTCAAAGCGAATGTTCTGCTTGCGCAGGATTTCCAGCATGTTGTCCAGGTCGGCATCAGCCACGTCAGCGCTCAGACGCTCAACGGCGATGGACTCGAAACCGGCAACGGTGAACTCAGGGAACACTTCGAACGTTGCAACGTATTCCAGATCCTTGCCCTTCTCCAGAACCTTTGGCTCAACCGAAGGAGCGCCAGCCGGGTTCAGCTTCTGCTCGACAACAGCTTCGTAGAAGGAAGCCTGGATCACGTCGCCCACAGCTTCTTGACGCGCATCAGCTTCATAACGCTGACGGATCACGCTCATTGGGACTTTGCCAGGACGGAAGCCTGGAATCTTGGCCTTTTGGGCAGTCTGCTGCAGACGCTTGTTGACCTGTGTCTCGATGCGCTCAGCCGGCACGGTGATGCTCATGCGGCGCTCAAGAGCAGAAGTATTTTCAACAGAAACTTGCATGGATATTCCTCGTTGCACAGACGTTAGCCGGCCGTTTCCGACCCCAGAATCAAGGGCATGCATTCTAGTGGGTCAAACTCAAGAAGTCACCCTACTGAAAACGGGTAAAAAAACAGCTGGCGATTTAAAGGCGGGGACCAACGGTTGAGCCTCGCCCTGAGAGCAAATACAGCGAATCAAACCAGGGCCTCTGCACCAACGCTTCTATATATAGAAGGAATGGCGCATCACCTCCCCGATAGCCGGACCAAACCACAGCCCGACTGGTAAACCTTCAGCATTCCAGCGACAAAAGGACGAGTGTTTCGTCGCTTCCTTGGTCCACCACCTGCGACCCGCTGGAAATACAGACTTCTGAAACGAAAACGGCGCAGCCCTTTTCAGGTGCTGCGCCGTTATCTGCTATATAAATAGCTACTTAATTGGTGCGGACGAAGAGACTCGAACTCTTACACCTTGCGGCGCTGGAACCTAAATCCAGTGTGTCTACCAATTCCACCACGTCCGCGTATCAAGCTTTTAAAGCAAAGGCGCCAGACTATTAATCTGGCGCCTTTCGGAATATGGGGTGGACGATGGGGATCGAACCCACGACAACAGGAGTCACAATCCTGTGCTCTACCAACTGAGCTACGCCCACCATATTGCGTTGTTGCGTTACTTGTGCCAAAGCTGCCTAATGGCGCACCCGGCAGGACTCGAACCTGCGACCATCCGCTTAGAAGGCGGATGCTCTATCCAGCTGAGCTACGGGCGCCTTATTAATCTGTATTCTTTAATGATTACAAACTAAGTGCTTTCAGTCGTTACGAGCTAAACATCAACTCTGCCCGACCTTCTTAACCAGTGCTAGGCTGTGCCCGACAAGTGCGACGAATGTTATAGACGAGCCGTTAGGTCGTCAACTCTTTTTTGAAAAAAATTCATTTAATTAAAGGAGTTAGGGGAATTTGCAGACCAAGCGCCTTTGCCCTCACGTCCTGGCATGCGAGAATGCGTTCTCTTTTTCTCTCCCTCTCGATGGTTAATCACGCGTCATGACTGCACAACTAATCGACGGCAAAGCGATCGCCGCTAGCCTGCGCCAGCAGATCGCCAAACGTGTCGCCGAGCGTCGCCAGCAAGGCCTGCGTACTCCAGGCCTCGCGGTGATCCTGGTCGGCAGCGACCCGGCCTCTCAGGTTTATGTCTCGCACAAGCGTAAAGACTGCGAAGAGGTCGGCTTTCTTTCAAAAGCCTATGACTTGCCTACAGGCACCACTCAAGAAGAACTGGCCGGCCTGATCGACCGCCTCAACGATGACCCGAACATCGATGGCGTCCTGCTACAGCTGCCACTGCCCGAACACCTCGATGCCTCCAAACTGCTGGAACGCATCCGCCCGGATAAAGACGTGGATGGTTTCCATCCTTATAACGTCGGCCGCCTGGCCCAACGCATCCCCCTGCTGCGTCCATGCACCCCGAAAGGCATCATGACCCTGCTGGAAAGCACCGGTGCCGATCTGTACGGCATGGATGCAGTCGTGGTCGGCGCTTCCAACATCGTCGGTCGCCCGATGGCGATGGAGCTGCTGCTGGCCGGCTGCACCGTTACTGTTACCCACCGCTTCACCAAGGATCTGGCCGGCCACGTCGGGCGTGCCGATCTGGTGGTCGTGGCCGCCGGCAAGCCGGGCCTGGTCAAGGGTGAATGGATCAAGGAAGGCGCCATCGTCATTGACGTCGGCATCAACCGCCAGGAAGACGGCAAGCTGGTGGGCGATGTGGTCTACGAGACCGCCCTGCCCCGCGCTGGCTGGATCACCCCGGTACCGGGGGGCGTCGGCCCGATGACGCGTGCCTGCCTGCTGGAAAACACCTTGTACGCGGCAGAAACGCTGCACGACTGACCCTGGGAAACATCCCGGATAAAAAGAACCCCGCCATTGGCGGGGTTCTTTGTTTCTGCTCGCCGAAAACCTGGACCGAATACCCCGCTTGCAGCGGACGATCTACTCATCAGAAAGAAGAGGATCGAACTGGTACAAATCTGGTACAGGATGAAATTTAATTTACCTGGAGCCCTTTACCTACGGGCGTGTAGCTCTTTCCTGGCACATACTCATAAAATGTAACGTTTTTCTGAAAGCAGCCCGTTGCAGAACGGCATATCCACTTCATGAGTCCGCCCGCGTGAAAATCCGTCTTTCTATCCTGAGCCTATTTTTTGCACTTACAGGCACCTTTATCACGCAGAGCGCCGTCGCTCGCGAAACCACCGAAGCGCCGCGCGATCCCTCCCAACTGCATATTGCCTCCGGCAGCGCCCTGCTGCTGGACCTGCAGACCAACAAGGTCATTTATTCCAGCAATCCCGACGTGGTCGTGCCCATCGCGTCGGTGACCAAGCTGATGACCGGTCTGATCGTACTCGACGCCAAACAACCGCTGGATGAATACATCTCCGTGGACATCAGCAACACCCCGGAAATGAAAGGTGTGTTTTCCCGGGTCAAGCTCAAGAGCGAGCTGCCGCGCAAGGAGATGCTGCTGATCGCCCTGATGTCGTCGGAAAACCGTGCCGCCGCCAGCCTCGCCCACCACTACCCGGGCGGGTATGCAGCCTTTATTGCCGCCATGAACGCCAAGGCCAAGGCACTGGGCATGACCAGCACGCACTATGTCGAGCCGACCGGCCTGTCGGTCCATAACGTGTCCACCGCACGGGACCTGAGCAAACTGTTGCTGGCGGCGCGCAAATACCCGCTGCTGAGCGAGCTGAGCACCACCAAGGAAAAGACCGTGGCGTTCCGCAAACCCAACTACACCCTGGGCTTTCGCAACACCGATCACCTGGTCAACAGGGCCAACTGGGACATCAAGCTGACCAAGACCGGCTTTACCGATGAAGCAGGCCACTGCCTGGTACTGGTGACCAGCATGAGCAACCGCCCGGTCGCCCTGGTGATTCTCGACGCCTTCGGCAAATACACGCACTTCGCCGATGCCAGCCGCATCCGCCAGTGGCTGGAAACCGGTAAAAGCGGCTCGGTACCGAATGCCGCCTTGAGCTACAAGGCCGGCAAAAACCTGAAAAGCCGTCAGAGCGGCGTCGCCCAAACTGCCGAATAGAAGCTGGCAGACCCAAAAAAGGCCGCGGATCTGTCGATCGCGGCCCTTTCAAAGACGGCGCCCCTGGGCGCCGTCAGCGTTTCTGCAACCTCAGTTGGCGCTCAACGCCTTGGTCGCTCGTGCTGCCGCGTTCTCCTGCCCGGCCTGGGCCAACTCATCGGCCGCCCTCAGCCAACGCTGGCGATCGACCTGGGCGGGTACCTGGGTCGGCCCCTGAATCAGCACCGCCCAGTGCCCCGCACTGCTCCAGGCCGATTCGAATTTGGCAAAGTCCATCAACAGACGACGATTCATTCCCGCTCGCAGCAACACCGTCTGCTTGTGCCGGTTATAGCCCGCCAGCACGGCATAGCGAGGTTCGGCCCAGAACGCCGAGCCTTCGGTGTAACGCACCATCACCGGGTATCCCGCGGCAACCTGGGTCAGCAGCGCCGCTAAATTGTCGTCCAGCGGATAGACCACCATCCCGTACTCACGCGCCAGGGTCAGCATGTTCTGCTGCAACTTCGCCTCGGCGCCTGGCAGGTGCAACGGCTTGTCCAGTAGGCCCGGGGTGATCACGATACCTTGCTGGGACAGCATGCTGGCCAGGGTGCCCGGGCCGCTCTGATAGGTTTCGCCGCGGAAAAACGGTACGCCGTTGAGTTCCACCCGCTCGGGCAGGCGCTGAATCTCCGGCTGCACGCTGCTGGCGCAACCGGCCAGCGTCAGGGCGCAGGCGCCCGCCAACAACAGTGTTCGAAATCGCAGAAACATCCGTTCCATCATGACTCTCTTGTGCAGACGCCAAGCCAGGAGCCCCGGCCGAAACGCTGATCATAGGGCGCCACGAGGCAAGGGTATAGCGTCAAGCCGCAGTAATTTGCGCCTCATAGAGCAAACCGTTTGATGACACTCGACTATTGGTCAATGGCTTGAAACACAACCGCGACTAGACTGTCCATTGCAACGAGTGTGTGCCCCGGACAGGGCAAAAAGGAGGCATGTATGAGCCTGACAACGACAATCCTGATGCTGATCGGCGGCTGGCTGGCCGTCGCCGCTGCCATGCTATGGGGCGTCCTGCGGATCGCTCGCCGGCACCATCATCCGCGCTTGCCGACTCCCGCCGCGAAAACCGCAAAACCGGCCCGGCATCACGCCACCGCGCACTGACTGGCGCCTTTTCTCCTATCCAATAAAAACGGCGGCCTGTGTCCTTGAACACAGGCCGCCGTCGATTGTTGCCGCGAATCAGGCTTCGACTTCCGCCTCCGCCGTCACGCGCTTCTGCCGGGCACGACGGGCCAGCATGTTCAGCCCCTCGATGGCCGCCGAGAAAGCCATGGCCGCGTACACATAACCTTTTGGTACATGGGCACCGAAACCTTCGGCGATCAGCGTCATGCCGATCATGATCAGGAAGCCCAGGGCCAGCATGACCACCGTCGGGTTGTCATTGATGAATTTGGCCAGAGGCTCGGCCGCCAGCAGCATCACCAGTACCGACACCACCACCGCGATGATCATGATCGGCAAGTGCTCGGTCATGCCGACGGCAGTGATGATGCTGTCGATGGAGAACACCATGTCCAGCATCAGGATCTGGCCGATCGCCGCGGCGAACCCCAGGGACACGCCAGCAGTCTCGCTTTTGCTGTCCTGCGGCTCCGGGTCCATGCTGTGATGGATCTCCGTGGTGGCCTTCCACAGCAGGAACAGGCCGCCGGCAATCAGGATCATGTCCTTCCAGGAGAAGACCTGGCCGAAGACATCGATCACCGGCTCGGTCAGTTGCACGATAAAGGCGATGGTGCTGAGCAACGCCAGACGCAGGATCAGGGCCATGCCGATACCGATCCGCCGGGCCTTGGCCCGGTGTTGCTCGGGCAGCTTGTTGGTCAGGATCGAAATGAAGATCAGGTTATCGATGCCGAGCACGATTTCCATGACCACCAGGGTTGCCAGGGCGACCCAGGCGGTGGGGCTGGCAGCGAGTTGTAAAAGATATTCCATGGCTCAGTCCTGAGTCGGGGGTATGGGGGAATCAGATTTCCTGGGACGACGAGGTGGCTTCTTTGGCCTCGTCCGCCGGCTTTTCCTGCTTGCTGATCAAGCCTTGGGTCGCGTCGCTGATCGCCTGTTCGGCGGCCTTGTGCGTGTCGTCGATCGCCTGCTTGGCGTTTTCCGCGGCCTTGCCCAACAGCTGCTGCGCGCTTTTTTCCGCCTGCTCGCAACCGGCAAGGGTGATCAACGACAACGCCAGCAACGATGCGGCGATGGATTTATAGGTCATTGCGCTTTCCTCGTTAGAACGGACCGGGCCGAGACGATGGCCCGTCAATAGCGAGGCATTCTATGGAAGCGAACACTTCAGGAAAATTCGTATTTTTAACGGCTATACTTCGATTTTTACGAATCAAAGCCAGCCATGCTCAATTACCGTCAACTGCATTACTTCTGGGTCGTCGCCAAGACCGGCAGCATCGTCCGGGCCTGCGAGCAACTGAACCTGACCCCGCAAACCATCAGCGGGCAGATCACCCTGCTCGAACAAACCTATGGCATCGAGTTGTTTCGCCGGGTCGGCCGGCAACTGGAGTTGACTGAAGCCGGGCGCCAGACCCTGCCCTACGCCGAGCAGATGTTCCAGCTGGGCGGCGAACTGGAAGCCATGCTCCAGGCCCAGCCCAACGAGCAGCAGATCCTGTTCCGGGTCGGCGTGGCCGATGTGGTGCCCAAATCGATCGTCTATCGCCTGATCGCCCCGACCATGGAGCTGAGCGAACCGATCCGCATCACCTGCCGCGAGGACAAGCTCGAACGCCTGCTGGCCGACCTGGCCATCCAGCGCCTGGACCTGGTGATCTCCGACAGCCCCATGCCCTCACATCTTGATATCAAGGGCTACAGCCAGAAACTCGGCGAGTGCGGCATCAGCTTTTTCGCCACCGAAGAACTGGCCGAGCGCTATGGAACGAACTTCCCCCATAGCCTGCATGGCGCTCCGCTGCTGATTCCCGGGCAGGAAACCGTGGTGCGCAGCCGCCTACTGCGCTGGCTGGCCGAGCAGCAGATACAACCCAGGATCATCGGTGAGTTCGACGACAGCGCCTTGATGCAGGCATTCGGTCAGTCGGGCAGCGGGATCTTCATCAGTCCCAGCGTGATCGCCGACGAAGTGCGGCGCCAATACGGCGTACAACTGATCGGCCAGACCGACGCGGTCAGCGAGTCGTTCTACGCCATTTCGGTCGAACGCAAGGTCAAGCACCCCGGCATCGTGGCGATCACCGAAGGCGCCCGCCGCGAGCTGTTTACCGCCATGGGCGCCTGAGGAGGATCAGGCGCAGCTGGCCTGTGGTTTGAGGGTCATCAACAGCAGGGCCAGCAGGATCGACACCAGAATAAAACCAGCGGCGGCAAACCCCAGGCTACCCAGCCCCAGGGTATCGATGACCCGGCCGCCGACCATCGCGCCCAGGCCGATCCCCAGGTTGGCCCCGGCGATGTTCAACGACGCGGCAAACGCCGGCGCCTGAGGCGCGGCCTTGATCAGACGGACATGGCTGACCAGAAACAGCGCCGCCTGGGTCACGCCCCAAACACCCATGGCCGCCGCCAGGCCCAGCGGCGAGTGGATGCTCGGCACCAACGCCACCATGCCGCCAATCATCAAGGCGCAGAAGCCCATGGACGCCAGCAACGGATGACGGTCCACCGCGCGGCCGCCCAGCGAGTTGCCGATCAGCCCCACCGCGCCGAAGCCCATCAGGCACCAGCCGACCAGCGTGCCGTTGAAACCGGCCAGGCGCTCGAGGATGTCCGCCAGGTAGGTGTAGGCGGTGAACATGCCACTGAACACCAGGATCGACAGCAGCACATGCCCCTGCATCAAGGGGCTGCGCAGGATGCCGAACTGCGAGCGCAGGCTGGCCTGCTCGTTGTGCACGCGGGTCTGCGGCAGGTAGACATACAGCAGCAGCGCCTTGGCAAACGCCACCAGCGCCAGGATGCCGAACGCACTGCGCCAGCCGAAGGCATCGGAAATCAGCGTGCCCACCGGAATACCGAACACCGTGGCGCAGACAATACCGAAGCCGATCTTGGCGATGGCCCGTCCGGCGTAGTCGGGGCCGACGATATCCACCGCGGTTTCGCTGGCCAGGGCCCAGAACACCGGCAAGCCCAGCGCCGGGATCAGCCGCGCCACCGCCATCACCCAGATATTCGGCGCCAGCGCCGCCAGGGTATTGGCCAGGCCGAACATCACCAGTACCGAGATGAACAGACGCTTGCGCTGGAAACGGGCGAAATAGGCCGTCAGGAACGGCCCGAACGCCGCCACGGTGAAGGCGAACAAGGTCACCAGCAGGCCGGCCTGCGGCACGCTGACCGCAAGATCCCGGGCAATCGAAGGCAGCAGGCCGACAATGATGAACTCCGTCGTCAGCACGGTAAAACCGGCGGCTGACAACAGCAGAATGGGCAACAGCATGGAAAACTCCGGAAACGACGACATCAGCGATGGCCTGGGGGCCCGCTGACTGGAGATGAAAAGAGGATGGCGAATCCTAACAGAATGTGTCCGCGCATGTCTGGGGTAGCGGCGAAAAAACCGCAGGCTACTCTAGAAGGCTCGGGTGGCAGATCGTCACATCCGTGGGCGAACCCCGTGTGATAAAGTCCGCCCCCTGCCGCAACACCCCGTACCTCCAGCAACTCACCAGCACGGCGTCCCCCGTCGACGCACGGCATATTAAAAAAATCAGAGATACCGCTATGACTGCTTCACCCCCGTCGCTCCTGGAAAAACTCAAACGCACCAGTCTGGTCACGCAGATCGTCATTGGCCTGGTCGCCGGTATCGCCCTGGCGTTGCTGGCCCCCGAACTGGCGAAATCCACCGCCTTTATCGGCAAGGTCTTTATCTCGGCACTGAAAGCCGTCGCGCCGATCCTGGTGTTCGTGCTGGTGATGGCCTCCATCGCCAACCACAAGCACGGCCAGGAAACCCATATCCGCCCGATCCTCTGGCTCTACCTGCTGGGCACTTTCGCCGCGGCGGTGGTGGCGGTGATCGCCAGCAGCCTGTTCCCCTCCTCCCTGGTGCTGAGCACCCATGACGTCGCCATCTCCGCCCCCGGCGGCATCAGCGAAGTCCTGCAAAGCCTGCTGCTGAGCGTGGTGGACAACCCAGTCAGCGCGCTGATGAACGCCAACTTCATCGGCATCCTGGCCTGGGCCATCGGCATGGGCGTGGCCATCCGCCATGCCGGCAACACCACCCGCACCGTGCTGGACGACCTGTCCAATGGCGTGACCCTGATCGTGCGAGTGGTGATCCGCTTCGCCCCGCTGGGCATCTTCGGCCTGGTGGCCTCGACCCTGGCCACCTCGGGCTTCGGCGCCCTGCTCGGTTATATGCATCTGCTGGCGGTGCTGATCGGCTGCATGCTGTTCGTCGCGCTGGTGATGAACCCGCTGATCGTGTTCTGGAAGATCCGCCGCAACCCGTTCCCGCTGGTGCTCATGTGCCTGCGTGAAAGCGGCATCACCGCGTTCTTCACCCGCAGTTCGGCGGCCAACATTCCGGTCAACCTGGAACTGAGCAAGCGCCTGGGCCTGCATGAAGACACCTACTCGGTGTCTATCCCGCTGGGGGCCACCATCAACATGGCCGGCGCCGCCATCACCATCACCGTGCTGACCCTGGCCGCCGTGCATACGCTGGGCATTGCCGTCGACCTGCCCACCGCCGTGCTGCTCAGCGTGGTCGCCGCCATCTGTGCCTGCGGTGCCTCCGGCGTCGCCGGCGGTTCGCTGCTGTTGATTCCGCTGGCGTGCAGCCTGTTCGGCATCCCCAGCGAAATCGCCATGCAGGTGGTCGCCGTCGGCTTCATCATCGGCGTGCTGCAGGACTCGGCGGAAACCGCACTGAACTCCTCCACCGACGTGCTCTTCACCGCCGCCGCGTGCATGGCCCAGGAAGAGAAGGTCCGCCAGACCGCCTGAGCCTGCATGCACAGCGCGCACTAAAAAGCCCGGCAAGGCTCGCACCTTGCCGGGCTTTTTTATCGGCTTAGCAGCCGGCTACATCAGAAGGCGCTATTTCAGAAAGCACCCATGTAGTCGCGCTTGCCGATTTCCACGCCGTTGTGACGCAGGATCGCGTAGGTGGTGGTGACGTGGAAGAAGAACTGCGGCAGACCGTAGGTCAGCAGGTAGGACTGGCCGCTGAAGCGCTTCTCTTTCGGGGTGCCCGGACGGGTGACGATCTCGATGCCTTCCTTGCCATCGATCTGCACCGGCTGGATGCCGTCGATAAAGGCCAGGACCTTGGCCAGCAGCGCCTGCAGCTCGGCAAAGGTGGTTTCAGTGTCGTCGTACTTCGGCACTTCGACTTCGGCCAGGCGGGCCGAAACGCCCTTGGCGAAATCGACGGCGATCTGCACCTGACGGATCAGCGGGAACATGTCCGGGTACAGGCGGGCCTGCAGGAAGGCATTCGGGTCGATGTTCTTCGCCGTGGCGTGGGCTTCGGCCTTGTTCAGGACATCGCTCAGGGCGTTGAGCATTTGCTTGAAGACAGGAACGGAGGCGGCGTACAGGGAAATGGTCATGGTGATCTCGACAGGCTGACGGAAAAAAGCGGAAACAAAGGTGGCGCGATTATAGACCTGCCTGAGCCTCGCCGGCGGCTTGTCTTTTATCCAGCAAGGATTAGGCTAGTCGCCTTCGACAGCATAGGGAAAGCGCGATGAGCATCGAGCAAGAAACCTCCAGCGAGCAATTGCAACTGACCAGCACCGAACTGCGCATTCTCGGGTCGCTGATCGAGAAGCAGGCAACCAGCCCGGAAACCTATCCGCTGACCCTCAATGCCCTGGTCATCGCCTGCAACCAGAAAACCAGCCGCGAACCGGTGATGAACCTCACCCAGGGCCAGGTCGGCCAGAGCCTGCGCGCCCTGGAAAACCGCGGCTTCGCCCGCCTGGTAATGGGCAGCCGCGCCGACCGCTGGGAGCATCGCCTGGACAAGGCGCTGGAACTGGTGCCGGCGCAAGTGGCACTCGCCGGCCTGCTGTTCTTGCGCGGCCCGCAGACCGTCAACGAACTGCTGACCCGCAGCGGGCGCATGCATGATTTCGAAGACAGCGAACAGGTGGTACATCAACTGGAGCGCCTGATCGCACGCGGCCTGGCGCTGCTGATTCCGCGCCAAGCCGGCCAGCGCGAAGATCGCTACATGCACGCCCTGGGAGACCCGGCGGATATCGAGGCGATCCTCGCCGCCCGGCAGAACCCGGTGGAGCGCAGTTCGGGCAGCGGCGTATCGGCGGAACGCATCGAAGAGCTGGAAGCGCGCATCGCCGCCCTCGAAGAGCGCCTGGCGAAACTCGAAGGCTGATCGCCCCCGCCCCCTGCGGCAGCGCCTGGTAGCCGCTGCCGCAGTCGGCGCAACGTCTCAAAGACTACAAAAGCCCCTACTCCCCGTCCCAGTAATCCACCCCGTCCGCATGCCGCGCCACCGCGACGAATCCCGAGGCGTTGCCCTCATCGTCGATCTTGAAGTCCTTCATCACCACATACTTGCCGGAATCCGGGTATTCGCAGATATCCGGCGCCTCCTGGGTGCTGACCGCCAGATAGCGCAGCTCGCCCTGGCTGGTGTTGATGATCTGGTGCGCGGTGTCCATGTCGCCCGGCGGGCAGGCGATCACATCGCCGGCGCGGATGGCAAAACGCTCGGCGCCGAGACGGATCTCGCCCTCGCCGGCGACTATGTAGAACATCTCTTCGTTGACGCGATGATTATGGAAGGGGCTGGCGCGCATCCCCGGGCCCAGGGCAATCAGCCGGTAGCCGAGCTTCCGGGCACCCAGTTGCTGGCCGATACGGGCGATGCGCTGGACATAACGGCCGGCGGTGTCGCCGGTGGGGCTCAGGGCTTCAGGCAGCGGCTGAAGGTCCGCCTGATCCAGATTGAGAATGGCAGGTGGCATAACGGTCCTCGATCACGGTGGCGTGGAACAGGGGCAAGTCTTGGCTTGCTGGCGACCAGTATAGGCAGGGCTTCGCGCGCCACCGACCTGCCCTGCTCCACCCACCGATCAGGCCCGGGCGAAGGCCACCGCCTGCTGGAACTGCTCGGCGCTGGGGCGCACGCCGGTGTACAGCACGAACTGCTCCAGCGCCTGGATGGCGATCACTTCCAGGCCGGTGATCACCTGTTTGCCTTCGGCCCGGGCGCGCAGGATCAGCGGGGTTTCCGCCGGCACCGCTACCACGTCGAACACGGTGCGCGCGGCCTGGATCGCCTCGACCGGGAACGCCAGCTGGTCGGCCTCGGGACCGCCGCTCATACCGATCGGGGTGACGTTGATCAGCATCTGCGGGCGCAACTCGCCCAGCTCAGCCTGCCAGGCATAGCCCAGGGAGTCGGCGAGGGCCTGCCCGGCTTGGGCATTGCGGGCAACTATCACGCCATCGTGGTAGCCACCATCGCGCAAGGCGCTGGCCACCGCCTTGGCCATGCCGCCGCTGCCGCGCAGGGCAAAGCGGGTGTCCTTGGGGATCCGGTGGCTGTCGAGCAACTGGGCGACGGCGATGTAATCGGTGTTGTAGGCCTTGAGGTGGCCGTTGGTGTTGACGATGGTGTTGATCGACTGGATAGCGCTGGCCGAGGCGTCCAGTTCGTCCACCAGGGCAATGCAGGCCTCCTTGAACGGCATGGACACGCCACAGCCGCGAATGCCCAGGGCGCGGATCCCACCGACGGCGCCTGGCAGGTCCTGGCTGCTGAACGCCTTGTAGTAGAAGTTCAGGCCCAGCTGTTCATACAAATGATTGTGAAAGCGCAGGCCGAAATTCCCCGGACGCCCTGACAGCGACATACACAACTGGGTGTCTTTGTTGGGGTTCATCTGCATGTTGATCTCCTTGGAACGCACTTTCGGATAGACGGGATTAGCCAGTCATCGGGTTCTGCCCGATCATATCGACAGCGCCTGAAAGACGGGCCTGTCGCCTACGGACGAGGGTAAAGAAGCCGGTACAGACCTTACACAAAATTTACCCGGCGGCTGTGCAGTTTTTCAGAAAAAAGCTGTCTTAGAAGTATCCCCGCGACAGTCCTCGCGTCTATTGCAGACCGAGCGCTGGGGTCGGAACCGAGGAATAGCCATGATGCGTAAAATCCCCAAGATAGCCTTGCTCATTGGTGCACTTGCTGTCGCCGGTCAAGCGTCCGCCCACGGTGGCGGTGGTTGGGGTGGCCCGGCGGTAGTCGGTGCCGTGGTCGGCGCAGCGGTGGTGGGTTCGGTGATCGCCAGCCACAGTCGCCCGGTCTACGTGCAACAACCGGTCTATGTTCAGCCGCAACCGGTGTATGCCGCGCCGCCACCGGTCTACTACCAGCCACAGCCGGTGTACGTGGAAGGCCCGCCGGTCTATTACCGTCCGGCCCCGGTGTATTACGGCCCGCCTCGCGGCTACTACGGCCCGCCACGCCATTACTACTATGGCCCTGGCCGCTGGTAATTCCGGCGACCGCACACCCACAGGCCCCGCCTTCACCAGCGGGGCCTGTTGCGTTTGAAACAACCCTGAAATGTCTGAATAAATCTTGCAGAGGTCGCTGCCGGGACAGCTTTTGCGATTCAATCCGGCAATAGTGTTGCCAAAGGCAGCCCCTACGCTGAAGCCCACAATTGTCATATTTATGTCATGTCAGGTCCGCAAGATCGGATCTGTCCACAAAACGGCCCCATAACAACAAGGACGACGCCCATGCCGACACAAAACCCCCATCACTCCCCCACTCTGGGTACCGCGAGCAAGGTGTACAGCGCCCTGACCGAACTCAAGCACCTGGAAGGCCACCGCAGCGCCAAGTTCCTGGCCTTGCTGGCCGAGCACCTGGTGCGCAAGGGCCTGTTGCACGACCCGGAAGTGGTCTACATGCTCGATCAGGTCGTCGACTGATCGGGCTGGCGCTTTTTTCGCCGGTATCGATGTCCACTATCGAGCGCGGTGATTTTTCGTCGAACCTCTCGGTCCGTAAGGTAGCCCCATTGATTGATGGAGGTACTTATGCCCAAGGTTCAGATCATGTCCGTTATCGGTAGCGCCGTTCCCACCTCGCTCAGGGAGCTGGGGCTGCTGGCGTGTTGGTACCTGGTGCGCGACGGCGAACCGGTCAGCGGCCCGCTCACTTCGCTGACCGCCGCCCAGGCCCTGTCGCAAAAGATCGAGCAGCGCGTCCTGCATGCCTAAGGCAGCGGCAGCTGTGTCCGCGGCCGGGTATCGACGAACAGGTCCCAGCTCGAGATGAACAGCGCGGCGATCAACGGCCCGATGACAAAGCCGTTCAGGCCGAAGATCGCCAGGCCCCCCAGGGTCGAAATCAGAATCAGGTAGTCCGGCATCCTGGTGTCCTTGCCCACCAGGATCGGGCGCAGCACGTTGTCCACCAGGCCGATCACGAACACCCCGTACAAGCCCAGCAACACGCCTTGCCAGATCGCCCCGCTGAGCAGGAAGTACAGGGCCACCGGGCCCCAGACGATCGCCGCGCCCACCGCCGGCAACAACGACAGCAAGGCCATCAGCACTGCCCACAGCAGCGGGCTGGGAATCTCCAGAAACCAGAAAATCAGCCCGCCCAGCAGCCCCTGACTGACTGCCACCAGCACGTTGCCCTTCACCGTGGCCCGCACCACCCGACTGAACTTGAGCTGCAACCGGCGCTTCTGGTGCTCGGCCAACGGCACCGCGATGCGCACCTTGCGTACCAGTTCGGCGCCATCGCGCAAAAAGAAGAACAACAGGTACAGCATCACGAAAAAGCTCACCACGAACTTGAAGGTGCCCTGGCCGACGCTGAAAGCCTGGGTGGCGAAGAACTGGCTGCCTTGCAGCGCGCTCTTGACGATCTTCTCGCGCACGCTCTCCAGCTCACCCAGGCCGAAGCGGTCCAGCAGCTGCTGGAAGTACAGCGGCAGGCTGTGCTTGAACCGGTCCAGCTGACCGGCGATGTCCAGTTCGCCGCTTTCGATGCTCTGGTAAAGGTTGGCGCCCTCCTGCACCAGCAGGGTGCTGATGATGACCACCGGCAGAATGGCGCTCACCAGGCAGATGCTCAGGGTGCAAAAGGCCGTCAGGTTGCGTGGCCAACCGAACTTGATTTGCAGGCGCCGATGCAGCGGGTCGAACAGGATGCCGAGAATCACCGCCCAGAACACCGCGCCGTAAAAGGGCAGCAGGATCCAGATGAAGGCGACGGTCACCAGGGTCAGCAGAAGCAACAGGCTTTTGTGTTGCATGAGGTGCTGGTTCATGTCCGCTCCCCGTCAATAAGGTCCAGGACACCGCAAAGCGCCCCTAAAGCGTTAGTCCGCCGGTGTTCGGCCAAGTGCCCTGTTTTATTCGTCGAGCATAGATCCAGATCAATGAAGTCTGTTGGCCCAGGCCTTACCCTCGCGACCTTTTGCCATCGACAAACCGCCATGACGCCCCTGACCCGCCCCGAACTGCTCGCCCCCGCCGGCACTCTGAAAAACATGCGCTACGCCTTCGCCTATGGCGCCGATGCGGTATACGCCGGCCAGCCGCGCTACAGCCTGCGGGTGCGCAACAACGAATTCGACCACGCCAACCTGGCCCTCGGCATTCGCGAGGCCCAGGCCCAGGGCAAGCGCTTCTACGTGGTGGTCAACATCGCCCCGCACAACGCCAAGCTCAAGACCTTCCTCAAGGACCTGGAGCCGGTGATCGCAATGGCTCCGGACGCGCTGATCATGTCCGACCCGGGGCTGATCATGCTGGTGCGCCGGCACTTCCCGCAGATGCCGATCCACCTGTCGGTGCAGACCAATACGGTGAACTGGGCCAGCGTCGAGTTCTGGCAGCAACAGGGCCTGAGCCGGATCATCCTGTCCCGCGAACTGTCCCTGGAAGAGATCGAGGAAATCCGCCAGCAGGTGCCGGCCATGGAGCTCGAGGTATTCGTCCATGGCGCCCTGTGCATGGCCTACTCCGGGCGCTGCCTGCTGTCGGGCTACATGAACAAGCGCGACGCCAACCAGGGCACCTGCACCAATGCCTGCCGCTGGAAATACCAGGCAGAAGAAGCGACGGAGAACACCCTCGGCGAGATCGTCCAGCAGTTCCAGCCGGAGCCGACCCTGGGCCTGGGGGCGCCGACCGAGCAGGTGTTCCTGCTGCGCGAGGCCAATCGCCCGGACGAAGCGATGCCGGCCTTCGAGGACGAGCACGGCACCTACATCATGAACGCCAAGGACCTGCGTGCGGTGCAGCACGTCGAGCGCCTGACGCGCATGGGCGTGCACTCGTTGAAGATCGAGGGCCGCACCAAGTCGCACTTCTATTGCGCCCGTACCACCCAGGTCTATCGCCGGGCCATCGACGACGCGGTAGCCGGCCGAGAGTTCGACCGCAGCCTGATGAACGACCTGGAGTCCCTGGCCCAGCGTGGTTACACCGAAGGTTTCCTGCGCCGCCATGTGCACGACGAATACCAGAACTACCTGAACGGCAGCTCGGTATCGGAACGCCAGCAGTTCGTCGGCGAACTCACCGGCGAGCGCCGTGACCGGCTGGCGGAAGTGAAAGTGAAGAACCGCTTTGCCCTGGGCGACCATATGGAGCTGATGACCCCCAAGGGCAACTTCCACTTCGACCTGCATCAGTTGCAGAACATCCATGGCGAGCCGATCGAGGTCGCGCCGGGGGACGGGCATACGGTGTACCTGCCGATCCCGGACGCGGTGGATCTGCGCTTTGCCCTGTTGATGCGCGACGTGACGCCGAACAGCGCGGTGTAATCCTGATTGCGGTGGCGTCTCTGATGACGCCATCGCGGGCAAGTCGGATCGCTGCCCGCTCGCTCCTACAGAGGATAACGAGCTACCCGCGATACGCTTGAACGCTTAGATACGGAACTGCCCCACCAGCTTGCCCAGGCGCTGGCCGAGGTCGGCCAGGCTGCGTGAGGTCTGGGCGCCGAGCTGGGTTTCGTCGGCGACGCTGTCCACCGCCACTGCGATCTGGTGCACGCTGCGGTTGATCTCTTCGGCCACCGCGGTCTGTTCTTCCGCGGCGCTGGCGATCTGCGCGTTCATCGAGTTGATGGTGCCGATCAGTTGCGCCATGGCATCCAGCGAAGCCCCGGCTTCGTTGGCCTGGTGCGAGGTGCCGTCGCCGGCATCGCTGGAGCGGCGCATGGCCTCCACGGCGGTGCGCGTGCCCTGTTGCAGGCGGTCGATCATGCCCTGGATTTCCTGGGTGCTCTGCTGGGTGCGGCTGGCCAGTGCCCTGACCTCGTCGGCCACCACCGCGAAGCCACGCCCGGCCTCACCGGCCCGCGCTGCTTCGATGGCCGCGTTGAGAGCCAGCAAGTTGGTCTGTTCGGCGATGGAACGGATCACGTCGAGCACACTGACAATCGACGCCACGTCTTTCTGCAGGCTGTCCAGGGAGGTGCCGCTGCTGCGGATATCGCTGACCAGCGCATGAATCTGCTGGATGCTGCCATCCACCACGCGCTTGGCCGCCTGGCCTTCCTCGTCGGTCTGCTGCGCCGCCACCGCCGCGCCCTGGGCGCTGCGTGCCACTTCCTGGGCCGCCGACGACATTTCATTGATCGCCGTGGCCACCTGATCGGTCTCGTGGCGCTGGCGCTCCATGGCCTGCTCGGAACGCTGGGCCTGTTCGGACACCTGGGTCACCAGGCCGGTGAGCTGGCCGGTCATCTCGGTGATCTGCCGCACCAGGCCGTGGATCTTGTCGACGAAACGGTTGAAGGAGCCGGCCAGGTCGCCCAGCTCGTCCTGGCTGGTGATGGCCAGGCGGCGGGTCAGGTCGCCTTCGCCGGCGGCGATATCGTCGAGGTTGAGCTTCATCAGGTTCAGCGGCCGCAGGATGGTATTGGCCACCAGCATGCCGATGGCGGCGATCACCAGCAGCACCACCACGGCGATACCGATGATGCTCAGGACCATGCCCCGCATGCGCTGGTTGACGCTGGCCTCGACCTCGGCCACCTGGGCGTCGATGCCGTCCAGATTCACCGAGGAGCCGACGATCAGGTCCCACTTGGGCAGGTATTCGGTGTAACCCAGTTTCGGCACCAGCACGTCGCTGCCCGGCTGGGTCGAGCTGTACTGCACATAGTGCGTGCCGTCCTTGCCGACCTTGACCAGCTCGCGGTTGACGTACACGCCGTTGGGGTCGCGGTTGTCCTTGAAGCTCTTGCCGACGCCGTCCGGGCTGTTGCCCTTGAACAGGCGCACGGTCTCGGAGTCGTAGCCGAAGAAGTAACCGTCCTTGCCGTAGGTGATGTTCGACAGCAGCTTCACCACCTGGGCGCGGGCCGCGGTATCGCCAGGCGCCGCCGCGTCGTAGAGCGGCTTGACCGTGCTCAGGGCCACCTCCACATAGCTTTGCAGCGTGGTCTTGGCCTCGCCGAGCAGGCGCTGCCGGGTCTCGTCCACCTCGTTCTGCGCCTGCTGCTTGAGCATGACGACCGTGGTCAGGCTGATCACCAGCGCAAACAACAGCACCGGGAGGACCGCGAGGGACAGGACTTTGCCCTTCAGACTTAAGCGCATAGGAGGTTCACTCTTGATTTTATTGGCGTGATACAGCCTTAACGGCACGCCACCACAAAAGTTGAGCCCGCGGGAAGATGAAGGGAATCTGGGGTCACGCAGCGCCCTTGAGATTTATCGCGAGCAAGCTTCGCTCCTACAGATACGACGCTTCTGTAGGAGCGAAGCTTGCTCGCGATAAGGACAACACAGTACAGCTGAAACCACGCGGCCTCAGAGCACCATCGCCGCGACCCAGCCGAACGCCAGCAGCGGCAGGTTGTAGTGCAGGAAGGTCGGGACCACGGTGTCCCAGATGTGGTGGTGCTGGCCGTCGATGTTCAGGCCGGAGGTCGGGCCCAGGGTCGAGTCCGAGGCCGGCGAGCCAGCGTCGCCCAAGGCACCGGCGGTGCCGACGATGCAGACGATGGCCAGCGGGCTGAAGCCCAGTTGCACGCACAGCGGCACGAAGATGGTCGCCAGGATCGGCACGGTGGAGAACGACGAGCCGATGCCCATGGTCACCAACAGCCCCACCAGCAACATCAACAAGGCGCCGACACCCTTGCTGTGGCCAATCCAGCTGGCCGAAGACTCCACCAGGCTCTTCACCTCGCCGGTGGCCTTCATCACCTCGGCGAAACCGGCGGCGGCGATCATGATGAAGCCGATCATCGCCATCATCTTCATGCCTTCGGTGAACAGGTCGTCGGTCTCGCGCCAGCGCACGATGCCCGACACCGAGAAGATCAGGAAGCCGGACAGCGCGCCGATAATCATCGAATCCAGCAACAGCTGGATGACAAAGGCCGCGACAATCGCCAGGCCCGCCACCAGCAGCGTGCGCGGGTTGTATTGCACCGTCACCTGCTCGACTTTCTCGATCAGCTGCAGGTCATACACACGCTTCTTGCGGTAGCTGACAAAGGCCAGCAGCAGGCCGAAGACCATGCCCAGCGCCGGAATGCCCATGGCGTGGGTGACATTGATATTGCTGATGTCCACGCCGCTGCGGGCGACGTTGGCCAGCAGTATCTCGTTGAGGAAGATATTGCCGAACCCCACCGGCAGGAACATGTACGGGGTGATCAGGCCGAAGGTGATGACGCAGGCGATCAGCCGTCGGTCCAGTTGCAGTTTGCTCAGCACATACAACAGTGGCGGCACCAGCAGCGGGATGAAGGCGATATGGATCGGCAGGATGTTCTGCGAGGCGATCGCCACCACCCACAACAGGCCGATCAGCAGCCATTTGACGTTGCCGCCGCCATTGGCGTCCTGGCGGTCCACCAACAGCAGGATCTTGTCCGCCAGGGCGTGGGCCAGGCCGGACTTGGCGATCGCCACCGCAAAGGCGCCGAGCAAGGCGTAGGACAGGGCCACAGTCGCTCCGCCGCCGAGGCCGTTGTTGAAAGCCTTGAGGGTCGCCTCGATGCCCAGGCCACCGGTCAACCCTCCCACCAGCGCGCCTACGATCAGCGCGATCACCACATGCACGCGGGACAGGCTGAGGACCAGCATGACGCCAACCGCGGCAATTACTGCATTAATCATCGTTACCTCATGGCACTGCGACGGGAAAACGCCGCAAAAGGAATGAGTCCGGCCAGAGGGCATGGCTGCCGACGCCGGATTGGAAAAGGAGGGTCTTATTAGAGGGCGCGCACTTTGCAGCAGCGGGCAACGCTTGTCAAAACCCGCCCCCCGCCAACACGTTCCCTGTAGCCGCTGGCGTAGCCTGCGATAAGGTCCGAAGGACCTTCCGAGGCCCTCAAAAGCAGCGCCCACTTCGTGGTCGAGCGCAGCCTGCGGCAGCGGCTACAGGAGACGGTGGCTTAGGGGCGAATCCGCAGCAAGCCAGCCCCCGGGGGAAATTCGAACGAGCGTTTAAAGAAGGCCGTTCTGCGGCCGATACGTTGCAAAGTCTCAAATAAATATCGAATAAGGACGTCTCCATGTCGCTCAGACAACTTTCCATCCAGTGGAAAATCACCTTGCTCGCCGGACTCTGCCTGGCCGGCATCGTGACCCTGCTGGTGGGGCTTTCGCTGTACCGCATGGAGCACAGCTCCGCACTGGTGAAGGCTTCGAGCATGGAGATGCTCAACGAAGCCGCCCAGGCCCGCATCGAGGCCCAGGGCGAAGTCCAGGCGCTGGGCATCCGCCAGCAATTCATGGACGCCTATCAATACGGCCACGGCTTCTCGCGCCAGGTGCTGTTCCTGCGCGAACAGGCCGAGAAGCGCTTCCTCGATGCCTTCGACCTGCGCGAGGACCTGACCCGCCAGGTGAAGTCGGCGCTGCAAGCCAACCCCGACCTGCTCGGCCTGTCGCTGGTGTTCGAGGCCAATGCCCTGGACGGCAAGGACGAACTCTTCAGCGGCCAGGGCGAACTGGGCAGCAACGACAAGGGCCGTTTCGCCCTCTACTGGTCACAGCCGACCCCGGGCAAGCTGACCTCCATGGCGCTGCCGGAAAGCGACATGAGCGACACCACCACCGGCCCCAGCGGCCAGCCGGCCAACGCCTGGTTCACCTGCCCGCGCAGCACCCTCAAGCCCTGCGTGATCGAGCCCTACTTCTATGCGATCGACGGCCAGAACGTGCTGATGACCAGCATCGTGTTCCCGCTGCTGGTGAACGGCAAAGTCATCGCCTCGCTGTCGGTGGACATCAACCTCAACAGCCTGCAATCGGTCAGCCAGCAAGCGAGCAAGGAACTCTACGACGGCCAGACCACGGTCAGCATCATCAGCCCGGTCGGCCTGCTCGCCGGCTACAGCGCCGACGCCAGCAAGCTCAGCCAGCGCCTGGACCAGCTGGACCAGGCCAACGGCGGCGAACTGATCCGCCTGCTGTCGGCCAGCCCCCAGACCCAGAGCCTGAACGACGACAGCGAACTGAAAGTGCTCGCGCCCTTCACCCCGATTCCCGGCGGCAAGCCCTGGGGCGTGCTGCTGCAAGTGCCGGAGCGGGTCCTGGTGGGCCCGGCCGAAGCGCTGAAGAACCAGCTGGACCAGAGCAATAAGGCCGGCACCCTGGTCGAGCTGGGCCTGGGCCTGCTGGCCGCGGTGCTCGGCCTGCTGCTGGTGTGGCTGATGGCGCGCAGCGTGACCCGGCCGATCCTCGGCGTGGCACACATGCTGGAAGACATCGCCAGTGGCGAAGGCGACCTGACCCGGCGCCTGGCCTACGACAAACAGGACGAACTGGGCCAGCTGGCCGGCTGGTTCAACCGCTTCCTCGACAAGCTGCAACCGATCATCGCCGAGGTGAAACGCTCGGTGCAGGACGCCCGCGGCACCGCCGACCAGTCCTCGGCCATCGCCACCCAGACCAGCGCCGGCATGGAGCAGCAGTACCGCCAGGTCGATCAGGTGGCTACCGCCTCCCACGAGATGAGCGCCACCGCCCAGGACGTCGCCCGCAGCGCGGCCCAGGCCGCCCAGGCCGCCCGCGATGCCGACCAGGCCACGCGCCAGGGCCTGAGCGTGATCGACCGCACCACCGCGAGCATCGACCACCTGGCGGCCGACATGAGCACCGCCATGACCCAGGTCGAAGGCCTGGCCGCCAACAGCGAGAAGATAGGTTCAGTGCTGGAAGTGATTCGCGCCATCGCCGAGCAGACCAACCTGCTGGCCCTCAACGCCGCCATCGAGGCCGCCCGCGCCGGCGAGGCCGGGCGCGGTTTCGCGGTGGTCGCCGACGAAGTGCGCAACCTCGCCCGCCGTACCCAGGAGTCGGTGGAGGAAACCCGCCAGGTCATCGAGGAGCTGCAAAGCGGCACCCAGGAAGTGGTCGGTTCGATGGGCAACAGCCATCGCCAGGCCCAGGGCAGCGTCGAGCAGGTCGGCCAGGCGGTCACCGCCCTGCGGCAGATCGGCGACGCGGTGACGGTGATCAGCGACATGAACCTGCAGATCGCCAGCGCCGCCGAAGAGCAAAGCGCGGTGGCCGAGGAGATCAACAACAACGTGGCGACCATTCGCGACGTCACCGAGTCGCTGTCGGAGCAGGCCAACGAATCGGCGCGGGTCAGCCAGTCGCTGAACAGCCTGGCCAACCAACAGCAGAGCCTGATGGATCAGTTCCGGGTCTGAAGAGTCTCATCGCGAGCAAGCTCGCTCCTACACTGACGGCGCCGTCTC
>NZ_JAQZAB010000057.1:0-16186 GCF_028640915.1 Pseudomonas sp. B3G-3 | reverse complement strand
GGAGCGAGCTTGCTCGCGATAGCGATCTGCCTGTCACCGCAAGGCTCGGTCCCAACCACTACTGGCGCCCAGGCAACTCGATCAACACCCGCAGGCCGCCCTGCGGGCTTTCCAGCAAGCGCAGCACCCCGCCCCAGCTCTCGACGATATCGCGCACGATGCCCAGACCCAGGCCATGGCCATCGGTCTGTTCGTCCAGGCGCGTGCCACGGCTGAATACCTGGCTGCGCTGTTCCTCGGGAATCCCCGGCCCATCGTCGTCCACCGCCAGGCCGTAACCCTGGGCGGTCTGCCAGACGCTCAGCGCCACTTCGGCATCGGCCCACTTGCAGGCGTTGTCCAGCAGGTTGCCCAGCAACTCCAGCAGGTCTTCCCGGTCCCAGGGCAGTTGCAGGCCGGGGGCCGCCTGATAGCTCAGGTCCAGGTGCTCGCCATGGATCATGTTCAGGGTCGCCAGCAGTCCCGGTAGCTCGGCGTCGCAATCGAACAGCGCGCCGGGCAAGGCATCGCCGGCCAGACGCGCGCGGTTCAGCTCGCGATTGAGCCGCTGCTGCACCTGCTCCAGCTGCTCCTCGAGCAACTGGCGCAACTCCGGGTGCGCTTGCAGCTTGGGGTTGGAAGCCAGGCTCAGCAGCACCGCCAGCGGGGTCTTCAGCGCATGCCCGAGGTTGCCCAGGGCATTGCGCGAACGCTTGAGGCTGTCTTCGGTATGGGCCAGCAGATGGTTGATCTGCGCCACCAGCGGCTCCAGCTCCAGCGGCACCTGTTCGTCCAGTTGCGAACGCTGGCCGCGTTGCAATTGGGCGATCTGTTCGCGGGCCTGTTCCAGCGGGCGCAAGGCGCGGCGCACGGTAAGCCGCTGCAGGATCAGGATCAGCAGCAGGCCGGCCAGGCCCAGGCCCAGGCCAACCTGCTGCATGCGCAGGAAGCTCTCGCGCACCGGGGTGTAATCCTGGGCGACGCTGATGGAAATCGACTGCCCGAGGCGCCGGTAGTCGGTGCGCAGCACCAGCAGGCGCTGGCCTTCCGGTCCCAGTTGCAGGTTGCTGTGCAGGCCGGTCTGCGCAAGTGCAGGCAGGTCCTGGTCCCACAACGAGCGGGAGCGCCAGTGCACGTCATCGAAGTCGATGCGGAAGTAATGCCCGGAAAACGGCCGCTGATAGGCCGGCGACAAACGTCGCTCGTCCAGCTGCAAACCCTGCGGGCCACGCACCAGCGCCACCAGCAGGCTTTCGCTGTCGTTGCGCAGGCCGGCTTCCAGGTAGCGCTGCAAGCCCATCTCGAACAGCCACAGGCTGGTCTGCGCCAGCACCAGGCCGACAATCACCATCACGCTGATCAGGCCCAGGCTCAGGCGGCGCTGGATCGACCTCACTGGGCGCTCCCGCCGAACAGGTAGCCCTGGCCGCGACGGGTTTCGATCACGCTGCGCCCGAGCTTGCGCCGCAGGTGGTTGACGTGGACTTCCAGCACGTTGGAATCGCGCTCGGTCTCACCGTCGTAGAGGTGCTCGGCCAAATGGCTTTTCGAGAGGATCTGCTCCGGGTGCAGCATGAAGTAGCGCAGCAGGCGGAACTCGGCGGCAGTCAGCTGGATATCCACGCCGTCGCGCACCACGCACTGGCGGCCTTCGTCGAGGTGCAGCCCGGCGGCCTGCAGCGTCGGCTGGTTGGCCTGGCCGTGGGAACGGCGTAACAACGCCTGGATGCGCAGGTGCAACTCTTCCGGGTGGAAGGGTTTGGTCAGGTAGTCGTCGGCACCGGCCTTGAGGCCTTCGATGCGTTCGGCCCAGGAACCGCGGGCGGTAAGGATCAGCACCGGGGTCGCCAGGCCGCCGGCGCGCCACTTGGCCAGCACTTCCAGGCCCGGCACTCCCGGCAGGCCGAGGTCGAGCACGATCAGGTCGTAGGGCTCGCTGGCGCCCTGGTACAGCGCGTCACGGCCGTCGGCCAGCCAGTCCACAGCGTAGCCCTGGCGGTTGAGCCCGGCCAGCAGTTCGTCGGCCAGGGAGACGTGGTCTTCCACCAGGAGCAGGCGCATCAGTCATCTTCCTTGTCTTTCAGTAAGCGGCCGGTGGTGGCCTCGAGGTCCAGCTCGCGGACCACGCCCTCGGCGGTCAGCAGCTCGACTTCATAGATGTAGACGTCGTGTTTTTCTTCCAGCTCGGCTTCCAGCAGCTTGGCCCCGGGGTAACGGTCCAGGGCCTGTTGCAGCAACTGTTCCAGCGGCAGGATCACCCCTTGCTGGCGCAGGCGCAGGGCTTCGTCCTGGTCCAGGTCGCGGGCCAGCGCCACCGAGCAAAAAGCCAGAAGCGCCAGGGCCAGCCTGCTGCCAGCGCGTAGATTCACCTTCATTACGTATCCTGATGATCCTTGAGCACCTGGCCGCTCACCGCGTCCAATTCCAGGTCCCACTCAACCCCTTGAGGGTCGCGCATCTCGATCTGGTAGATGTACTTGCCGTACTCCTCTTCCAGCTCGGTTTCGGTGATGGTCGCGCCCGGGTGCTTGGCCAATGCCGTGGCATTGAGTTTTTCAAAGGACACAATGGTACCAGCGTCGCGCAGTCTCAGGGCTTCGTCGGGCCCCAGGTCGCGAGCATGGGCCAGGCTGGCGGTCATGCCGATGAGGGTCGCGGTGAACAGGGCAGTCAGGGTTTTCATGGGGTGTCTCCGGCTTTCTCGTTATGTGTTGCTACGCGGCTCACAATAGCGGGTCGAACTTAATTGAAACTGAATGGCCATCATCGCCAGCGCGCAGGTTTCATTCGGCGCCGCCGGCCCGAGCTTTTATACTCACCCGTCGCTCGAGATTGAGGCCGGTATGACCGCCATCCACATCAAGTTTCCCGCCCTGACCCTCAAGGCCGGCCCACGCGCCCTGGCCCGTATCCGCGCCAACGGCCTGAGCGCGGCCGAAGTCGGCACCCTGCCCGGCGCCGCCGGCGGGCCAAAAGCCCTGGGCATCCAGGGGCTGGACCTGGCGCTGTTCGGCGAATGGCTGCCGGCGGCGCCACGGGAGCGTTCGCTGATCGGTGCCTCGGTGGGTTCCTGGCGCTTCGCCAGCGCCTGCCTGCCGGACGCCGCCGCAGGCATCCGCCGCCTGGGCCAGCTGTACAACGCCCAGAGTTTCGCCAAGGGCGTGACCATGGCGCAGATCAGCCAGAGTTCGCAGCGCATGCTGCACGAGCTGCTCGATGGCCGCGACGCGAGCATTCTCGACAACCCGCACTACCGGCTGAACATCATGGTGGTGAAAAGCCACGGCCTGCTCGCCGACGACCATCGCGGGCGGCTGGGCCTGGGATTGTCCTCGGTGATCGCCGACAACCTGCGTGGCCGCGCGCGCCTGTCGCGGCACTTCGAACGCCTGGTGCTGCACGACCCGCGCCTGGCGCCGCCGCTGCGGGCCCTCGACGATTTCCCCTCGCGCTTCGTGCCACTGGACATTGGCAACCTGCGCCAGGCCCTGCTCGCCTCGGGTTCGATCCCGATGGTCATGCAAGGCGTGCGCGACCTGCCCGGCGCCGGGGCCGGCACCTTCCGCGACGGCGGCCTGCTGGACTACCACCTCGACCTGCCCTACAGCGGCGACGATATCGTGCTCTACCCGCACTTCACCGACCGGGTGATTCCCGGCTGGTTCGACAAGACCCTGCCCTGGCGCCGCGGCAACCCCGGCCGTCTGCAGGACGTGTTGCTGCTGGCGCCGTCGAAGGAATACCTGGCGCGCCTGCCCTACGGCAAGCTGCCGGACCGCAACGACTTCAAGCGTTTCATGGGCGACGACGCCAGCCGCCAGAAATACTGGCGCAGCGCGATGGACGAAAGCCGGCGCCTGGGCGACGAGTTCCTCGAACTGGCCGCAGGTGGTCGTCTCGGCGAACGGCTATTGACCCTTTAGTCAGTGTTTTCCCGCACCCGCACAACCAAGCTGGTAAACTCGCTGCCTGCCTTACATCGCCCGCGGCGATAGCCACCTGACCGAGCTGACCGACACTGTGGAAATCTTCAAAGAATTTACCTTCGAATCCGCCCACCGCCTGCCCCACGTGCCTGCCGGCCACAAGTGCGGGCGCCTGCACGGCCACTCGTTCAAGGTGGCCATCCACCTGAGCGGCGACCTCGACCCGCACACCGGCTGGATTCGTGACTTCTCCGAAATCAAGGAGATCTTCAAGCCGCTCTACGAGCGCCTGGACCACAACTACCTGAACGACATTCCCGGCCTGGAAAACCCCACCAGCGAAGTGCTGGCCAAGTGGATCTGGAACGAGCTCAAACCCCTGCTGCCCGAGCTGAGTGCGATCCGCATCCACGAGACCTGCACCAGCGGCTGCATCTATCGCGGCGAATAAACCGTCGCCCGCTTGAGAAAAACCACCGCCCGCGGTGGTTTTTTTATGCCTATGCCTGCCCGCTCGGCCCTCGCGCCTTGAGCGGAGAACGCCCCCTCATGCCCTCGACCATTCGCCCGGCCACCGTGGCCGACCTGAGCCTGATCCAGGCCGGCAATGGCCGGACTTCGCTGAACGACAGGCGCTCGCCGTCGGTCATAGCTGCATCCGGCTTTACACCCACGAAGCCATGAGCGAAAACATCGCCCTGTACACGCGTCGTGGTTACACCAAGAGCCACCGCGCCGAGGAGCACGGGCTGCGCCAGGTCTACATGAGCAAGGCGCTGGACTGATCACCCGCAGAGGACCACAGCATGAGCGATTGGCCGCTGGATCGAACCTACAGCTTCAATGGGTACACCGTTCGCTACGCGATTCACGGTGAGGGCCCGCCCCTGGTATTGGTGCACGGCACGCCCTTCTCTTCCTACGTCTGGCACCGCATCGCCCCGCACTTGCGCGCCAGCCACCGGGTGCATTATTTCGACCTGCTGGGCTACGGCCAGTCGGAACAGGCCGTCGGCCAGGATGTGTCCCTCGGCGTGCAGAACCAGCTGCTGGCCGAACTGCTGGAGCACTGGGGCCTGGAACGCCCGGACGTGGTGGCCCACGACTTCGGCGGCGCCACCGCCCTGCGCGCCCACCTGCTCAATGGCAAGGACTACCGCAGCCTGACCCTGATCGACCCGGTGGCGCTGTCGCCCTGGGGCTCGCCGTTCGTGCAGCACGTGCGCCAGCACGAACAGGCCTTCAGCGGCGTGCCGGACTACATCCAGCGCGCCATTGTGCCGGCCTACATCCGTGGGGCGATCCAGCGCGAGATCCCCGACCAGGAGCTGGCACCCTACGTCCAGCCCTGGCTCGGCGCCAGCGGCCAGGCCGCCTTCTACCGGCAGATCGCGCAGATGGACGAGCGCTACACCACGGAAGTGGCCGGTCTCTATCCGAGCATCCGTTGCCCGACCCAGATCCTCTGGGGCGAGGACGATCAGTGGATCCCCATCGAGCGCGGGCGCCAGTTGCACCAGCTGATCCCCGGCTCCCGGTTCCAGGCCGTGCCCAACGCCGGCCACCTGCTGCAGGAAGACGCACCGGAAGCCATCATCGCCGCGCTGTTGCGTTTTCTGCCCCAGGCCGGGAGCAAGGCATGAGCCCACGCATCTACCTCGCCGGCTTCGATGTATTTCGCCGCGATGCCATCGCCTGCGGCGAATACCTCAAGCACCTGTGCCTGGCCCAGGGCCTGCAAGGCCTTTACCCTTTCGATCAGCAGGTGCCGGCCCAGCCGACGCCGGAGCAGACCGCCCAACTGATCTGCCAGCAGAACCTGCAGATGATCCGCGACTGCGACGCGGTGCTGGCCAATCTCAACGCCTTTCGCGGCCTGGAACCGGACTCCGGCACCGCCTTCGAGGTGGGCATGGCCATCGCCCTGGGCAAACCGGTGTGGGCCTGGTTCGAGACGCCCGCGACCCTGCGCGAACAAGTGCCCCATGACGCCGACGGCCGCGACGCCGAAGGTTTCCTGGTGGAGGATTTCAAGCTGCCGCGCAACCTGATGCTGGCCTGCACCTGGGCCGGCCACAGCCGCAGCGCCGAAGAAGCCTTGCCGCGCCTGGCCGCTTACCTCGCACGACAACGGCCGGCCCCCCCACTGTAGGAGCGAGCTTGCTCGCGATAAATCTTCAAGGTCGATGCAATGCTCAGGGGCCTCATCGCGAGCAAGCTCGCCCCTACAGTGACGGATTCAGCCCCAGCGATTACTTGAGGACAGCCACCATGGAAAACACCTGGCTCACCCACGCCAAACGCTTGCAGGCCCTCGCCTCAACCGGGCTGCATTTCTGCAAGGACCCCTTCGATCGCGAGCGTTACCAGGAAGTCGCCGACATCGCCCAGAGCATGCTCGCGCAACTGGCCGACGTGCCCCTGGAACGTATCGCCGGCCTGGTGTCGGACTTCGCCAAACGCTACTCGACACCCCTGGTGGATGTGCGCGGCGCCTTGATCGAAGACGACCGCATCCTGCTGGTCCGCGAGCGGACCGACGGGCGCTGGGCCATGCCCGGCGGTTATGCCGATATCGGCCTGTCGGCCGCCGAAAACATCGTCAAGGAGATCCACGAAGAAGCCGGGCTCAGCGTCTCGGCCCGCGCCCTCTACAGCGTCCGGCACAAGGCCAAGGGCCCCTTCACCCCCGACACCCGGGATTTCTACAAGCTGTATTTTCTCTGCGAACGCAGTGAGCGCAGCGCCCCGGTGGCCGGCTCGGAAGTCAGCGACGCCGGGTTCTTCGCCCTCGACGCCCTGCCCGAATTGTCCCGCGGCCGCACCGTGGAAGGCGATATCGAAGCGGCCTTTGCCTTCCATCGCGGCGAAACCCGCCTGACCCTGTTCGATTGAGCCCGCGGCCAGTGATCCAATTTGTCTCACCGGCGCACCGCTTTCGCGCCTGAGCCGGCCAATCGGACACGCCACAAAGCAAAAATCCGCTGCTTGTCTATAAATCTCCTGCAGGTTGCACAACGCCGGCTGGGCGCCCCTGACGCCGAGGGCGTTGGCACGGCGACTGCAATGGGCCTGCGTCGCTTACGCACCAGGCCCGGCCTGGGCCAATCAGGGGAAGGCAGATGACGCAGAACGATCCAGGCAACGACTACCCGCTCAGCGAAGTCCCGATGCACGCGCGCAAGGGCCTGGCCTCCACGGCCATGGTGCTGCTGGGCTTCACCTTTTTCACCGCCACCATGTTCGCCGGCGGCAAGCTCGGCGTGGCCTTCAGCTTTGGCCAGATGCTCGGGGTGATCGTCCTCGGCAACCTGCTGCTGGGCCTGTACGCGGCGGGCCTGGGCTATATCGCCTTCAAGAGCGGCCTGAACTCGGTGCTGATGGGGCGCTTCTGTTTCGGCGAGGTGGGCAGCAAGCTCAGCGACCTGATCCTCGGTTTCACCCAGATCGGCTGGTACGCCTGGGGCACCGCCACCGCCGCGGTGGTGCTGGGCAAGTATTTCGAGCTGGGCCAGGGCACGGTGCTGGGGCTGATGGTGCTGTTCGGTATGGTGTTCTGCGCCACCGCCTACGTCGGTTACCGCGGGCTGGAAATCCTCTCTTATATCGCGGTGCCGGCCATGGCCCTGCTGCTGTTGCTGTCGATGTGGGTGGCTACGGTCAAGGTCGGCGGCCTCGATGGGTTGCTGGCCGTGGTGCCGAGCGCCAGCCTCGACCTGTCCACGGCCATCACCCTGGTGTTCGGCACCTTCGTCAGCGGCGCCACCCAGGCCACCAACTGGACACGCTTTTCGCGTTCGGCCAGGGTCGCGGTGCTGGCCAGCCTGATCGGCTTTTTTATCGGCAATGGCCTGATGGTGCTGATCGGGGCCTACGGCGCCATCGTCTACCAGCAGCCGGACGTGGTCGAAGTGCTGCTGTTGCAGGGGTTCGCCATGGCCGCCATGGCCATGCTCCTGCTGAATATCTGGAGCACCCAGGACAACACCATCTACAACTTCGCCGTCGCCGGCTGCAACCTGCTGCGCACTGGCCGACGCAAGACCGTGACCCTGGTCGGCGCGGTGATCGGCACCCTGCTGGCGCTGCTGGGCATGTACGACATGCTGGTGCCCTACCTGATTCTGCTGGGCACGGTGATCCCGCCGATTGGCGGAGTAATCATGGCCGACTTCTTCTATCGCTACCGCGGCCAGTACCCGCGCCTGGCCGACAGCAAGTTGCCGGCGTTCAACTGGGCCGGCCTGGGCGCCTATGCCATCGGCACCGTGGCGGCCTTCGGCTCGCCCTGGGTCGCGCCGCTGGTGGGCATCGCGGCCGCCGCCCTGAGCTACATGCTGCTGAGCAGCCTGTTCGGCGCACGCGCCACCACCGCGGCGGACATCCAGGCATGAACCCGGACCACGCGACGTTGCGGCCGCCGGCCCGAGCGCCGTACCCTGACCGCCTGGATTGAAAAAGGAATCGCTCCGATGCTCATCATCAACGCCCGCCTGCGCAACCGCGAAGGCCTGCACGAACTGCACCTGGAGAACGGTCGCATCGCCAGCATCGCCCGGCAGACCGAAGCCCAGACCCTGGGCCCCGACGACCTCGACGCCGGCGGCAACCTGGTGGTACCGCCCTTCGTCGAGCCGCACATTCACCTGGACGCCACCCTCACCGCCGGCGAGCCGCGCTGGAACATGAGCGGCACCCTGTTCGAAGGCATCGAATGCTGGGGCGAGCGCAAGGTCACCATCACCCAGGAAGACACCAAGGCCCGCGCCCGCAAAACCATCCGCGCCCTCGCCGCCCACGGCATCCAGCATGTGCGCACCCATGTCGACGTCACCGACCCGGAGCTGACCGCGCTCAAGGCCATGCTCGAAGTACGCGAGCAAAGCGCGCACCTGGTGGACATGCAGATCGTCGCCTTTCCCCAGGAAGGCATCGAAAGCTACCGCAACGGCCGCGAGCTGATGGAAGAGGCAATCCGCCTCGGCGCCGATGTGGTGGGCGGCATTCCGCACTTCGAGTACACCCGCGACCAGGGCGTGAGCTCGGTGAAGTTCCTCATGGACCTGGCCGAACGTACCGGCTGCCTGGTGGACGTGCATTGCGACGAAACCGACGACCCGCATTCGCGCTTTCTCGAAGTGCTGGCCGAAGAAGCCCGCAGCCGCGACATGGGTTCGCGGGTGACCGCCAGCCACACCACCGCCATGGGCTCCTACGACAACGCCTACTGCGCCAAGCTGTTCCGCCTGCTCGGCCACTCGGGCATCAGCTTCGTTTCCTGCCCCACCGAAAGCATCCACCTGCAGGGGCGCTTCGACAGCTTCCCGAAACGCCGCGGCGTGACCCGGGTCAACGAGCTGCTGGAAGCCGGGATGAACGTGTGTTTCGGCCAGGACTCGATCGTCGACCCCTGGTACCCCCTGGGTAACGGCAACATCCTGCGGGTGCTGGAAGCCGGCCTGCACATCTGCCACATGCTCGGCTACCGCAACCTGCAGAGCGCCCTCGACCTGGTCACCGACAACAGCGCCAAGGCCCTGGCCCTGGGCGAGCGTTACGGCCTGGAGGAAGGCCGGCCGGCCAACCTGCTGATCCTGTCGGCCGACAGCGATTATGAAATGATCCGCAGCCAGGGCCTGCCGCTGTACTCGATCCGCGACGGCAAGGTGCTGATGAAACGGCAAATGGCCCAAGTGGAACTGCCGGGCGATGCGGGGTTTGTGTAACGGCCGCTGACGTCATCGCGGGCAAGCCTCGCTCCTACAGACGCACGTCAGTCGTGCTGTTGCGACCAACCCGATCCCTGTACGGCTAAGTCATCGCAGCAAGCCTCACTCCGAAACCAAGATCGCGGTCTTCTGTAGGAGCGAGGCTTGCCCGCGATGGCGTACTTGAATACACCTCGATCTAAGCAATACCCACCGCCGTACCGAACAGGCTCACCCGCACCAGTTCCCCACCCCGCTCCTCCAGGCGCAGTGGCGCGGTGCCGCCAGGCATCAGCACCGCGACTTCGCCGGCCTTGACCCAGCCGACCCGCCACGCCGCGCTGGCCACCGCACTGGCACTGGTGCCGGAGGATGCCGTGGGGCCTTCGCCGCGTTCGAACACCCGGGCGGCGATGCGCTGCGGCCCTTCCAGCCACGCCCATTGCAGGTTCACCCCCGCCGGGCAGGGCTCGCCGCTGCCGGTGGGCATGGCGTAGGCAATGCGCGTCAGCGCCTCGGCCAGGGGCGCTTCATTCATCTGCCGGTTGCTCGGCAAGGCGCTGGCATCGCCGACCAGGGTCACGCAATGCGGGTTGCCGATGCGCACGAACTGGCTGCGGCTCCATTCCGGGTGCAGCCGCGCCAGCCCGCGCACCCGACTCAGCTCGACGCAGCTCGAACCGTCATTCTCGACCCCGTGTTGCGCGCCCACGGCTTGTGCACCGAACGCCGGTTGCCCGAGGTCCAGCCAGAAGCCGGACACCCCGGCGACCTGTGCCGGCTCGACCACGGTCGCCACCGGCGACACCCCATCCGGTTTGTCGTGATGCACCCGCAACTCCGTAGGCCCCTGGGCCGGCAGCAGCCCTTGCTCGGTCAAGGCCTGGGAAAAGATGGTCAGCCCATTGCCGCTGCGCTCGGCCAGGGTGCCGTCGGTGTTGACGATCAGCAGGTCGAACGGCGGCGCGTCCTGGAACGGCCCGACCAGCAAACCGTCGCTGCGATGGGCCTTGGCCCCAGCCGGCCGGGTGCCGGGCGCCCAGCCGCACAGGGCCTCGATAACCTGTTCGCTCCAGCTGGCCCGGGCCAGCGCCGCCTCGGCCGCGCTGGCCGGCAAGGCAATCCCCAGCTCACGTACCGTGGCAGGTGCCACCACACCGTAAAGATTGCCGCGGGCATCGTAGAAAGAGGTCATTGCGAGGTTCCAAAAGCAGACGGGGCGCTGACATTACTGTGAATGCAGCGGCCCGGCCAAGCCCTGTGCCAAGCCTCCTAACAGGGTCGGCGCCTGGCTCAGCGCACCAGGCACGGCCGCTTGTTGTCGAAGCGCCAGCCCGGAATCAGGCACTGCATGGCCACGCTGTCGTCCCGGGCGCCCAGGCCGCGGCTGTTGTACAGCTCGTGGGCGCGGGCCAGCGCGTCCAGGTCCAGCTCGACGCCCAGCCCCGGCGTCTGCGGCACTGCCACACAGCCCTCGACGATCTGCAGCGGATTGCGGGTCAGGTGCTGGCCGTCCTGCCAGATCCAGTGGGTGTCGATGGCGGTGATCTCGCCCGGCGCCGCGGCCGCCACATGGGTGAACATGGCCAGGGAAATATCGAAGTGGTTGTTGGAATGCGAGCCCCAGGTCAGGCCCCATTCATGGCACATCTGCGCCACCCGCACCGAACCCTGCATCGTCCAGAAATGCGGATCGGCCAGGGGAATGTCCACCGCTTGCAGCTGGATCGCGTGGCCCATTTCCCGCCAGTCGGTGGCGATCATGTTGGTCGCCGTAGGCAACCCGGTGGCACGACGGAATTCGGCCATCACCTCGCGCCCGGAGTAACCGTTTTCCGCGCCGCAGGGGTCTTCGGCATAGGCCAGCACCTGGTGCTGGTCGCGGCACAGGGCGATCGCCTGCTTCAGCGACCAGGCACCGTTGGGATCGAGGGTGATGCGCGCCTTGGGAAAACATTCGGCCAGGGCGGTGACCGCCTCCATTTCCTCTTCGCCGCGCAGCACGCCGCCCTTGAGCTTGAAGTCGTTGAAGCCATACCGCGCCTTGGCCGCCTCGGCCAGGCGCACGATGCTCTCGGCGTTCAGCGCCGGTTCATGGCGCAGGCGCAGCCAGGCATCGTCGGCCTCGGCTTCGTTGCGGTAGGCCAGGTCGGTCTGGCGCCGGTCGCCAATATAGAACAGGTAGCCGAGCATCTTCACCGATTCGCGCTGCTGGCCTTCGCCGAGCAACGCCGCCACCGGCACACCGAGGAACTGGCCGAGCAGATCGAGCAGCGCCGCTTCCAGCGCGGTCACCGCATGGATCGCGATGCGCAGGTCGAAGGTCTGCTGGCCGCGGCCGCCGGCATCGCGCTCGGCAAAGCGCTGGCGCACCTGGTTGAGCAGCTTCTGGTAGTGGCCGATGGGCTGGCCGACCAGCAGTTCGCGGGCCTCCTCGAGGGTCGCGCGAATCCGCTCGCCCCCTGGCACTTCACCGACCCCGGTGTTACCGGCGCTGTCGCTGACGATCACGATATTGCGGGTGAAGAACGGGCCGTGGGCGCCGCTGAGGTTGAGCAGCATGCTGTCATGCCCGGCCACCGGCACCACTTGCAGTCGGGTGATGAGTGGTGTCTGGCCAGGGTGATGGTGGGTGGATTCAAGCGTCATGGGTCGGTTCCTGTCGGCAAAAGTCAGTGGGATTTGTCCAGCAACGGGCGGGCAGCGCCCAAGGGTGCCGGCGCAGCAACGGCCTTGGGCCGGGTGCGGGCGAAAAACACGATGATCGCGGCGATGATCGAGGTCGCCGCCAGGCCGTAAAGGCCGCCCTGGATCGACCCGGTGCGCTGCTCCAGCAGGCCGAAGGTGGCCGGGGCGACGAAGCCGCCGAGGTTGCCGATGGAGTTGATAAGGGCGATCACCGCGGCGGCGATGCGTGCATCCAGGTAAGCCTGGGGAATCGGCCAGAACAGCGCGGACGCCGACTTGAAGCCGATGGCGGCGAAGCACACGGCGACGAAGGCGAACACCGGCCCGCCGGTGGTGGACAGGAACATCCCGGCCGCCGCCACCAGCAAGGCGCTGGCGACCCAGGCCTGCTGGAACTTCCATTTGCCGGACGCCGCGGCGAAGGCGTACATGGCGATGATCGAGATCAGCCAGGGAATGGAGTTGAAGAAACCCACCTGCAGGTCGCTGAGGTCGCCCATCTTCTTGATGATGCTCGGCAGCCAGAAGGTCGCGGCGTAGATGGTCAGCTGGATGCAGAAGTAGATCAGGCAGAACAGCAGGATCTGCCGGTCCTTGAGCAGGGTCCAGAGCGACGGCTTGACCGGCATCGCCGCTTCGCGCTCGCGCTGTTCGCTGTCGATCGCCTGCACCAGCGCCTCCTGTTCGGCGGGGCTCAGCCACTTGGCGTCACGGGGCGTGGAGTCGAGCCAGAACCAGACAAAACCGCAGAGCAGCACCGAGGCCATGCCCTCGACGATGAACATCCACTGCCAGCCGTGCCAGCCCAGGCCTTCGATCTGCAACAGCGCCCCGGACAGCGGGCCGGAGACCAGCGAGGCCACGGCCGAACCGCTTAGGAAAATGGCGATCGCCTTGCCCCGCTCCACGCCGGGCAGCCAGCGGGTGAAGTAATAGATCACCCCGGGGAAGAACCCGGCCTCGGCCACCCCCAGCAGGAAGCGCAGCACATAGAACTGGGTTTCGTTCTGCACGAAGGCCATGGCCGTGGCCACCAGCCCCCAGGTGAACATGATGCGGGTCAGCCAGATCCGCGCGCCGACCCGCTGCAACAGCATGTTGGACGGCACCTCGAACAGCGCGTAGCCGATGAAGAACAGCCCGGCGCCAAAACCGTAGGCCGCGGCGCCGATGCCCAGGTCATGTTCCAGGTGGGTGCGGACGAAGCCGATGTTGACCCGGTCGATGTAGTTGACGATGAACATGATGACGAACAGCGGCAGCACATGACGCTTGACCTTCGCCACGGCGATGGCCAGCAGGGAATCGTCCCCGGATGGATCAAGGGTGGTATTCACGATGCCTCTCCCACTTGTTTGTTGTTGTGTGCGGGTGACTGGGCAAGCGCCCTAGTTGACAGTCATCATACAAGTAGAAAAATAGCGTCACAAGCGCAGACTCATTACCGAGGCCGGTCTGCAAGGCAATCTTGATCGAGAAAGGCGTTGAAAAATAATCACAACTAATTGATTTTAATTGGATAAATAAAAATTCTTTTAGCTGGAATATTTTTCAGGCCGCACTCACGCAAAGAACCCGCACCGAATCCGGAAGCGACTTATCCGACAACTTGTCATACATATCAGACAAGTTGAGCGCTGCCCGGCCACTTCGGTGATAAGCTTTTTGCTTTCCCTGCGCGACCTTGCCATGAGCACCGAATCCGATATCGCCCCGGGCCGCCGTCGCCCTTCCACCAACCTGGCCCATGACCTGGTCAGCGACCTGACCCGGCAGATCATGCGCGGCATTCTCAAGCCCGGTGACAAGCTGCCGTCGGAAAGCACCATCGTCCGCGCCCATGGCGTCAGCCGCACCGTGGTGCGCGAAGCCATCTCCAAGCTGCAGGCCGCCGGCTGGGTGGAAACCCACCACGGCGTCGGCAGCTTCGTGCTGGAACGCCAGGACACCCACGGCCTGCGCTTGAACGTCGACACCGCCCTGAGCGTGCGCGACATCCTCGAACTGCGCCTGGGCCTGGAAACCCAGGCAGTGGCCCTCGCCGCCCGCCGGCGCAGCGCCGAGCAACTGGCACAGATGCGCCAGGCGCTGGACGACTACCAGCAGTTGCTGGCCAACAACGACAGTTGCGTGGAGGCCGACCAGCGCTTCCACCTGCTGATCGCCGAAGCCACCGGCAACCCTTATTTCGTGCAGATCCTGCAATCCCTGGGCAATGCCCTGATCCCGCGGACCCGGGTGCGCGACGCCGAGCGCGGCGATGTCGACCTGGCGCAACTGGCGACCCTGGCCAACCAGGAACACGAAGCCATCTACGCCGCCATCCGCCGCCAGGACCCGGATGCGGCGCGGGCGGCGATGTGGACCCACCTGAGCAACAGCCGGGAGCGGTTTTCGACGGGATGACGGGAGGCCATCGTCAGCCGAGGTCACGGTACTCAGCCGTTTTCGTGCCGGGCGAAGTAACGCCCCGGCGTCACCCCGAACTGACGGCGGAACATGGCGATAAAGGCGCTGACATTGTCATAGCCCAGGTCCAGCGCCACCCGGGTTACCGCGTCGCCCGCCGCCAGGCGCTCCAGGGCGCGCAGCAAGCGCGCCCGCTGTCGCCACTGGCTGAAGGCAAAGCCAGTCTCGCCGACAAACCGCCGGGCCAGGGTTCGTGGCGAGATCCCCGCCCACCGGGCCCAGGCTTCCAGGCCGCGGTTGTCCGCCAGGTCATCGGCCAGCGCCTGGCAGATTCGCCGCAACCGCGGCTCCACCGGCAATGGCAGGCCGAAGGGTTCCACCGGCAGGCTGCCCAGCTCATCGAGGATCACCCGGGCGATGCGCGATTGCGGCTCGTCCAGCGCGCCTTGTGGCCAGCTCGCCGCGCGCATCACCGCCTCCCGCAACAGCCCGGAGGTGGCAATGATCCGTGGTTGCGCCGGTAGTTCGTGGCAGGCGTCAGGCTCGATATAGACACTCCAGCCGTCGAACGGGCCATGGGAACGCAAGGCGTGTTCGCAGCGGGGCGGCACCCACACCGCATGGGTCGCCGGCACCACCCACTGGCTGTCGGCCGCCGTCACCGACAGCAGGCCGTGGCGGGCGCCGAGCAGTTGGCCGCGGGCATGGCTGTGGGCGGCGGTCTGCCGTTCGATCGGGTTGTGCTGCCACGCCGCGAACAGCAGCGGGCCGCCCTGGGCTTGAGCGAGCAAGGGGGAAACCAAAGGTTGGGACATTGGCTGTTTCACGTCATTCAACGGCAAGAACCAGGCAGTTTAGCCAATCCCCAGGCCGCAGACTGAAGGCTCATTCACACGAGGATTGCTCCATGCGCGCCGAAGACCTGTTACCCGATCAACTCAACCATGGCGATTTCAACGGCACCCGGGTGCGCAAAGGCACGGTGGGGGCGTTCCTGATCAATGCCCGGCTGTGGGCCGATCCGGGCACCTCGGCGCAGCAGCGGCGCATAGCCGAGGAAGATCTGCTGGCCGCCCTGCCGGCACTCCGGGCCCTGGGGCTGTTCGAGCTGATGCAATTACGCGACCCGGCCCTGCGGGCATTGTGCGGGCAAGACTAGCGCCCCCACTAACGCCGACATCCCCTGTAGCCGCTGCCGAGCCCGCGAGGCTGCGATAGACCCGCAGGGTCTCAACGCCCACAAGATCCCCACGAGCGTGCCGCTCGATCGCAGCCTGCGGCAGCGGCTACACAAACATCGGGCCTGACCGGATATCGAGGGTGTCACCATTCCCTGTAGCCGCTGCCGAGCCTGCGAGGCTGCGATAGACCCGCAGGGTCTCCAGCGCCCGCAAGATCCCCACGAGCGTACCGCTTGATCGCAGCCTGCGGCAGCGGCTACACAAACATCGGGCCCGGCCGGAATATCGAGGGCGT
>NZ_JAQZAB010000056.1:0-25258 GCF_028640915.1 Pseudomonas sp. B3G-3 | reverse complement strand
ACGTCCCGAAGGGGCGCGGCGATCTCGAGACCGATGAAGGCCCTGCGGGCCTTATCGCAGACTCGCGGGCTCGGCAGCGGCTACAGGATCGGAGACTGGCTTCATGTAGCCGCTGCCGCAGGCTGCGTACGTCCCGAAGAGGCGCGGCGATCTCGAGACCGATGAAGGCCCTGCGGGCCTTGTCGCAGCCTCGCGGGCTCGGCAGCGGCTACAGGGTCGGAGACTGGCTCCGTGTAGCCGCTGCCGCAGGCTGCGATAAGCCCCGCAGGGGCTTCAGGGCCAGCAAGAACGACCCATCGTGGATCGTTCGCCGCGGACCTCAGAGGATGCGGTAGAGCAACCGCTCGATCCGCACCCGGCTGACCCGGCGCAGGAACTTGCCGACCGCCGCCGGGTAGTCCACCAGGGTTTCCAGGCGCTGGAAGTGCTCGATGCGCTGGGTGTGGCGGAAGATCGTTTCCAGCTCCTGGCGCCGCGGCTCCAGCAACTCGCCCTTGGGGTCGTCGAGCAGCAAGGCGTTTTCCAGGTCGAGGCGGAAGGCCCGCGGGTTGAGGTTGTTGCCGGTGAGCAGGGTGTAGCGCTGGTCCACCCACATGCCCTTGAGGTGGTAGGTATTGTCGCCGTCGCGCCACAGGTGCAGGTTCAGGCGGCCGCTGTCGATGGCCTTCTGATGCCGCTTGGCGAAGCGCCGCAGGCTGATCTCGTACAGATAAGGCAGCGCGGCGATGACCTTGAACGGCTCGCTCGGCGGAATGTAGAAGTCGTTGGCGGTCTTGTCGCCGACGATAATGTCGATCTTCACCCCGCGCGCCAGGGCGCGATTGATTTCCCGGGTCACCGCCAGCGGCAGGTTGAAGTACGGCGTGCAGATGGTCAGTTGCTGCTGGGCGCTGGCGATCAGTTCGCAGATGACCCGGCTCAGCGGGTTGTTCTTGCCCACCCCGAGCAGCGGGCTGACCGACAGTGTGTCCTTGAGCACCCCACCGGCACTGGTGTCGTAGGCCGCGTGCTTGAGGCGGCTGCGCAGGTCGCCGATGTCGTTGCGCAGGCTGCGGGTGGTCGGCAGGTTCGGCAGGTCCAGGCGATGCACCGCCCGCGACGCCACCAGGCCATGCTGGACCAGGTGCTGCATGGAGTCGGCCAGCTCGCGGTTGTGCAGCAGGTGGTAGCGGTCGAAGCGGTACTTGTCGAACTTGTGCAGGTACACGTTGTTCAGGCTGGCGCCGCTGTAGATCACGCAATCGTCGATCACGAAACCCTTCAGGTGCAGCACGCCGAACAGCTCGCGGGTCTGCACCGGCACGCCGTACACCGGCACCTCACTGGCGTGGGTACGGGTCATTTCCTGGTACCAGGCCGAGTTGCCCGGCTGCTTGCCGGCGCCGATCAGCCCGCGCTGGGCGCGCAGCCAGTCGACCACGACCACCACGTCCAGCTCCGGGCGCGCGGCCTTGGCGGCGTGCAAGGCATCGAGAATTTCCTGGCCGGCCTCATCCTGTTGCAGGTACAGGGCGACGATATAGATGCGCCGGGTGGCCTGGGCGATTTTCTCCAGCAGGCAACGGCGGAATTCGGCGGCGCCGTTGAGGATGGTCAGGTCATCGGCAGCCAGCGGGAAGCTGCGCAATTTGGGCAGCAGGGAACGTTTGAAAAGCGACGGCATAGGGCTCGCAGAAGGTCGAATCCAAAAGAGCGCAAGAGCTTACACCAAGGTGCCGGTTCGGGTCTTGCGGGTCGCTGTGAAGATTTGTCGCCTGTCCTTCGTCCCCGCCGCACAACCGCTCGCAACGGGATAAGCGACGACAATAATTTCGCGTGTGGAAAAACAACTTATTGACCAAGGAGAACGATCGTTCTACTGTACACCACATGAACGAAATCACTAGCAACGACACACGCGACATCATTCTGGATGTCACCGAAAAGTTGATCTACAAAAGTGGCATCGCCGCCACTGGCATGGATCTTCTGGTGAAGACCGCCGGCGTCTCCAGAAAAAGCATCTACCGCTACTTCACCACCAAGGACGAGCTGGTGGTGGCCGCCCTGCAACGCCGCGACCTGCGCTGGATGCACTGGTTCACCCGCGAGGTGGGCAAGGCCCCGACGCCGGCCGCGCGCCTGCTCAACCTGTTCACGGTGCTGGGCGACTGGTTCGCCTCGGAGGACTTTCGCGGCTGCGCCTTCATCAATACCAGCGGCGAGACCGGCGACCCGCAGGACCCGGTACGGGTGGTGGCCAGGGAACACAAACAGAAACTGCTCGACTACGTGCTCGAGCTCTGCAAGGCACACATTGCTGAAAAACACGGCACCGAGGATCCGGAGGAGCAAGCCAGACAGCTGCTGATCCTGATCGACGGCGCCATTACCGTTGCACTTGTGATGGGTGATCGCAGTGCCGCCGATAATGCGCAATGCATGGCGCGAAAGTTATTGGACCTGTAATCGTTTAAAACAAGTTCGACACCCTGCTGAACCTCAACTTTCATTGGAGACTTTACATGTCATCTAACGCTGAAGTTCGTCCGCCACTTCCCCCTTTCACCCGCGAATCGGCCATTGAAAAGATCCGCCTGGCCGAAGACGGTTGGAACTCCCGCGACCCGCAGCGAGTGTCCCTGGCCTACACCCTGGACACCCAATGGCGTAACCGCGCCGAGTTCGCCCACAACCGCGAAGAGGCCAAGGGGTTTTTGACCCGCAAATGGGCCAAGGAGCTGGACTACCGCCTGATCAAGGAACTCTGGGCCTTTACCGACAACCGCATCGCCGTGCGTTATGCCTACGAATGGCACGACGACTCGGGCAACTGGTTCCGTTCCTACGGCAACGAGAACTGGGAATTCGACGAGCACGGCCTGATGTCCAACCGCTACGCCTGCATCAACGACATGCCGATCAAGGAAAGCGAGCGCAAGTTCCACTGGCCGCTGGGCCGGCGCCCGGATGACCACCCGGGGCTGTCCGAACTGGGCTTGTAATCCCCTTGCAGGAGCGAGCTTGCTCGCGATAGCGGTCTGTCGGACAGACCGCGGTGCCGGCATCGCGAGCAAGCTCGCTCCTACAATTGTCCACCTCAAGCCGCGGCATCCTCGCGCTTCAGCGCCGCCTTGGCTTCCAGCTCGCGCACCAGTGGCAATACGCGCTTGCCGAAGTATTCCACCTCTTCCTGGAAATGCAGGAACCCCGCCAGCACCAGGTCCACGCCCACCGCCTTCAAGGCGACGATGCGCTCGGCGATCTGCTGTGGCGTGCCGATCAGGTTGGTCTTGAACCCATCGTTGTACTGCACCAGGTCCTCGAAGGTGGACTTGGCCCAGTTACCCTCGCCTTCCGGCGACGCCTTGCCCGCCTGTTTCGCCGCATCGCCAAAGGCATTCACCGCTTCCGGGTCGGCCTGGTCGATGATCTCGGCCAGCACCGCGCGCGCTTCTTCCTCGGTGTCGCGGGCAATCACGAAGGCATTGACCCCGACTTTCACCGAATGATGGTTCGCCGCGGCCTTGGCGCGAATGTCGTCGACCTGGGCCTTGATGCCTTCCGGCGTGTTGCCGTTGGTGAAATACCAGTCGGACACCCGCGCGGCCATGTCCCGCGCGGCGCGGGAACTGCCGCCCTGGAACACTTCCGGCTGGCCCAGCGGCTTGGGCTTGAGGCTGTAGTTGTCGAAGCGATAGAAGTCGCCGCGGAAGCTGAAATTGTCCTGGCTCCAGATGCCCTTGAGGGAACGGATGAATTCTTCGGAACGCCGATAACGCTCGTCGTGCTCCAGCCAGTGTTCGCCGATGGCCTGGAATTCGCCCTTGAACCAGCCGCTGACGATGTTCACCGCGATCCGGCCATGGGTCAGCTGGTCGATGGTCGCCAGCTGCTTGGCCGCCAACGCCGGCTGCCAGGGGCCGGGCAGGATCGCCGCGATCACCTTGAGCTTCTCGGTGGCGGCCAGCAGCGCATGGCTGAACGCCACGGACTCATGCTGGAACTCGGCGCCGTAGCCGGCGGTGAAACGGATCTGGGTCAGGGCGTACTCGAACCCGGCGGCCTCGGCCAGCTGCGCCAGCTTGCGGTTGTAGTCGATGCCCCAGTGGGTGCGCTGCTCGATCTTGCTGACCACCAGCCCACCGCTGACGTTCGGCACCCAGTAGGCAAATTTCACGGCTTGCTGACTCATTGGCTTGTCCTCGCGACTGAAGTGTCCGGGGAATAGAGCAGCAACCGTGCCAGCCACAAAACGCCAGAAGACACTCGCCCCTGTAGCCGCTGCCGCAGGCTGCGCAAAGGCCCGAAGGGCCTTCCTGCGTCGGCAAAAGCGGCGTCTGCTGCGCAGCCGATCGCAGCCTGCGGCAGCGGCTACAGGTAGACCGTCGTCTCCTCCATCAACAGGTCGATTTGTTGATGCGCTGTTGGCTGGGCAACAGTTGCCGGCGAGCCGTCCCGCGCCCGGCCCGCTGATTACGGCCACCCGCCTCCCGGCACGGACCGTGCAATCCGCTCCGCAGAAACCACGCTTTTCACCGCCGAGCCAATTTATTGCTGAGAAGGAGCTGTGCCCATGACCGAACACCAGGTAATCAACCCATTGTCCGTAGGCGTCGACTACGAAACCCTGGCCGGGCGCTTCCGGCCGATCTTCAGCCGGATCGCCGCCGGCGCGGTGGCCCGCGAGCAATCGCGCAGCCTGCCGTACGAAGCGATCCTGTGGCTCAAGGAAGCCGGCTTTGGCGCAGTGCGGGTGCCCGTGGAATACGGTGGCGGCGGCGCCTCCCTACCGCAGTTGTTCCAACTGCTGATCGAGTTGGCCGAGGCCGACTCCAACGTGCCGCAAGCCTTGCGCGGGCACTTCGCCTTTGCCGAGGACCGGCTCAACGCCGCCCCGGGGCCGGCGCGGGACCTGTGGTTCAAGCGTTTCGTCGACGGCGACATCGTCGGCTGCGCCTGGACCGAGATCGGCAACGTGGCCATCGGCGACGTGATCACCCGGGTCTCGCCGGATGGCGACAAATGGCGGCTCAACGGCGAGAAGTTCTACAGCACCGGGAGCATTTTCTCCGACTGGATCGATGTCTACGCCCGGCGCAGCGACACCGGCGGCGACGTGATCGCCGCGGTGCGCACCCGCCAGCCGGGCATCGTGCAGAGCGACGACTGGGACGGCTTCGGCCAGCGCACCACCGGCAGCGGCACCGCGCATTTTGTCGATGCCGAAGTGGAGGCCGAGAACCTCATCGACTTCGCCACCCGCTTCAAATACCAGACCGCCTTCTACCAGTTGGTGCTGCTGGCGACGCTGGCGGGCATCGGCCGCGCCGCCGTGCGCGATGTGGCCAACGAAGTGCGCAACCGCAAGCGCATCTACAGCCACGGCAATGCGCCACGGGTCAGCGAGGATGCCCAGGTGCAGCAGGTGGTCGGCGAGATCTCGGCCCTGGTGTACGCCGCCGAGGCCAGCGCGGTGCGCGCGGCGCAACCGGCGCAGCAGGCCTACCTGGCGCGCTTTACCGGTAATGACGAGACGGAACGGGCGGCCAATGTCGCGGCGGAAATCCAGTCGGCCACGGCCCAGGTGGTGGTCACCGAGCTGATCCAGCGCGCCACCAGCGAACTGTTCAATGCCCTCGGCGCTTCGGACATCCGCCAAGGCAAGGCCCTCGACCGCCACTGGCGCAACGCCCGCACCGTGTCGTCGCACAACCCGGTGATCTACAAGGCGCGCATCGTCGGCGACTGGGCGATCAATGGCAGCGAACCGCCGTTCGTGTGGCAGATCGGCAACGGCCCCGAACGCCAATAACAGCCTCTCAGGCTCTCCTGTAGGAGCGGCCGGTCGACGCTCGATTGCCCGCGATGGCCTCAGTGGCCGCGCCGCTATCCTTAAAGAATTGTGGCGTTTATAAGGGCCTCATCGCGGGCAAGCCTCGCTCCTACCGGTATCGGGCGGTCGCGGGCGTGAAAGGTTATGGGTAAGATACCGACCCTTCGCGCAGCTTTTCTGCGCCCCGCCGAAATAAGTCGATCCCATGCCTTTCGAACTCAGCGTAGATTTGACCACCCTCGCCATTCTTGCTCTCGTTGCCTTCATTGCCGGCTTTATCGATGCCATCGCCGGCGGTGGCGGCCTACTCACCACACCGGCGCTGCTTACCGCCGGCCTGCCGCCGCACCTGGTGCTGGGCACCAACAAACTGAGTTCGACCTTTGGCTCGGCCACCGCCAGCTTCACCTTCTACCGGCGCAAGCTGTTCCACCCGCGGCAATGGACCCACGCCATCGTCGGCACGCTGGTGGGCGCGCTGACCGGCGCGGTGGTAGCCCATTACCTGCCGGCCGAATGGCTGAACAAGATGCTGCCGGTGATCGTCTTCGCCTGTGGCGTGTACCTGCTGTTCGGCGGCACGCCAAAAGCGCCGCTGGACAGCGAGGCGCCGATCAAGAAAAAGTGGCAATCGACCCAGGGCTTCAGCCTCGGTTTCTACGACGGCGTGGCCGGCCCCGGCACGGGCGCCTTCTGGACCGTCAGCAGCCTGCTGCTCTACCCCATCGACCTGGTCAAGGCCAGCGGCGTGGCGCGCAGCATGAACTTCGTCAGCAACGCCGCGGCGCTGTCGATCTTCATTTTCTCGGGCCAGGTGGATTGGGCCATCGGCCTGAGCATGGGCCTGTCGTTGATGGTCGGCGCCTTCTTCGGCGCCCGCACCGCCATCAGCGGCGGCGCTAAATTCATTCGCCCGGTGTTCATCACCGTGGTCCTGGGCCTGACCGTGCGCCTGGCCTGGCAGCACTGGTTCAGCGCCGTCTGACCTCCTGAAACGACAGCGGGCGAACCCAATGGATTCGCCCGCCCCGTTTTCTTCCAGCTTCCTTCCAGCCGGCGCTCAACCCGGCAGTACAGGCTCCACCAACCCCAGGCGCCGGGCCACATACAGATCGATCAGGTAGCGGGCAATCGAGCGCGACGCCGGCAGCGGCGGCAGCGCATGCACGTTGAACCACTGCGCATCCTCGATCTCGTCTTCCTGCGGCACGATCTCGCCGCCGGCGTACTCGGCATGAAACCCCAGCATCATCGAATGCGGGAACGGCCAGCACTGGCTGCCGATGTACTGGATATTCTTGACCTCGATCTGCACCTCCTCGCGCACCTCGCGCACCAGGCAGTCCTCGGCCGACTCGCCCGGCTCGGCGAACCCGGCCAGGGTGCTGTAGACCCCGGGGACAAAGCGCGGCGAACGGGCCAGCAGCACCTCGTCGCCACGGGTGATCAGCACGATCATGCTCGGCGAGATCCGTGGGTAGCTGCGCAGGTCGCAGGGCTCGCAGTACATCGCCCGCTCGCGCATCACCTGGGTCATGGGCTGGCCGCAGTTGCCGCAGAAGCGGTGCTCGCGGGCCCAGGTGCCGATCTGCGCGGCATAGCCCAGGACCTTGTACAGGGTGTGGTCGCCGTCGAGCATGAACGCCCGCAGGCCTTTCCAGTTGCATCCCGGCACCTCGGAAACGCTCTTGAGTTCCAGCAGGTAGACCGGCTCGCCATCCAGGTGGCCGATGCCGTGCTCGGCGAGGATCGGCAGGTCCTGGCGCTTGAGCCATTCGCGGGGGAACAGCGCGCCGTTGTCGTCGAACAGAAAGCCCTGCGGGCCGCGGGCCACGGCCCATCCGCCGGGAAGGTCGATATCCAGTACTGCGGTGGTCCAGCGTGAAGTCATGTTCAATCAATCCAGAAATTCAGGTTTCTGTTTGCTCATATGGGCGGCCATGGCCACGCGCAGGTCGGTGGATTGCAGCATGGCGGCGTTCCAGGTAGCGATGTATTCCAGGCCGTCGTCGATGCGATGGTCGCGCATGTAGCTGATCATTTCCTTGGTACCGCTGACGGCGATCGGCGACTTGCTGGCGATTTCCCAGGCGATGCCCATCACGCCGTCGAGCAGGCTTTCGCTGTCGGCGTAGGTGCGATTGACCAGGCCGATGCTGCGCGCTTCCTCGGCGCCGAAGGTGCGTCCAGTGTAAGCCAGTTCGCGCAGCATGCCGTCACCGATGATACGCGGCAAACGTTGCAAAGTGCCGACATCGGCGGCCATGCCGATATCGATTTCCTTGATCGAGAATTGCGCGTCCGCGGCGGCGTAGCGCATGTCGCAAGCGGCGATCAGGTCGATGGCGCCGCCCAGGCAGTAACCCTGGATCGCCGCCAGCACCGGCTTGCGGCAGTTGTCGACGGCATTGAAGGACGCCTGCAGCTGCAGGATCTTGCGCCGCAGCAGGCGCGCGTTGCGCCCGACGTCCTTGCCCAGTTCATTGGCCACCCCGGCCAGCATCATCAGGTCGATGCCGGAGGAAAAGTGCTTGCCGGCGCCGCTCAACACCACCACGCGGACCGCGTCGGTGTCGTCGATCCAGCGGAATATCTCGACGATCTCGCTCCAGAACGCGGCGTTCATCGAGTTGATCTTTTCCGGACGATTGATCTGCACATGGGCGATGTTGTCAGCAAGTTCGACGCGAAAGGCTTGATATTCGGACATGGGCAGCATTCCTTACCGGGCAAAAAAATGAGGCCCGAACTATAGCAAGGGCCCGTGCCGCGCAGTAAGGCAGCGCATCGGCCAAAACCGGGACTGGCAACACTGCGGCCCCTGTAGGAGCGAGCTTGCTCGCGATAGAGCGCGTAGCGCTCAATTCCTGACCCGCGCGTACTCACAGGTTAAACGGGTGATCTTCAAGGCGAGCGCTTTGCGCTCATCGCGAGCAAGCTCGCTCCTACAGGAAGGTTGCGGGCAATGGGATTGCGCGATCACGGGATTTTGTGGGCCCAGAACGCCGCGGTTTCGTAAGGCACGCTGACCACGCACTTGTCTCGCAGCTCCGGCTCCTCGGCGATCAGTGCGGCGATCTGCCGGTCGACCTGCGCCCGCTCCGCATCCGGCAAGGCGGCGATGAAACTGGTGGAGCGCACCCGGTCGAAAATCACATTCTCCGGCGCGCCGCTGTGGCTGTTGCTGAAATGCTGCTCCTGCAAGGGCGTGAACAGCGGATGGGGAAAGGCCTGGCGCCAGGCTCCGGTGTAATAGCGCGGCGTGTCGCCTTGCAGGGCGTTGACGATCCGGTCCAGGCGTTGCACCCACGGCACCCGCGCATCGCGCAGGTTCCACACCAGGCCCAGGCGGCCGCCCGGCTTGAGCACCCGGGCGATTTCGTTCAACGCCTCATGGCTGGCGAACCAGTGAAAGGCCTGGGCGCAGACCACCGCGTCCACCGACTCGTCGGCCAGCGGAATAGAAGTGGCGGCGCCGCTCAGGGCTTCGGCCCGGGGATGGCTGGCGGCGAGTTTGGTGAGCATTTGCGCCACTGGCTCCACGGCAATCACCCGCGCCCCGGTGGCTAATAGACGCCCGGTGAACTTGCCGGTGCCGGCGCCGAGATCGACCACCACCTGGCCGGCCTGCAAGCCCAGGCGGGCGCGCAGCCACTGGTCCAGCGCCGGCGGGTAATCCGGGCGGCCACGCACATAGGTGTCGGCCGCGCCCTTGTAGCCGTCGGCGGCAGCGTGATGGATCGAAGGTTGCGGGTCTTTCATCGGTCGCCTCCAGGTCATTGGCCAATGCTGCCCAGCATAGCCCCGCCCAGGCGACTGACGGCATGAAAAATCTGTCAGTTTGGGCGGCGCGGCCAGGACGATGGACCTTTAATGGGGGGACCGCTATCCGAATGGAGACTGCGCGATGAACCTCCCTCCCCTCGTCTTCGGCGCCCCGCTGCTGCTCGCCGGCAGCCTGCTGGCGAGCGTGCTGGCGGCCGCCCCCAATTGCCCGGACGGCCAGGTCTGGGACAGCAGGAACCAGCGCTGCGTCAGCCAGCGCACCACCCGATTGCCGGACGCCGAGCGCGGCGACTACACCAATCGCCTGGCCCAACAGGGCCGCGACGAAGCGGCCATTGTGGCTGGCAACCAGGCCTGACGTCAGGCAGCGCCCACGCCCTGACCGGCGGAGCGGTGCCATGGACCGGGCGCGCTATGCTCTCGGAGAATGGACTGATCGTTCAACCTCAGGGAGCTTGCACATGCCTACGACCAAAACCTCCAGCAGCCGTCGCTCACGCAAGGCGCTGCTGGTCATCGACGTACAGAACGACTTCATCCCCGGCGGCGCGCTGGCGGTGCCGGGGGGCGACCAGATCGTGCCCTTGATCAATCGCCTGGGCGGCCACTTCAAGCAGGTGGTGATCGCCCAGGACTGGCACCCGGCCGGGCATATCTCGTTCGCCTCCAGCCACGAAGGCCACGCGCCGAACGACATCATCCAGCTGCCCTATGGCCCGCAGGTGCTCTGGCCGGACCATTGCGTGCAGGCCAGCTGTGGCGCCGAACTGCACCCGAAACTCAACCTGCCCCATGCCCAGCTGATCCTGCGCAAGGGTTGCAATCCGGATATCGACAGTTACTCGGCCTTCGTCGAGGCGGACCGCAGCACCACGACCGGCCTGGCCGGCTACCTGAGCCAGCGCGGCATCGACACGGTGTATCTGGTGGGGCTGGCCCTGGACTACTGCGTGGCCTGGTCGGCGCTGGATGCGCGGGCGGCGGGCTTCAATACCTTCGTGATCGTCGATGCCTGCCGGGCCATCGACATGGACGGCTCGCTGGACAAGGCCACCCGGCAGATGCGCGCGGCAGGCGTGAACCTGATCAAGGCCAGCGAGCTACAGCCGACCGCGCTGTGCTGATGCAGCCTCTTCCATAACGCCGACTGCCGGGCCTTCCCGTCGCTGGGGATGCCCGGCATGGCTCAGGCCGGCGTCGGCAGCCACAGGCGGAAACGCGCGCCGCCCAGCGGCGAGGCCTCGACGGTCAGGGTCCCGCCCTGGGCTTCCAGGGCCCGGCGGCTGATCGCCAGGCCGAGGCCGAAGCCGCCAGTGGCGCGATCGCGGCTGCGGTCCAGGCGGTAGAACGGTTCGAACACCCGCTCACGCTCATCGTCGGGAATGCCGATGCCATCGTCGTCGACCCAGATTTCACAGCCGCTGTCGCTGACCTGCACCCCGACCTTGATGCGCTTTTCGCAATAACGCATGGCGTTGCGCAGCAGGTTCTGGATCGCCCGGGCGGTCAGCCGCGGATCGAGGGTGAAACGCTCCAGGCTGCCGAGCAGCAACACATCGATGACGATGTCCGGGGATTCCAGCTCGTCGTCGACGCTGCCGAGGATGCTGTCGATGAACTCGTCCAGCGACACCTCGACCTGCTCCGGCAACTGCGCCGGGATCTGCAACCGGCTGTAGGACAGCAGCTCGAGCACCAGTTCGTCGAGCTCGCGAATGTGCGCCACCAGCCCTTGCAGGCGTTCGCGGCTGGTCGCCGGCAGGTCGTCGGAGAGCGCCAGGGCCAGGCCGAAGTCGAGCCGGGTCAAGGGCGTGCGCAGCTCGTGGGACACCGCGTTGAGCAGGTCGCGTTGCTGGTTGAGCAGGTTTTCGATGTCGCCGGCCATGGTGTCGAAGACATTGGCCAGGCTGCCGATGTTGGAGCTCGAGGGGATCTGCGTGCGCTCGCTCAAGTGGCCCTTGCCGAAGCGCTCGGCGGCGTGTTTCAGGCGTTCCAGGTCGCGCCAGTGCGGCCGCAGCCAGAGCAACAGGCAGGCAAGCATGGTCGCGCCGATCAGCACGTTGATGCTCCAGTACAGCAGGCTGACGTCGATCGGGTCCGGCGGCACCACCATCTGCACCGCCATCTGCTCGTCCAGCGGCGCCACCGCGAGGGTGCGCCAGCCCCAGTCGCCGACCCGCACCACGTTCTCGCCGCGTTGCAGGCGTTCGCGCTCGTACAGGGTGAAATCGGCATCGTCGTTGCGGGTCAGGACGATGTGCAGCGGCTGGAACTCCTGGTCCATTTCCGCGGCCAGGGCCGGCCACTGCTCTGCGGGTACGCCGCGAAACTGTTTGACGATCAGGCTTTGCAGGCCCCGGGAATAGTCCAGGTTGTAGGTGATGAAACGCTCGTGGAAGACCTTCACCACCAGCTCCGGGACCAGGTAGATCGCCGCGCTGAACGAGACGATGGTCACCAGGTACAGGCGAATCAGGATTCTCAGCATCGACTCAGCATTCCCATTCGGAACGGCTGAACAGGTAGCCCTTGCCCCATACGGTCTTGATCTTGCGCGCCTCGCCGGCGTGGTCGTCGAACTTGCGCCGCAGCTTGGAAATCGCCACGTCCACCGAGCGGTCGGTGCCGTTGAACTCGATGCCCCGCAGGCGTTGCAGGATCTGGTCGCGGCTCAGCACCTCGCCGGCATGCCGGGCCAGCACCACCAGCAGGTTGTACTCGCCGCTGGACAGTTCCACCAATTGATCGCGCCAGCTCACGGTGCGCTCCGACAGGTCGATGCACAGGTTGCCCATGAGGATCCGGTCGCTGGCGGTCTGCGGCTCGCCGAGGCTGCTGCGGCGCAACAGGGTACGCACCCGCGCCAGCAGCACGCGCGGTTCGCACGGTTTTGTCACATAATCGTCGGCGCCCATTTCCAGACCCAGCACCTGATCGTGGCTATCATCACGGGCGGTCAGCATCAGGATCGGCAGCGACGCCGAGTCGGCCCGCAGCAGGCGGCAGACCTGCAGGCCGTCCAGGCCCGGCAGCATCAGGTCGAGAATCACCAGGTCCGGCGGATTGACCCGCGCCCGTTCACGCACCTGGTCGCCGCGGCTGATGACATTGACCTGATAGCCGTTGCGCTCCAGGTAACTGGCGATCAGTTCAGAGAGCGCGGGGTCGTCTTCGACCAGAAGAATGTTGGGCATGGGAATGAGCGTCTTTGAGTGAAGAAAAACACAGCGACAACGTTCCTTGGAGTGTTCCCTGGGAAGCCGCCGCCCGATCAGCGAGGCACAAAGGATATACAACCTCGCGCGCGCCCGAGCATTCGCTTCACACTTTTTCACACAGCACCTACACAGCTTCACAGCGGTTCTTGCGGCATGCCCTTAGCATGCCGCAGTCATCATTGGGGTATCAGCATGTCGAAAAACCTGTTTGCGCCGTTCTGCCTGTTGTTGCTGGCAGCCGCGCTGAGCGCTTGTGACAAGGCCTCCACCGCCGAGGAACAGGCGCCGTTGGCCAAGGTCCGGATCGAAACCATCGAAACTCGCCCGCTGTCGATCAGCAGCGAACTGAGCGGGCGCATCGCCGCGCCGCGCATCGCCGAGGTCCGGGCGCGGGTGGCCGGCGTGGTGCTGCAACGGACCTTCCGCGAAGGCACCGACGTCAAGCAGGGCGACGTACTGTTTCGCATCGACCCGGCACCGTTCAAGGCCGACCTCGACAGCGCCCTGGCCAGCCTGCGCAAGGCCGAGGCCAATGCCTTCCAGGCGCGGCTGCAGGAGCAGCGCTACGCCCAGTTGATCGAAGACAAGGCCATCAGCGCCCAGGAATACGACAACGCCCGGGCCAACGCGCGCCAGACCGCCGCCGAGGTAGCCGCCAACCAGGCCGCCGTGCAGCGCGCCCGGCTGAACCTGGGCTACGCCACCGTCACCGCGCCGATCTCCGGGCGCGTCGGCCGCGCCCTGGTCACCGAGGGCGCGCTGGTGGGCCAGAACGAAACCACGCCGCTGGCGCTGATCCAGCAACTGGACCCGATCCACGCCGACCTCACCCAGTCGACCCGCGAGCTCAACGACCTGCGCCGGGCCTTCCGCGCCGGCCAGTTGCAGCAGGTCGGCCAGGACCAGGCCAAGGCCACGCTGATCCAGGACGACGGCAGCCTCTACCCGCTGCCGGGCAAGCTGCTGTTCGCCGACATCAGCGTCGACCCGAGCACCGGCCAGATCATCCTGCGCAGCGAGTTTCCCAACCCGGACCTCGACCTGCTGCCCGGCAGCTTCATTCGCGTGCGCCTGGAGCAGGCGGTGAACCGCCAGGGCATCAGCGTGCCGCAGCGCGCCATCCAGCGCGACAGCGCCGGCATCGCCCAGGTGCTGCTGGTGGATGCCGAGCAGCGGGTGGTGCAGCGCCCGGTGCAACTGGGCGCCGCGCAAAAGGACCGCTGGATCGTCAGCGACGGCCTCCAGGCCGGCGACCGTATCGTCGTCGAGGGCCTGCAGCACGCCCGTCCGGGCGAAAAGGTGCAGATCGACGACAGCCCTCTTCCCCTTGCCCAGACCACTGGACAGTAGGTAGGAACCCTCATGCCGCAATTCTTTATCGACCGTCCGGTGTTCGCCTGGGTGGTCGCCCTGTTTATCCTGCTGGCCGGCGCCCTCTCCATCCCGCAGTTGCCGGTGGCGCAGTACCCCGACGTCGCCCCGCCGAGCATCGAGATCTACGCCGTGTACCCGGGCGCCTCGGCGCAGACCGTGGACGAAAGCGTGGTCAGCCTGATCGAGGAAGAGCTCAACGGCGCCGATCACCTGCTGTACTTCTCGTCCCAGAGCAGCCTGGGCAGCGCCACCATCACCGCCACCTTCCAGCCGGGCACCAACCCGGAAATGGCCCAGGTCGACGTGCAGAACCGCCTCAAGGTGGTGGAGCCGCGCCTGCCGCAAGCGGTGACCCAGCAAGGCTTGCAGGTGGAAAAGGTCTCGGCCGGCTTCCTGCTGCTGATCACCCTTACCTCCAACGACGGCAAGCTCGACGACACCGCGCTCAGCGACTACCTGGCGCGTAACGTGATGAACGAGATCCGCCGCCTGGACGGGGTCGGCAAGGCCCAGCTGTACGGCGCCGAGCGCGCCATGCGGGTGTGGATCGACCCGCAGAAGCTGATCGGCTTCAACCTGACCCCGGCCGACGTCAACGCGGCGATCGTCGCGCAGAACGCCCAGGTCTCGGCCGGCAGCATCGGCGACCTGCCGGGCAGTTCGAGCCAGGAAATCACCGCCACGGTGCTGGTCAAGGGCCAGCTGTCGACCCCGGAAGAGTTCGCCGACATCGTCCTGCGGGCCAATCCGGACGGCTCCACCGTGCGCGTCGGCGATGTCGCCCGGGTGGAAGTCGGCAGCCAGGAATACCAGTTCTCCACCCGCCTCAACGGCAAGCCTTCCACCGCGGTCGGCGTGCAACTGTCGCCGGGGGCCAACGCCCTGAACACCGCGACCCTGATCCGGGCGAAGATGGACGAGCTGTCGCGCTACTTCCCGGCCGGCGTGGAATACAAGATCCCCTACGACACCTCGCCCTTCGTCAAGGTCTCGATCACCAAGGTGATCTACACCCTGGGCGAAGCCATGCTGCTGGTGTTCGCGGTGATGTTCCTGTTCCTGCAGAACATCCGCTACACGCTGATCCCGACTCTGGTGGTACCGGTGGCGCTGATGGGCACCTTCGCCACCATGCTGGCGCTGGGTTTCTCGATCAACGTGCTGACCATGTTCGGCATGGTCCTGGCCATCGGCATCCTGGTGGACGACGCCATCGTGGTGGTGGAGAACGTCGAGCGGATCATGGTCAGCGAGGGCCTGTCGCCCCGGGAGGCGACGCGCAAGGCGATGCAGCAGATCACCGGCGCCATCATCGGCATCACCCTGGTGCTGGTGGCGGTGTTCCTGCCGATGGCCTTCATGCCAGGTTCGGTGGGCGTCATCTACCAGCAGTTCTCGCTGTCGATGGCCACCTCGATCCTGTTCTCGGCCTTCCTCGCCCTGACCCTGACCCCGGCCCTGTGCGCCACCCTGCTCAAGCCGATCGCCAAGGGCGAGCACCATGAAAAAGGCGGCTTCTTCGGCTGGTTCAACCGGCGCTTCGAACACCTCAGCGACGGCTACCAGCGCTGGGTCGCCTATGCGCTGAAACGCTGCGGCCGCTACCTGCTGGTGTATGGGGTGCTGCTGGTGGGCCTGGGGCTGCTGTTCAGCCGCCTGCCCTCTTCGTTCCTGCCGGTGGAAGACCAGGGCTACACCATCACCGACATCCAGCTGCCACCGGGCGCGAGCAAGAACCGCACGATCCAGGTGGTGGAGCAGATCGAGGCGCACAACGCCAGCGAACCGGGGGTCGGCGACAGCACGGTGATTCTCGGCTTCAGCTTCTCCGGCAGCGGGCAGAACGCCGCATTGACCTTCACCACCCTCAAGGACTGGTCACAGCGTGGTAGCGACGATTCGGCGCAATCCATCGCCGACCGGGCCAACGCCGCCTTCAGTGAAATCAAGGACGCGGTTTCCTACGCCGTGCTGCCACCGCCGGTGGACGGCCTGGGCACCTCCAGCGGCTTCGAGTTCCGCCTGCAGGACCGCGGCGGCATCGGCCATGCCGCGTTGATGCAGGCCCGCACCGAATTGCTGGCCGCCGCGGAAAAGAGCCCGATCCTGGTCAACGTGCGCGAAAGCGCCCTGGCCGAGGCGCCGCAGGTGCACCTGGAAGTCGACCGCAAGCAGGCCAATGCCCTGGGCGTGTCCTTTGCCGACATCGGCAATGTGCTGTCCACCGCGGTCGGTTCCAGCTACATCAACGACTTCCCCAACCAGGGGCGGATGCAGCGGGTGGTGGTCCAGGCCGAGGGCGATCGACGCAGCCAGGTGGAAGACCTGCTGAAGATCCATGTGCGCAACAACCTCGGCAAGATGGTGCCGCTGTCGGCCTTTGCCCAGGCGCGCTGGACCCAGGGCCCGACCCAGCTGACCCGCTACAACGGCTACCCGGCCATCAGCATTTCCGGCGAGCCGAGCGCGGGCCACAGCACCGGCGAGGCCATGGCGGAAATCGAGCGCCTGGTCAGCCAGCTGCCGGCCGGCCTGGGCCAGGAATGGACCGGCCTGTCGCTGCAGGAACGCCTGTCCGGCAGCCAGGCGCCGCTGCTCCTGGGGCTGTCGCTGCTGATCGTGTTCCTGTGCCTGGCGGCGCTGTACGAGAGCTGGTCGATTCCGACCTCGGTGCTGCTGGTGGTGCCCCTGGGCGTGCTTGGCGCGGTCCTGGCGGTGACCCTGCGTGGCATGCCCAACGACGTGTTCTTCAAGGTCGGGCTGATCACCATCATCGGCCTGTCGGCGAAAAACGCGATCCTGATCATCGAGTTCGCCAAGAGCCTGTACGACGAAGGCCACGACCTGGTGGACGCCACGGTGCAGGCCGCGCGCCTGCGCCTGCGGCCGATCGTCATGACCTCGCTGGCGTTCATCCTCGGCGTGGTGCCCCTGGCCATCGCCAGCGGCGCCAGCTCGGCCAGCCAGCAGGCCATCGGTACCGGGGTGATCGGCGGCATGATCACCGCGACCCTCGCAGTGGTGTTCGTGCCGGTGTTCTTCGTGGTGGTGATGAAGCTGGTCAGGCGCCGCAGTGACAAACAAGCGGGCGTCGCGGCGCCAGGAGCTGCCGAATAGTCATGTGGCGGGTCTTCAACGCACCGCGTTATTGTTGAGGACTTATCGCGAGCAAGCTTCGCTCCTACAGAAGAAGACCTATGTGACCGCAGGGTGCCGCCGGCCCTGCGGCTACAGGGCCGGCATGCTAAGGTTTGCGGCAAATCCGCCACAGCGAGCCGTCATGTCCCTTCTTGTACGTACCCACCCTCGCCTGACCATCGGTGCCCTGATCGGCCTGGCGGTGGGCATCCTGGCACCGGCCGACCTGCTGATCAGCAAGATTCTCATCGGCTGGAACGCCGGGGTCTGGAGCTACCTGGCGCTGATGTGCTGGCTCACCGCACGGTCCAGGGCCGACGACGTGAAACGCATCGCCGAGGTCGAGGATGAAAACGCCGGGCTGGTGCTGTTCATGGTGTGCATCGCGGCCATCGCCAGCCTCGCCGCCATCACCTTCTCGCTGGCCGGCAGCAAGGACCTGGAAACCGGCCGACGCCTGCTGCATTACGCCTTTACCGGCCTCACGGTGCTGGGTTCCTGGTTGCTGATCGGGGTGATCTTCAGCGTGCACTACGCCCGCCTCTACTACACCTGGGGCGGCAAGGACCCGGCCCTGCGTTTCGCCGAAGGCCTGACCACCCCCAATTACTGGGACTTCCTGTACTTCTCCTTCACCATCGGCGTGGCGGTGCAGACCTCCGACGTCGGCGTCGCCACCCGCGAGTTGCGCAAGATCGTCCTGGCCCAGTCGCTGATCGGTTTTCTGTTCAACACCGCGATCCTCGGGTTTTCCATCAACATCGCCGCAGGGCTGTTCGGCTGATGCCGCACAAATGTTCTAGATCTGCCCCGGCCGGCGGGCGCTAACTGGCGTTCCCGCCCTCGTCACGGATATCCCATGAACGCGCACAACTGGATCGATCTGGCCCAGGATGCCGACACCGGCATCGAGACCCTGCGCGCCCATTTCACCGGCCATGCCTACGACCCCCACTGGCATGACAGCTACCTGGTGGGTGTGACCGAGGAAGGCGTGCAGCAATTCCACTGTCGGCGCGAGCGTTTTCACAGCACCCCGGGCAAGGTGTTTTTGCTCGAACCCGGGGAAATCCACGACGGCGACGCGCCCACCGAAGGCGGCTTCACCTACCGCATGCTGTACCTCGACCCGCAGTGGCTGGAGCGTGAGCTGAGCGCGCTGTTCGAAGAGGCGCCGGCCGACAGCCAGCTGAGTTTCGCCAGCACCCTGGCCAGCGACCAGCGCCTGGCCCAGGCCACCAGCACGGCCTTCCACAGCCTGCACCACGGCGAGCTGCGCATCGTCCGCCAGAGTGCCATGGACCAGTTGCTCGACCAGCTCACCGGGCACCTGCACTGGCGCAAGCGCTACCACCAGGACCCGCGCCTGCCGCTGGTGGCGCACAAGGCCCGCGACTACCTGCATGCCCATGCCCAGCAGGACATCAGCCTGGACGAATTGGGCGCGGTCTGTGGCGTCGACCGCTTCCGCCTGACCCGCGCCTTCAAGGCCGCCTATGGCCTGCCGCCCCACGCCTACCTGGTGCAATTGCGCCTGGCCAAGGCCCGGCGCCTGCTGGCCCGCGGCGCACAACCGGCCGAGGTGGCCATGGCCCTGGGGTTCGCCGACCAGAGCCATATGGGTCGCTGGTTCGTCCGCGCCTACGGCCTGACCCCGGCGGCCTACCGCAAGCGCTGCTCAAACCTTCCAGACGCCTGAACCCGCGCCGGCGAAGATCGCCTTCATCGATCTTCACTGGAGCCTGCCTGCGATGTTGTCTTCCCTATCCACCCTGCTGCCCTTCCTGCTGTTCGCCTTCGTCGCCTCGATCACCCCGGGGCCGACCAATATCCTGGTGCTGAGCAACAGCGCCCGCTACGGCTTCAAGGCCGCGCTGCCGATCGTGCTCGGCGCCTGCGTGGCCGCCGCCGGCATCGTCATGCTGGTGGGCAGCGGCCTCGGCCGCACGCTGATGGAAGTGCCCGGGCTGCCGAGTGCCATGCGCTGGGCCGGGGTGATCTGGCTGAGCTACCTGGCCTGGCAGATCTTCCGCGCCCCGGCCCCGTCCCTCGACCCACAGGCCGATACCCCACACCGACGCCTGGGCCTGCTCGGCGCCGCCAGCCTGCAACTGGTCAACCCGAAAACCTGGATGATGGCCCTGGTCGTGGCCAGCGTGTTCGCCGGCAACGGCAGCGAACACCAGGGCCGGGTGCTGTACCTGTCGCTGGTGTTTTTCCTGGTGTCCCTGCCCTGCCTCGGCACCTGGGCGCTGCTCGGTGCCGGCTCCGCCCGGCTGCTGCGCTCGCCGCGGGCCATGCAGCGTTTCAACCAGGGCATGGCGCTGTTGCTGCTGGCCTCGGCCTGGGCCAGCCTGTGGGCCTGAACTGAGTCGCCCCAGTGCAAGAGCCGGTCGCCTCAGGGCGCTTTCATAACGGTCTGCGTTACCTAAAGTGGTGCTGGGGTCTTTACGAAAAGTCGGCGAGCGATGGCCAGGCAAGGCAAAAACAGGCGAGGAAGCGGAGTTTAGGGGCCTAAATGAGCATTCCGAGCCTGTTTTTAACGCAGCATGGCCGAGCGCAGCCACTTTTCGTACAGACCCCCACGGCGCAACAAGACGCCGCCTTTGACAATAACGACCTGCCGGACGAGACCCTGTGATGAAAACCCTGTTCAAGCCTTGTCTCCCGCTTCTCTGTGGCGCCCTGCTGCTCAGCGCCAATGCCTGGGCCAGCGAGCCCGCTTCCTGCAAGACCGTGCGCATGGGCGTGGTCAACTGGACCGACGTCATCGCCACCAGCGGCATGGCCGACGTGCTGCTGACCGGCCTGGGCTACGACAGCAAACAGACCAGCGCGGTGCAGCAGATCATCTTCGCCGGCATCCGCGACAAGCGCCTGGACATCTTCCTCGGCTACTGGAAACCGGCGATGGACAAGAACATCGCGCCGTTCCTCGAGGCCGGGCAAGTCAAGGTCCTGGATAAGCCGAGCCTGGCCGACGCCCAGGCCACCCTCGCCGTGCCGGACTATGTCGCCGCCGCGGGCCTGAAGACCTTTGCCGACATCGCCCGCTTCAAGGAGCAACTGGGCGGCAAGATCTATGGCATCGAGCCCGGCAGCGGCGCCAACACCACCCTCAAGACGATGATCGACAGCGACCGCTTCGGCCTCAAGGGCTTCAAGCTGGTGGAGTCCGGCGAGGCCGGTATGCTCGCGGCAGTGCAACGGGCGATCAACCGCAAGGAGTTCGTGGTCTTCGTCGGCTGGACCCCGCACCCGATGAACATCAATATGCGGATCGAATACCTGACCGGCAGCGAAGACGTCTACGGCCCCAACGAAGGCGCGGCCAGCGTGTCCACCGTCACCGCGCCGGACTTCGCCGAGCGCTGCCCCAACGTCCAGCGCCTGCTGGAAAACCTGACCTTCAGCGCGGCCCAGGAAAGCCAGTTGATGGTGCCGATCATGGAACGCAAGACGCCCCAGGACGTGGCGCGGCAATGGCTGCGCGAGCACCCCGAGGACCTGCAACGCTGGCTGGCCGGGGTCAGCAGCTTCGACGGCAAGGATGGCGTGGCGGCCGTGCAGGCCAGCTTGAAATAGCCTGATCGCGGGCAAGCCGGATCGCCGCCCGCTCGCTCCTACAGAAGCAATGTGATCCCGTAGGAGCGAGGCTTGCCCGCGATGACGCCCGCCCCGACAACGGACATCCCCCGCCCATGCGCCACTACCCGCTCTCCCCCGAACTCGCCGCCTTCGTCGCCAGGACGCAGAGTTTCACCAGCCCCGACAACAGCTTCAAGGGCTGGCGCGACAGCTACAGCCGCATGTGCCAGGCGTTCACCCCGCCCCGTCCCGACGGCCTGCGGGTCAGCGGATTGCGACTGGCCGGGGTCCCGGCTCGCGCCTATTGCCCCACCAGCCCGACACCCGCGGATGGCTGGCCCTGCCTGCTGTACCTGCACGGGGGCGGCTGGGTGGTGGGCGACCTGGATTCCCACGATTTCATCACCGCCTACCTGGCGGCGCAGCTGCAGGTGCTGGTGGTTGCCGTGGATTACCGCCTGGCGCCCGAGCATCCGTTTCCCGCCGCCTTCGACGATTGCCTGGCGGCCTGGCGCGCCTTGCAGGCCGGCGCCAGCCCCTTTGCCCTGGACGCCCGGCGACAGCTGGTGATCGGCGACAGCGCCGGCGGCAACCTCGCCGCGGCCTTGTGCCTGGCCCTGCGCGATGCCGGCGACCCCTTGCCCGCCGCCCAGGTGCTGCTGTACCCCGGCCTCGGTAGCGCCGCCGACCTGCCCTCGCGCAGCCAGTGCGCCGACGCGCCCCTGCTCGGCAGCAACGACCTGGACGCCTACCAGGCCCTGTATTTGCCCGGCCCGAGCCAGCGTTCGCCCTATGCCCGGCCCTTGCTGGCCACGGATTTCAGTGGCCTGCCCGCCGCCTTTATCGCCCTGGCGCAGTTCGACCCGCTGCGCGACGACGGCGCGCTGTATCACCAACGGTTGCTCGCCGCCGGCGGCCACAGCCAGCTGTACCCGGGCCTCGGCCTGGTGCATGGCTGCCTGCGGGCCCGGGGCCTGGCGCCGGAGGTGGATGCGCTGTATGGCGTCCTGCTCGACTACCTGCGGAGCTGCCTCGAATAGCTTTTTTTCAACGACACCGCGTAGTCCTTATCGCGGGCAAGTCGGATCGCCGCCCGCTCGCTCCTACAGACTTGTGAGTTCTCTGTAGGAGCGAGGCTTGCCCGCGATCACCTGCAACGCAGGTGCCAGACGCTTTCCTCTGCCAAAGAGGACCACCCGCGCTCGGCCGCATGACATTTTTTTCATCCCGCTGGCGCTGATCGCGCTTGACGGCGAAAGCGCTTTGCTGTTTTCTGAAACCGGTTTCAGCGATGCGGCAGAACGTCGCACCTGGAACGGATACGCCCATAACAAGAACGCCAAAGACAGGTCGCCGCCCGTGAACAGTTTTTCCGCCGCCCAGCGCAGCCGCGTCACCATGCTCGATGTCGCCGAACGCGCCGGGGTCTCCAAGGCCAGCGTGTCGCGCTTTATCGGCGAAGACCGCGCCCTGCTCTCCGATGCCATCGCCCTGCGCATCGAACAGGCGATAGCCGAACTGGGCTACCGCCCGAACCAGATGGCCCGCGGCCTGAAACGCGGGCGCACGCGCCTGATCGGCATGCTGGTGGCCGATATCCGCAACCCCTATTCGATTGCCGTGATGCATGGCGTGGAAACCGCCTGCCGCCAGCACGGCTACAGCCTGGTGGTGTGCAACACCGACCGCGACGACGAGCAGGAACGCCAGCACCTGGCCAACCTGCGCTCGTACAACATCGAAGGGCTGATCGTGAACACCCTCGGCCATCATCTGGACGAACTGCGCGAACTGCATCGGGAAATGCCCATGGTCCTGGTGGACCGCAAGGTCGAGCAGCTGCACAGCGACCTGGTCGGCCTGGACAACCCGCAAGCCGTGCGCAGCGCCATCGAACACCTGCAAGAGCGCGGCTATCGCGACCTGCTGCTGGTCAGCGAACCCCATGACGGCACCAGTTCGCGGATCGAGCGCAGCAACAGCTTCAAGGCGCAGATCCAGCAGCATCCAGCGTTGCAAGGCGCGGCGGTGGAAACCGGTGCCGCGCTGAACCAGCAACTGCAAGCGTTCCTCGCCGCCCCCGGCCCCGGGCCGAAAGCCCTGTTCTGCGCCAACGGCGTCGCCGCCCTGGCCGCGACCCGGGCCTTGCGCGAGCTGGGCTGCGCGCTGTTCGACGAGATCGGCCTGATCGCCCTCGACGACCTCGACTGGTATCCGCTGGTGGGCACCGGCATCACCGCCCTCGCCCAGCCCACCGAACGCATCGGCGCCAGCGCCTTCGAGTGCCTGCTCAAGCGCTTGCGCGGCGATGTCGAGCCGCTGCGGGTGCTGGACTTCCCGGCCGAGCTGATCGTCCGCGGCTCCACCCGACAACGAGGGTCTCTGTAACCACGGATCGACTCGGGAATCGCGGTGCCGGTGTAGCCGCTGCCGAGCCTGCGAGGCTGCGATCGGCAACGCAGTTGCCGCAAAACCTGACACCTCGCAGGAACGGGGGAAACACGCTGCCTGCCTGGCGAGTCCTTCGGCCTCGATCGCAGCCTCGCTGCGCTCGGCAGCGGCTACAAGGGATCGCGCAGGCATGAAGATAGGGAAATGAGCTTCTTTTGTGGGGCTTTTTTTTGAGAACAAATGAAACCGGTTTCAGAGGCTATGACCATGAATAAATCGCCTGTATCCATCAGCCTTTCCAGCTACGGCGCCGACCGCGTCCGTGAGCAGGGCCAGGGCAGTTTCATCGAGGTGCTGGCCGCCGCCGGCGCGTCGCGCATCGAATGGCGCGAAGAGCTGCTGACCGTCGAAGACCCGTCCCAACTGGCCCAGGCCACCCGCGAGCAGCAACTGGATAGCGTGTTTTCTTCGCCGCTGGAACTCTGGGTGGCCGGGCGTTCCCGGGCCAACCCGCTGCTGGAACAGGCGCTGCAACGGGCCGAGGCCTTCGGTGCGAAAAGCCTCAAGGTATCCCTGGGGTATTTCACCGAGCACAACGACCTGCCCCAGCTGGCCCTGCTGCTGGCGCAGTCCCCGGTGCAACTGCTGGTGGAAAACGACCAGACCCTGCACGGCGGGCGCATCGAACCCTTCCAGCGCTTCTTCGCCGAGGTCGAGCGCCACCGCCTGCCGGTGCAGATGACCTTCGACATCGGCAACTGGCAGTGGCAGGACCAGTCCGCCTCCGCCGCCGCGCGCCTGCTGGGCCGCTATGTCGGCTACGTGCACTGCAAGGCCGTGGCCCGGCGTGCCGACGGCAAGCTGGTGGCGATACCGCCGGGCATGGCCGACCTGCATCTGTGGGAACAATTGCTGCGGCACATGACTCAAGGGGTGACCCGGGCCGTGGAATACCCGCTGCAAGGCGAAGACCTGGTGCAGCTGACCCGCGAACACGTCGCCACCCTCGCCCGCCTTGGCCAGTCCCGCCTGGAGCATGCCCATGTCTGAGCTCGATATCCTGTCGTTCGGTGAAACCATGGCGATGTTCGTCGCCGAACAGAGCGGCGACCTGGCCCGGGTCGGCCACTTCCACAAACGCATCGCCGGCGCCGACAGCAACGTCGCCATCGGCCTGTCGCGCCTGGGTTTCAAGGTCGGCTGGCTGAGCCGGGTCGGCGCCGACTCCCTGGGGCGTTTCGTCATCGACAGCCTGCAGGCCGAAGGCGTGGACTGCCGCTTCGTCGCCACCGACCGGCAACACCCCACCGGTTTCCAGCTCAAGTCCCTGGAAGAGCACGGCGACGATCCGCGGGTGGAATACTTCCGCCGTGGTTCGGCGGCCAGCCACCTGAGCATCGCCGACATCGCCCCCGAACTGCTGCGCGCCCGTCACCTGCACGCCACCGGCATTCCCCCGGCACTGTCGGCCTCGGCCCGGGACCTGTCCCACAGCCTGATGAGCAGAATGCGCTCGGCCGGCCGCAGTGTGTCCTTCGACCCGAACCTGCGGCCCAGCCTGTGGGGCAGCGAAAAACTGATGATCCACGAAATCAACCGCCTGGCCGTGCTCGCCCATTGGGTGCTGCCGGGCCTGAGCGAAGGCCGCCTGCTGACCGGCTATGAAGACCCGGCCGACATCGCCGCGTTTTACCTGGACCAGGGCGTCGAGGCCGTGGCGATCAAGCTCGGTGCCCATGGCGCCTATTACCGCACCCCGTTGCACGAAGGTTTCGTCGAGGCCGTGCCGGTGACCCAGGTGGTCGACACCGTGGGCGCCGGCGACGGTTTCGCCGTCGGCCTGATCAGCGCCCTGCTGGAGAACCACAGCGTCGCCGAAGCGGTGCAGCGCGCCAACTGGATCGGCAGCCGCGCGGTGCAGAGCCGGGGCGACATGGAAGGCCTGCCG
>NZ_JAQZAB010000055.1:0-3865 GCF_028640915.1 Pseudomonas sp. B3G-3 | reverse complement strand
CGGCGGCGGACGAGCAGCACTCCTACGAAAAAACCAAGAAAGTCACCCGCCAGGAAGACCATGTCAGCCAGGTCGCCACGACCCTCAGCGCCGGTGGCGACGTGGACCTCAGCGCCGGCAAGGACATGGCGCTGATCTCCAGCCGTATCACCGCCGGCGATGAAGCCTACCTGGTAGCCGGCGACAACCTCGAACTGCTGGCGGCGCAAGACAGCGACTACTCGCTGTACGACAAGAAGAAAAAAGGCAGTTGGGGCAGCAAGCAGACCAAACGTGACGAAGTGACCGATGTGAAAAACATCGGCAGCGAAATCAAGACGGGGGGCGACCTGACCCTGGTCAGCGGTGGGGACCAGAAGTATCAGGCGGCGAAGCTGGAGAGCGGCCAGGACATCACGCTGCAAAGCGGTGGGGAGATCACCTTTGAAGGGGTGAAGGACCTGCATCAGGAGAGTCACGAGAAGAGCAGCAACAGCCTTTCGTGGACCAGTGCCAAGGGGAAAGGCAACACCGATGAAACCCTGCGACAGAGCGAGTTAGTGGCCCAAGGGCAATTGGCGATTAAGGCAGTCGATGGCCTCAAGATCGATATCAAGCAGATCGACCAGAAGTCGGTGAGCCAGACCATCGATGCCATGGTGCAGGCAGATCCACAGTTGGCGTGGCTCAAGGATGCGGAAAAGCGCGGTGATGTGGACTGGCGCAAGGTGCAAGAGGTTCACGAAAGCTTCAAGTACAGCCACTCGGGCCTTGGTCAGGGAGCTATGTTGGCGGTCATCATCATTGTGACGGCGTTGACCGCGGGTGCTGCAAGCGCTGCCTTGGGGTCAGCGGCTGGAGCAACGGCAGGTTCCGGATCTGCAATGGCAGCAGCCGGCACCTCGGTTGCTGGTACTGCGACTGCCGCTGGGTGGGCGAACGTCGCTGCTACTGCTGTGGTGACGTCTGCTGCCAGTGGCGCGGCGATCAGTACGATTAATAACAGAGGCAATCTGGGGGCAGTTGTTAAGGATGTCACTTCCAGTGACAGCCTGAAGAGTTATGTAGTAGCTGGCGTCAGTGGCGGTATTGCTGGTCAGAATATCGGTGTTCGGCTGGCTGTGAATTCGGCCTTGAAAACGGTGGTTAACGGCGGGAAGTTCAAAGACAACCTGAGCCAGGCCGCGATCGGTTTAGCCGCCGATGCCCTGAGCGGTGCCATCTACGAAAAGGTGGGCGACAGTCTGGCTGGCAGTGGCTTGCCAACCAAGGTCGCCGTACACGCCATCGTTGGCGGGCTGATCGGTGAGGCCGCCGGAGGAAGCTTTGCCACCTCGGCGCTGGCGGCTGGTGCCAACAAGGCCCTGATTCAGATGGTTGGGGACAAGATTTTCCCAGGTGTTGCTCATGAGCAAGTGCTGGCCATGACGTCTCAACTGCTCGGCATGACTGTTGCGGCGGCTGCGGGAGGAAATGAGAAGGATCAGCAGGTTGCAGGATGGGTGGCGCAGCAGGGGACGGCTTACAACTACCTGGAGCACAATCAAAAAGAGCAGCTGGCTAAGCAGATTGAGGAGGCATGCAAGGGTAAGGTTCAGTGTATTCATGACACGCTTGACCAATGGAAACCATTGGCCGATAAGCAAAATGCCTTTACGCCTGCCGAGCAGGCTCAATATGACCAGGCCCAAGGCATTCTCACCGAAAAGCTGCTGGGGAACTGTCAGTCAGATTTCTGTAGGGCCTACACGCTAATTGAAATGAAGCAGGCAGGACTCAATTGCGGGGATATCTCCTGCTTGCGTGAGTCAGCCGGTGCCACTCAAAAGGCGCAGTATCTCAACCAAGGGCAGTGGGGTAAGCTTCTTCTCGATGCCGTAGGCGATGGTGGAGCCATTGCGGGGGCATTAGCACCAGTTCTGGCGGGTGGTTCGAAGGTTGTCTCCGGTACTGGGGCTGTTGCTGATGATGTGGTGGCGGGTGCTGCAAAAGGAACTGGTGGGGCGGGGCAAACCGCCAAGAATCCTAATTCGACAAGTGCTTTGACTGATGCTGAAGCTGGGGTTAGCAATCTACCAAAAATTTGGGATGTTCCAGATACTACAATTAGTAAACTTCCAGAGAGCTGGGCAGTTTCGCCAAATAAAAAAGGTACTGGATTTAGATGGCAAGACCCCAAAAATAAAGGAAATGGTGTTCGGATCGATAAGGGTGAACCTCATATAAGTCAGCCAACTCAGCAAGTGGATCACGTTATTGTTAGGTCAAATGGTCAGGTTATAGGTAGAGATGGTAAGCCTGTTGTAGGGTCTATTAAAGATCATGCAGAGCAAGTTCATATTCCGTTAAGTGAGTATAAGAAATGGAAAAGTTGGAACTCTCCGAACTAGAATACCCTACGATGAGAGACGAACTGATCTCCTACTTGGAGGGGTTGTCCAGTGCTGATTATCAATATAGCGCCTGGGTATCTAGATCGAGCTCTGATATGGCTTATGATGAGTTCAATTATACTGTTCATTTTTTATACGATGATACAGATTTAGCAACCGATCCTCGCTCGTGGATTGGAGTTGTGCTTAGAGGGGAAAACGAAGTAATAGCAATTTCTGATGTTGTTAAGAGTATTGATAAGGTTTTTGATAAATATGGAACTCGTCTTACGGATGCGGAGTATTTGGCGAAGCCTGAATGGGCTAACGTTATTGAGTCATCAAAAAAGGCTTTAATAGCATTTTCTCAGGCGTAGAAGTCCTGGTTTTATCTGGCGCTTAAAGTTAAATGGCCCCGGTTCGCGGTGGGGTTCTTCCTTTACTCCACCGTAATCACCAAGCATCCTTTTATCACTAGCACAGGCCGGGATGATAAGGTCTGATTGGTTTTAAAAAATGGGCGTGGGGGATTCACAATTGAATAGCTTGAATTTCAAAAAAAACGGGCGACTTTAAGATCGCCCGCTATTGATTAGGCTGAAATCTGCTCCTGTAATTTTCGCCCTGTTACATCTAGAAGATCGCAACCGTCACGCAACAGAATAGTGCAGACCAACGTCAGCTCCTGAAGAACCACAAGGTGGCTTCCAGCATTTTCAGGTTCCACAAAGTTTTCCAGCAACTGAGTCACCGCACGAATGCGATAAGCCGCTGCATCGTGCAGCACATCGACAGGTGCCTGGGTATCGATCAGCAGGTAGGGGATGTTGCAGTCGTGGCCGGTAATAGGTATGTAGCGGTTCATATGTGTAACTCCATTCAGTTGAAAAGAGCTATCACTCAAACGTCGCCAAACGAATGGTGGCAGCTGTACGCGGGTTGGCGAGCCGGGAATGGAAAACCGACAGGCCCGAAGGCCTCCCGCGCACAACTGCCATAAAGCAGCAGCTTTGCATGTGCAAAAGCTTCTGTAATCAGAAATCTTTTGCACTCCATTCACCAGGTCGCCAAACCTAGTCGCCATCTGGGCGACCGAACGACTGTAAACCGTACTGTGGTCGGCAGAAATAAGGGGAGTGCACTGCAGGCTGTAGGGGGTTTCTGATTAGTCGAGCGAGATGTATCCGTGAGTTGAGTGCATCTGCTTTATTGCAAGCAGCAGCTCAACTTAGTGTTCTGCGTTGATCTGACTTCCGAGCAGGTCGCGGCGCTGACCCACGACATCGTCTGGCTCGAAGAGCACGAAGTGAACGGCGATAAAGTGCTGGTGCCGGTGCTGTACATGGCCCAGGCCAACGATCGACTCGGCCCGACCGGCGCGCTGATCGCCGGTAATGACGTGAGCCTGATCGCCGGCCAGAACCTCGACAACGTCGGTACCTTGCGGGCCACCCACAACTTGTCGGCCACGGCAGGCAAGGACCTGGTCAACAGCGGGTTGATCCAGGCCGGCA
>NZ_JAQZAB010000054.1:0-85408 GCF_028640915.1 Pseudomonas sp. B3G-3 | reverse complement strand
ACTGGCGAAGCCTCCTGTCGTTGATTCGAAGGAGGCAAGCAGGATGGCGAGCGGAAAGGGTTACCGGTAATCCACAAACACGGTCATCGCACCGTTTACCGTTCCCGGTGTGGCGACTGTGTCGGTTCTGATGTAGGACGCCTGCATCGGAATGACAAACGAGCCACCTGCCGCCTTGCTGTATCCATCGACCGTTATCGAACTCCCCATGGTTGCTGGAGTGCCCTGGGCGTTTTCGACCCGGATCTTTATGCCGCTCGCGGTCGAACCGCCAGCCAGCGGCAACACCCCTGGCGAGTTCTCGATCACGCCGCCAACCGGGTCAAGGGTATAGCCAATCCGGTTATAGCCCTTGGGGCAGTTGTTGACCTGTATCTGGAAACTCTGGGTGCCGGCTGTCGAGCCGATGCGCTCCAGGCGCTGAATCAAGGTTTTAGGTAGCTTTACCGTCTGGCTCGGCACCGAGCAGGTACCGTCGATTGGGGTGATAGTGCCCTTCAGATAGATTCGAAGAGAGTAGTTGCTCTCTACTGTATCGAGCTCGTAGTAGTACGGTGAGACCTGGGCGCTTCCTGCAAGGGAACCGCCTAGATTTACTCGACCATCGCCGAGTAGCTGTACTTCGATTGGCCGGTTGGTCTCGAGCGATAACGCTTGAGTTCCGAAGGCTCTTCCATTGATCAACAAACGAGTCGATATGCCTGAGACGTTCGTGGTGATTACTGGTGAAGTTGAGGCTCCGGCCTCGCCATTTGGGTAGATGCGAAGATACTTGATTGTGCACTTCGATTGGCGGCATACCTGCATCGGATAGATGTAGTGCCGAGCCAGTATGGTTCCGCTGGCCGTGTTCTTCGGGATCGACAGTTCCATCCCAAATGCATCCTCAGCGCTCGCGGACGGTGACACGGCGAGGGCCATGAGTGCAATTACGCAAAGTTGTGGCGCGATGAACAGGGCGTTGATCTTTTTTTTTGCTGTGGTCTTCATTGCCTGTTTCTCTCTGATCGACCTTGAATATGGTTCGTGGGTGAGTCGCTCTCGAGCTCCCTTGGCTCCATTCGTTCGGAAATGATTCTTTTGTTGGCTGCAGGTCGTTAGCGAAGTGTGTACGTCACTAATAAGTGATATTCAGCCGGTAACTAGATGTGGGGTTAAGCAACAAACAAAGCGTCCTGGTCTTTAACTAGGCTCAGCTGGAAGTGTTGCTTGAGTGCTGTACCGCTAATCCATCGTCGTTGATGCTTTCGAACTCGATCTTTGTTGCTCCGGCTGGAGCCAGGGAAGAAGCTCCCTCGATCGCGAATGACTGGCTTGAATAGGGGGGCAGCATTGCCGCGGGAATCGGATAGTTGTTCGAACCGCTCTTGAGGTTCACCGTGCCGAAAGAGATGTGAAACGCTGAGTCATTCCTCACTTCCAGGCCCGGCTTGCCATCCTTGGGCACCATGCGCCACTTCAACCTGGATGGGGCCTGGCCAACGTCGCCTGGCAAGTCGGCGGGCCGGTAGAACAACTTGATGCGCTGGCGCACGGCAATCTGCAGGATGTTTTCATCCTGCGACTTCTGGGGGACTTCCTGCACGCTCAACCAGAACACCGACTCCCTGTCCGCCGGAAGCCCCGCGCCCTGATACAGAACACGCAACTGCTGGCGTGCGTTCCCGTTCAGGCGTTTCAGGGGAGGGGTAAGGGCAAAGGGGACGTCCTGATCGGTGCTAGCACTGAAGGGCTCGATCCAGGACTGGACCATGAAGGGGGTCGATTCATCGTTCAGCATTAGAACGGAAGCTTCCTTCTTCGGCGCAACCAGTACCACTCGGTTTACACCCAATGAGATGCCAGCATGGGAGGGCATGGCAAACAACGACAGAAATCCGGCAAGCGCCGCACTTACGGCAAGGTGCTTTTTCATGAAGTTTCTCGAGACAACTGAAAGAGACATCAAGGCGCCTCTTCTTCGTGGAGTGTTCAGAAAACCGTGCGACGGGTTGTGGAACTTTCGCCGCATGTCCTGACTAAGTGCCCGGGCATACTAGTGGCGTTGGATTTCTCCAGGTATCAGGCGATTCTTAAAGTGCTACTGGTCCTATCCAGGGGCACTGGGATACCAGTGCAAAGTCGTGGTGACTTTGCCGGAGCCTTCTACAGCACGTCATATTCAACGAACCCTCTGAAGCTGGCATTTTCGACCGAACATAAGCCTGGAGAAGCGACCCTGTGTGACGCCGCAAAGGTGCGGGCTTTTTATTGGCTGGAGGGAAGCCGGTGTTCCACCGCTTTTAATGGGGGCTGGGTTCCGTGGTGCTTTGTCCTCCCAGAAATCTCCTGGGTGAGTTCATCGGGGCTATTTTGTTGCCTGTTATCTCCAGCAAAATGCGCAATCCCTTATCCGTCTTCCCGTGATGAGTAGGTCCAACCCGTCGCACCAATGTACCTACTGTCTCCGGCGTCAGTGGAGTGATTCATAGGGCTGCACGCACCTGGCGTGTCCGGCCGGATGTTCAACGAACTATCAGAATTACTGACGATGGTGATCAAGGACTGATTGCTTTGTTGCGTACCAGGCGTTATCGCAAAGAAGTTTCTAGAGGCAAGTAGTGAAGTGCTTTTATCTAGGTGTATTGAGACATAAGAACTCAACTAAATATGAGGGCGTCTGGTGGTCGCTAGTCGGATGAGTGGTTTACTTTTTTACGGGAATGGCCAGCATCTTGTACGATACTGGCCATTTTATATATGCGCTTACTGCTAGGTATTACGCATTTGCCACTTTTTTCTTCCCGGCCGCAGCGACTGGGTTAAGAGTTCGGCCGTGATCCTTTACGAGGTTGTCTTCGATGACAATTGCACTGTTGCAGGAGACGTAGTATTCAGTTGTTTGGGATTTATCCTGTATGGCCATCAAGTAACCCCTTGGGTCACTACGTTTCCAGGTGTCACCGCTGCCTTGCTCTAATGGGTAGTAAGCGTCACTGCCGTCTTTCTCCCATGTGCTGATTGCCACGTTAACTACTGCGCTTGCTCCGTTTGTGACTGTGATGCTCATGTTCATATTCCTTTTTGATTGTGCATTCCATGAGTTGGCTCCCTATTCAAAAATCAAATTGCAGACTTGCCACTGCTACGAGAAAACAGTAGTTAGGTTAACTCATTGAAGATGTCGTGGAGTATTGATGGCAAAGGCGATTGATATCGGTGTCAAGAGTTGTGTCGGTTTCTTGAGCTGATATGTTTCGTTTCCTCCTTCGATCATAGATAGGAATACAGTCAAGCCTGTAAACAGGTAAAAGCAAGGTACCTCCACCTTTATGAAGTGACGGTTCCGACGAGTGGTAGAGTTAGTGTCAGAGTCAATTGTTTTTGCTGTTTTATCAATGTTCGCTCATGTGGGTTCTGCATCGAGATTTTCAATCTGGGGTAAAGGTGCTCCAACGGCGCGAAGGTCTGGCTATCGAACCTGACAGATGACATGCGCTTGCTCGCCGAGGCGGCGGTCACTCGTTGCGCTTGGGCACATCTTCCAGCTGTGTTTTAAAGCGCTAAGGTCATGCGGCTGATCCGTCTTGCCCTGGCCAACGGTTCCTGCCGCATGTGCGAGTCAATGGAGTCCCATCCACCGCCTCGCTATCGCTGCCTGTTCAAGAGACTGGCTTGGTGGTTAAGGAAAGTGCCGCTCTCTGTTCGCCGAGTTGGATAAGCAGCATCGCCAGCCCCGCCTCGAATGCTTCTGTCTATACGCTGGCCCGTCCGATCACCAGGCAGCCTTCCAGCACGACCAGGGTGCTCAAGGCACAACCGCTTCGTCATGGCACCCTTGACCAAGTCGTTCTCGCCTGGTGGCGTCGCCACGGCACAGGTGGCGGCCTACTATCGTCCAGGCTTCTTCAAGCCGTTCAGGTTTCTTCAGAATTGTCTTCGAGACATGCGCGACCGCTCTGGATAGAGTGGTCGCGCTTGCCCGGCCAGGTGTGTTTACGATGGAATGCTGAACGGCCAACAGCTGGTCAGGGTGGGCGCCAATTTATCAGGCATTACGCCTGGTGATCTTGTGGCACCTTTGAATAATCCCTCGTTGAAAAGTCCGGAAGAGCGATGCGGCTCTGTCTCTTTATTGTCCTTGCGTTTAGCTGATCGCGCCTTCGCAGTTTGGCCTTTGGCCTGCCTCTTCGACTTCGCTGGCCCATGGGGTTAGTGGCGTCACGATCCCTACACTGGCTGGGCAAATCTGTCTTCGCCTGTTCGCCCAGCTACAAGCCTTTTAAAATCAGATGGTTACGCCGTTTTTGCTGTGGTAACCTATTGAAATATCTGGTTTTATCAGTGGAATGCGGCGCCATCTGCACCGGTTCGGTTCTGGCAGTTGCTCCCACTTATAAAAATAGCGCTGTAGATCGATGATTTACGGCGCCTTTTTGTTTTTGGCCGTACTCGACATCCAGTCTTGAATTTGACGCCAACGAACTTGCTTCAAGGGTAGGGGATGTATATATTTCACCCCCTTGCCGCAAGGCGCTGAAACGGCTCAAGCAATTCAAGCCTTTCAGATTGCAACACCGCGCTACCGCCCGAATGGCGAAACTGGTAGACGCATGGGACTTAAAATCCCCCGCTCGTAAGGGCGTGCCGGTTCGATTCCGGCTTCGGGCACCATCTATCTCAAGGGTTTGCTGGCGAAAGCTGATGCAAACCCTTGTTCGTTTCCGGTTCGCACATTCAAATCCGCTCTGCGATTTACGCGGTTGAGAGGCTGCCTTTCTGCTGGCGGAGGTATTTCTCTTTCATCACCACTGGGAAGTGGTGACGGGCGTATTGCAGAGACGTCTACGTCGCTCCGCAGATGGATGTAATAAGGACATTACGTGTTTCGGAAAGTGATTCTGTTACTGCTGATCAGTTGCTTGAGCGGCTGCGCCGCGGTGGCGATGCGCATGGACTACGACCACCCTTGCCCCTACAAAGGCGTGCGCCTGGACTGGTGGTTGGTAGGCACCTCCCATGGAAAGCTGATTCCCTTTTTACTGATCGACGCGCCGTTTTCCCTGGTGGTTGATACGGTGTTCTTCCCCTTCGAGTATCAATACAACTGCAACTTCTGATCTGGCTCGGCGTTCATTCGCAGAGGAGGTGTAAGCCCTGTGCAACTCGCCCGCGGCCTTGGGTGATGCGTATTCGCCATTAGCACACCAGCCCTAATCGTCTGCTACCGAGGCCAGGCTTATAGTGCGCACGACCATCCTCGTCGGGGTGGCTCTTACAAGAAAGTGCCGATACGAAAAAGGAGATTCACCATGTCATTCAAGAAAATCGTCTACGCCTCCGCCGTGGTCCTGGCCCTCACCGCCTCGAACGCCCATGCATTCGCCAGAGACTGTAACGACTCGCTGTGGAAGTTCAGCGGTATCGAAGCACTGACCTGCATCTTCTCGGGCCAATGGTGATTTGCCGTTTCCTGGGTTGAAGCTGTCCCAACGACAAGGCTGACTGTGAATGGCTAATCCGGTCAGCCTTGTTGCTTTTCCATTCGGGCGCAAATCGCGCTGCTCTCAATCCCCCATCCAGGCTGCGTCGATAGTTGCCGGCTGCGGAGAAGGCTGAACGAGAGGGGGCTGCTGGCGGGTAAAACGCAGCAGTCTGCAAGGCATTCTGGATGCTTGATCTTCGATATGACGGTCAATGAGTACCGGGTGAATAGGGGGACACCACAGTGCTACGTTCACCCCGTCACGGCCTGCAACATCCCGCGATATCGGGCGTCAAGTCTCGGTTTTATCGCGTTTTTCAGGTGAGTTTTTTCTGTTGAAGCGCGCCGAGATGTCTTGGTAGGTCTCGTTATCGGTTGCAGCAAGCAGTGTCTGACCATCCTTCAAGGTGGCCAGAAATGTCACCTCGGTATTGTGGCCCGCCAGAAGATAGCCGGCGACGGCACCCACAGGCCCCAGAAACATCGCGCCAACCATTCCAAGGCCTATGGCGCTCTTAATGTTCTTGTTCGAGTCGGTATTTTCGACGACCAGGTCCTTGAACTCGGAAACGAGAAAACTTTTCCCTATCAGCGGCTTATTGGCGGTTTTGAGCGTGATGGTTCCGCGCAGATACTCCGCGTCACCCTGGGGGAAGTCACCGGCCAGCACTATGATCTTTGCCATCTGGAAAGGCCCCAGGCGATCATTTTTAGGGGGCCATTGCGCGCCTTAAGGGATGGGGCGTCAACGCTGCGACGACGACTGGCGGCACCATTGGTCTATGACGGGGCAGAAGCGCTGCCGGGCCTGGGCATGGGCAGGCATGCGTGGCAAAGAAGGGCTGAGGCGGCAACGCTCAAGGCTGCGCTCGACGCGGCATTCGAGGCCCGGAGGCGCCAGGTATCGACAAAGCAGGGAGTGGATGCAAGCGTCCAAGTGCAGGCCGGGCGAGTTTGGATCAGTGCGGAACAGCGGATACACTTGCCGCCAAGCCTCTGGTGGGCTGGACGGATGAACCAAGGAAGCGTTTCAGTGATTATTATTCAAAACCCGGCACCCAAACTGTCTTATGCAGAACTTGCCAAGATGATTGAGCAGAAGAGGGCGGTAGAGCAGGTCAATCTGCTTGACGCCAAATTGAATCCAGCCTTCCTGGCCAGACTTGAGGCCGCTATAGAAAGCGCGGATGCGCAACAGGGCGTTCAGCCGGCTTTCCCTATCGAAGTCTGACCGACCTGGCGCCGGGTAATGCTCGGCCGATCCGACAACAGTGCTCAGTTTCAAGACAAGGACGAATGATGCGAATTTTTACCGGTGAACGGGCTCGATGGTTGATGGCGGCGGGTATCGCCGTCTTGGCAATGGCGACTAACGCGCAGGCGCAAACGACGCCTCAGGCAGCCCAGGAGATAAAGGGCTTGTTGGACTTTGTCGAGCACAGCCAATGCCAGTTCGTGCGTAATGGCGCCGAGTATCCAGCCCCCCAAGCACGGCAGCACCTGGAGAAAAAACTGAATTACCTCGAGGGCAAGAACATGGTGAGCAGCGCGGAGGACTTTATCGATCTTGCTGCCACTAAAAGCAGCATGAGTGGCAAGGTTTATGAAGTGCGTTGCGCTGCTGGATCGCAACCGGCAAGCAGCTGGTTAAAGGCAGAGTTGCAGAGGCAACGCCAGCCTCATTGATTCAGTTTTTGGCCAGGCAAAGCCCAGCTCGTACGTTGGGCTTTTTGGTTTTTGGAGGGCAGTAAAAGGCCAGGGCTGGATATACCGTGACGGGCTACATGGATCAGAGCGGGGCGCTGCTCATAAGGTATTCCTGCTGCCCCGTATGTTCATCCGTCTGCTCGTGGGTCACGACAAAGCCTTGTGCCAGGTAAAAGCCGCAGCTGGCCGTATTGTCCTTGTATACCGCCAGGCTCAACACGGGACGCTGTGCCCTGGCATGGGCGAGCAGTTGCTTGCCAATCCCCTTGGCCTGGAATTCAGGTGCAACAAAGAGGGCGGCCAGCTGCTCGTCGTGCAGTGAATAGAAACCCCGCACTTTGGACTCCCGCTCGAAGACATAGGTCTCTGACGCCGGGAGGTACAGGTTGCGCATGTTGTCGACTTGCGACTGCCAGAATGAGGCATCGATAAAATCGTGGGCTTTCAGCGAAGCCTGCAGCCAGATGTCCAGCACGGCATCCATATCTTGCTGTTCAAATCTTCTGATCATTTCTCTTCCGCTTCTCCTGACAACGGGTTGCAGGCTAGAAGCAGACGCTGGCCAGTTCAAGAGCCAACCTATTGAACGAAGCAGGAGTGTGGCGGGGGAGGCGACCGACTGATCGAGGATCAGGCGGTCGCAGTCGGATTTCAAGGCTCCACTGATTCAGTACGGATCAGTCAGGAGATGTGTGGGATTTCGTCGATATACGCGATTCGCTCACCGTTGTGGAAGATTTCAACCGCGCTGTAGAGCACGGAGTTTGGCGGCAGCACCCGGGTGAACCTGACTTGCGTGCAGGTGATTACCTGAATCCATTGCCCTGGCCTTTGGTACAGGTGCAGATCCAGCATAAGTATTGCCGGGTTGATACCCTGCGGGACTCGTACCGTCAGGTAGGCCTTGACCCCTGGGTTGGAGACTTCAACGTCTCCGACTACATGAAGTTCGTCCGGTTTGGGTGGCATGGTGTCCAGCCAGGCATGCCAGTTCGTGCAGTTCGTGATCATTTTTCCGTTCCTTGAGAAATGAAGCCCGAAGCTTGAGGTACTGCGGTTTCGCATGGCGCTTCGTGTGCCATCGAATCGAATGCCTGGCCCGGTCCTCTCCATTCAGCTGTGCGGACCCGTGCGACCAGATATCTCATGTCTAAGGTGTAGATGAGGAACGGGGGACGGCTCTCAGGCCTGGACGAATGGCATTGGCAGGCGTCGCTCGAGCATCGAAAAAGCCCGATCATCCATTGGGCTTTTTCGTTTTCTCCTCCTTGTAAAACAATCCTTTAGCCCGCACAGGTTGCTGGCTGCGCGGCTACGGGATGTGCCGGACGAACGGGCTGTAAGTCGGCGCGCCGGGCCGCAAGCTCTGGCCATCGATAAAGTCCTGCTCCTGGTTGAACGGGATCGATGGCCACTGTGCCCAGCGGGTGAGCCTGGCCTGGTAATCGAGGGTTCGCTGCTCCAGGTATTTTTGCTGTTTCCGTCCTGCCTCAGGAGCCAACCCACCACGCACGCCGTGGATGAGGTAGGGCTCCAGCACATCGAAGCCGATCGAGCGACTGGACTTCGCCGAGAAGCCCGCCCATGTCGAGTATCGGCTGACGGCGGTAGCCTGCTCTTTGGTCGACACCCTGGCCGCGCTGGATCGTTGGGCCGAGCACAACTTCCCGCAACTGGACGCTGCCCGGGAGCTTTACGATGCCCGGCAACTGAGGCAATCGGCAGGCAGCGGAGAGTAGAACGCGCAGTTGCAGCGTGATTCCCTCCTGGCTTTTGGCAGATATCGGGCCTGACCTTTATGGGGTTGCGTGTCCTTATATGCCGCTGAAGTGCTGGCCTCGTTCTTACCGAACGTTGCCGCGACCCTCACAACAAGGAGGCTCCAGGTGATTGCAAAGCTGCTCGTGACGATCGGGATAATCTTCTACGCCGTTGTGGTACCGGTGCTGGAGATCAATCAGACCCATGTTTTCAACCCGGCCTGGGAGCCGCACGCACGGTTGCATGAGGTCTGGCAGTTGTTCACCAATACGGCGATCGGTGCATTCAGCCTGTGGCTGGTGTGGTTGAAGAGCAACCTGCGCCTGTCCAGCCTCCTGACCCTGTTCGTCACGGGCGGCTTCTTGGCGGCTTACTGGCTTCGGCAGTCTTACGGTGGGTCGATGGTGCTCACCGATGGCTCTGAGAAGCTGATCCTGGGCGTTAACCTCGGACTGTTTGCCTACACCCTGGCGATCCTGCTGGCGGCGACCGCGGTTGCGATCGACCGGCGCCAACCCAGGGCGCGACTCTGAGCCAGAGCGGTTTTGTAGAAGCAAGAAAGCAGAAGCCCGGACATGGCCGGGCTTCGTTGGATGGGTGCCTGTTCAGCGTGAGTAGGGCTTGCCTTCACGCCGCGTATTTTCGACCGACAACCTGCGCCTACGCCTTTGCACCCAGCTACAGAGGGCGTGCACAGGATGAATGAACATCGCCAGCACACACAGCAGCAGGACAATGAAGATGGACATCAGACCGAGACCTTCATGGGAAAACATCGTGGGTTACTCCTGTAGTTCACTTTGTCGGTCCCAGAAGGGTAGGCACTCAGATGCTTCGCTTCATGAAGGTTACTTAAAGATAATTTCATCCATGCGCGAGTCGTGAGGGCAAAGGAGGGCGGGGCAGATACTAAAAAGCCCGGCGCTGGGCCGGGCTTTTCATGCGGGCAATGCTGACCAACCGGCAGTGTTGAAACCGACTCAGCTGGAGAGCATGAGGCTGGGTCTATCGATCATTCTTGCTCGAGGAGACGCTGGCTTTGCCCAGGCCTTTCGAGTTGTGGTCACCGGGCGTGGTGTCCGAGATCGCGGTGGCTTTTGACAGCCCGCGGGTGTCTTTGGAATGAGCCACGCCGGAAGTGGTCGAGCCATGGCCGTTGCTGTCATTACGAATGCTGCCGTAATGGTTGCCATTTTCTCCGAGATTGCGAACCGACTTGCCGGCCGGATCGCTTTTCAGGCCGCCGCTATGGCCCTTGCTGCTGACCCCTCCGGAGTGGCCGCCTGCCTGGCCACCGTGACCACCACCATTGCCGCCACTATTGCCACCGCCATGACCCCCGCCGTTACCACCGCCATTTCCGCCACCATGGCCACCACCGTCCTTTGCATAGGCGGACGTCACAGGGAGCAGAGGCGCCGCTGCCAGCATCAGTACGCAGGTCAGGGCCGTCACGAGATTTTTTTTCTTTAAAAGCATGATCGCTTCCATAGATAAGGAGAGGTTTGCATGAACTAAGACGCAATCGGCTGTCTATAGTTCGTGTGTCATGACGAATGGCACCACGGCTGGATTCATGCAGAGGACTGCAGAGATGACGACTCGTTCGGTTGTAGCTGTTTTAGCAAGCGCCGCGTTTTTATTCGGCTCGACTGCCTTGTATGCGGACCCAGGGAACGGCAAGGGCAATCCCCACGGCAATCAGGGTGGGCACGGCAATAAAGGCAACAAATCCCAGGACTACAGGTATGGCGGACCTCAAGTAGATGTCGGCGGTGTGCGCGTGATCATTGGCGACAGTCGCGACTACTGGTCACCCGGGCCGGCCCTGCCGCCAGGCATTCAGAAAAACCTGGCCCGAGGCAAACCCCTGCCGCCGGGTATCGCGAAAAAGCTGGATGGCCGGATGCTAAGCCGGCTGCCGCACTATGACGGTTATGAGTGGCAACAGGCTGGTACTGACTTGATCCTGGTCGCCATTGCGACAGGCATCATCTACGAAGTTCTGCACGACGCGCTGGACTGATTCAGTCCGGCCCGACCCGCAAGCAAAGCCCGGTGCAAGACCGGGCTTTTGCCTGACACACAGCATTCCATTTCCACCGATATTCCCTCTCCAACATCCTGTTTGACTCCGGTTTTCCTGTCTTTCGTTGGCCCAAATACAGGTAACCGCCTTGGCGGTGATTTTGCCGAGCGTCCTCTTCGGCAACATTCCAGCGCGATCTGATAGTTGAGTGGAGCGTTTCGGAAGTGTCCTAAGGACGTTGATTGGGCGCCGTTTTAAGGTTTCAGCGTTCGCCGTGTGCGCTTTTTGGATTGACACCGACTGTCGAGCCGGCGGCGTTTCGCCCATTGAAAAAGCGCAGGGCGACAGGCAGAAGAGTGGCCTGGGTGGTTGCTCCGGACTGAACCGATCGCATGTTTGCATTCAATTAAAGGAATAAATAATGCCCACTCAAAATGTTGGAAAGTTCTTTGATTTTCGCGCCAGGGTCACCGCTCCCACGTGGACGATCGATCCTGGTCATGGCCTGGATGCAGGTGTTGTTTCTGGAGTTGCACATCGGCGTTCCAGCGGCATGGAGCAGGTGGTCGAGCTGGGCACATCGAGCCTTGATGTGCTTCAGGCGGGTGGCAGTTTTCCGCAGCTGTTCAGCGTCGAGTTGAATGAAGACAGGCTCAAGGGGGCGAAAAAGGTCCAGATCTACTTTGACGGCATCACCAGTGATGGTGTGATCTTGATGAATGATTACGAAGAGGCCGGTTCTGCACGCAATGTTGGCGTTCAACTGCTGGATAGCGAGGGAAAAGTCGTGCTTCTGGGCCATGAAGGCCGTGCCGAGTACCCGGTGGCACCGGGTTTCAGGCTGTCCTTCGCAGCGAGGTTGGTCAGCTCCGGCGGGCCTGTGGAAGCCGGTGAGTTTTCCTCGTTTGCGGAGTGCGTGATCCTGTATGCCTGACGGCAGGCAAGCGGTTCACGCAGACGTTGAATCATGCGGAAAGCCAGGCGGTGGTGCTTTTTTACTGACGTCAACAAGGTGACGAATCGGCCATGGCCTGAAAAAACATGTGGTTATTTAAGGGCTTAGAAAGCATTTAGGGTAAAAATAACCTCAAAATATATTGTTACATGTTCTCGGGGACGTTAAGATAGCCCCGCGTTCACCTACCACGGTTTATGCATTTTTAGCCCCAAGTGTCCATCAGCTACTTGGGCTTTTTTTTGCCTGAAATTTGCCTGCGGCGATCTTTCACGTCGCTCTGCAAGGCAAAAAAAAGCCCGCGGGGAGCGGGCCAATAGTTGAATGAGCAGGGTGAAATCTACCCGCCTGGCGCCCGGCTCACAGTGAAAGAAATTTCATCTGGCCGTACCCACCCGCAATCGCCGCCGACTCTGGCCAGCTCAGCTCAATAACCGCCACGCATATCACTCGTGCCACTGCCTGGAGCCCTGGCTTTCTGCTGGGCGTGGCTCCATTCGGCGCAGGTGAGGAAGCTGGTGTGGTCGACTTTGCCGTTGCCGTCGAAGCTGACATTGAACGGCTGGTTATGACCGGCCTGGGTCAACACATAGTCGAAGCAGGTCCCGAGTTCCACGGTGCGCGGGGTGACGGACAAGGGTTCGCCGCCGATCTGTCGGACCTGGTCCTGGGTCATGCCGGTCTCGACCTTCGCCACCAGCGGTTGATTGCGGTAGACGTGGGAATTGCTGGTGCAACCGGAGGCAGCTGATAACAGGATGATCATGACGATAAGTGTTTTGTTCATGGCAGGGCTCCCGATGGTCGGTGTCGTGAAGAGACGCCTGATGCATCAGTTGAAGTAAAGCCGAGCGACGAGGGCGGCGAGCAGTATTCGCAAAGGGCGGGACGAGGGGATGGCGGATAGACAAAAAGCCCGCATGGGCGGGCTTTTTGCAGAGGGGGAGCTGATCCGTCAGCTGCAGCCAGTGTGCGCTTGCGCTATGGCCCTAGCAACGACAGGGCGACGAAACGCAGGCCTTGGCGCGGACTGATAACGCAGCTCATGATTCGACTGCGGCAGACCTTCCAAAACGCCATAAGCACGGCGGAAAAAGGTCGTTTGCTCGAGTGCCATTCGTCAGCTGTTTTGCACCCCGCGCCGGAATGGCCCTCTTATTGAAAGAACATTCCATCCTGGTCGGGAGGTATCCATGAATACGAACAGGCCCACTGGCCCGCGTTCATCCGAGCACGCTTCCGGCAAGGACGAACTGGGCTTCGACCCTGACTCCCCGGACCTGGCGGATCCGCAGGTGGACCCCATAGGTCCGGCGAAAGCACCCAGGGACAACAAGCCGGAGAAAGAACCCAAGTCCCGGGCGTATGACCCGCTGGGGAACCTGAAGCCCAAGTGAAACACAGGCAGGTACTCCGGCTTCGTAGCGATGGATGGAACCCACGCCCGCGCGGACCGGGTGTAAGGTGTTCGCGACAACCTCGGACGATCTCTACCGAAAGGGAGGCGATTATGAGCGTTCCAATGCTGAACAAGATGCACATGAACGGCTATGACGTGGTCAGCGTCAACAGCGGCCCCTGGCGGGTCTGCACCAAGGGCGACCGTCTTGGCTCCTTTGGCACCCGGGAAGAGGCCCTGGCCTACGCGGCAGCCTTGCCGGCCTACAAGGCGAAGGCCAAGAAGATTGCGCAAGGGGCCAACACCCGATAACCCCATCCACGACCCTGCCCGACAGCCTGGCATGTTCCCGGGCTGTCGGGTGTTCTTTTACCCTCAGGCCGGCGACTGGGCCTGGGCGGACTTCCAGCCCTTGAGCTCCTCTGCGATGAAGTGCTGCACCAGGTCGCTGTAGAGCTTTTCGATGGCATCGGCGTTCAGGCCCTCGGCCTGGGCCCATTCCCGGCGTTGCAGGAGCATGGCGCGAAAACGCTCGGGGGCGCGCACGGCGGTTTCCGAGGTCTTGAATTTCGATGCGGCCATGACGTAGCGCAAACGTTCGCCCAGCAGCTGGATGACAACCTGGTCGAGGCGATCGATCTCGCGGCGGATATCCTCCATGCCTGCGCATTGTTCGGGGGCTAGCGACTGAATGACGTCCATGTGAATACTCCAGTGGGGAAAGGATCTGCGGTTATCCGCTGGCGGATTTAATCACGGACAGGCTCGCCCTTGGCAGCACCGTGCAGACCGCTGCGCCAGCCTCGCGGGGCATGCTCTGCATGGCTGCCTGCCGAGCGTCTGTTACCATCGCGTTTTTTTGCGACCCCGCCCGGGTTCAGGGCAGGGTCGCGCCGGTCAAAGGAGAATGCCGTGATTATCACTACCACCCACGCGATCGCGGGGCGAGAGATCGCCGAGTACCTGGATATCGTGAGCGCCGAGTCCGTGCAGGGGATCAACGTCGTGCGTGACGTCTTCGCCGGAATGCGCGACTTTTTCGGTGGGCGTTCCCAGACCCTGGAGCGGGCGCTGAAAGAAGCCCGGGTGCAGGCGACCGACGAGATCAAGGAGCGTGCCCGCGATATTCGCGCGGATGCGGTGATCGGCCTGGACTACGAGATCAGCATGCCCAGCGGCCGTGGCGGCATGGTGGTGGTTTTTGTCACCGGCACCGCCGTCAGGCTCAAGTAAGCAGCGTCTCGCCGCATCACACAGCCCCGCCCGTGTGCGGGGCTTTTTTATGCCTGGCATCCTCTGCCAGACCGCCGCCCGGCCCTTGGCGATCGCCCATAAAAAAGACCCACCGGGGGAGCGGTGGGCCAGTCGGGAGTCTTCAATAAGCGTGAGCCACTTTAGCGAAGCCTTGGCGGGTTCACAGTGAAAGAAATTTCATCATTGCCGGCGAGTGGCTGCACCACCCGGTTGTCCACGGTTTCAGGCGCGGCGGCTGGCGGCATTGAGCCGGCGGCACTCGCGCATGGCGTCCTCTTCCAGGTCGTAGCCATCGCCGATGAAGCCGTCGGTGCGGGTGTCGGCGATGCGGTACCAGTGGGCGGCGATCGGCGCGCCGTGGGCGGCTTCCCCGGCGCGTCGACCCTGAATGATGATCTTGTTGCAGCGCTTTACGACAAAAATGTCTTCCATGGCGCTTCCCTGGTTGATAGCTGCTCAGAGCAACTATAGAAGCAACTCTGAAATTCGCGCAAAAGCCTGTTCATTGGCCGGCCTCGTCCAGTCTCCAGCCCGCTGCCGTCCATTGCAGCCGGTGGCTGGGTGCCATGGCGGCGAGGAACTCGCGGTCGTGGGACACCACCAGCATCGCGCCTGGGAAATCGCGCAGCGCGCTTTCGAAGGCTTCCACCGATTCCAGGTCCAGGTGGTTGGTCGGCTCGTCCAGGAGCAGCAGCTTGGCCGGCGTCTCACGCCACAGGGCAATCGCCAGCGCGGCCTTGAGGCGTTCGCCGCCGCTGAGCCGGCCACAGGGCTGGGTCACGCGCTGGGCATCGAGTTGCAGCCAGGCCAGGCGGCTGCGCAGCAGGCCTTCCTGCAGTGGCCGGTCGAGCGCCCCCAGGTGGTCGAGGATCGAACGCTCGGGATCGAGCAGCGACAGGCGCTGGTCAAGGCAAGCACTGGCCAGCCGCACCTGGCACTGGCCGCTCAAGGGCTGGATCTCGCCGGCCAGCATCTTCAGCAGCGTGGATTTTCCGCAGCCATTGGGCCCGCTGACCGCGATGCGCATGGGCCCGGTGACGGTCAGGTCGAGGTAGCTGGAGGCGGCCTCGGGCGGCAGCCAGGGCAATTGCGCTCGGGTCAGGCAGAACACCTGTTGCCCCTGGGGCACCGCGGCGCCGGGCAGCGTCACCAGGGTTGGCGCCTCCGGCACTACCCGCGCATAGGCGTCGCGGACCTGCTGATCGAGGTTGTTCTTGTGGCCCTGCTGACGGTTGCGCACCTGGCCCATGATGTCCCGAGCGGCGCTTTTTATCTTCCTCCGTTCAAAGCTGGCGATGTTGGCGGTGTCGGCATAACGTCGGGCGCCGGCGGCGTGGCGCTGGATGGTGTCGTGTTCGCGTTGCAGGCGTTTTTGTTCGCGACTGCGTTCGGTTCGCGCGTGCTCCAGGGCGGCCCGCGCCGCGCCGTGCTCGGCTTCGCGCTGGGCGCGGAATGCCGCGTAGTTGCCGCCGTAGACTCGCGCGCCGTGAGGCGTGAGTTCGACGATGCGCTGCATCTGCGCCAGCAATTGGCGGTCATGGCTGATCAGCAGCAGTCCGCCGCGCCACTGCTGGAGCTGCGTCAGCAGCCACTGGCGACCGGGCTCGTCGAGGTGGTTGCTGGGTTCGTCGAGTATCAGCAGATGGGCATCGCTGAGCAGGGCGCCGATCACCGCGATACGCGCGCGTTGCCCGCCGCTGAGGCTGGCGGCCGGATCGTCGGGGCCGACCGTGTCGAGACCGGCCTCGTCCAGCAGGCGGCGCAGGCGTTCGCCAAGGTCCCAGCGCTCGTCGACCTGCGCCAGGTCGGCCATCGAGGCCTGGCCCGCGGCGAGGCGCTCGAGGGCGGCCAGGGCCTCAGCGATGCCGGTGACCTGGGCAACGCTCTGGCCCTCCTGCGCCAGGTGTTCCTGGGCCACATAAGCCAGGCGGGCGAAGCGCGTGACGCTGCCCGAGGACGGCGCAAGCTCGCCGGCGATCAGGCGCGCGAGCACGCTCTTGCCAGTGCCGTTACGCCCGACTATGCCGGTGGGCAAGGCATCGAATGTCAGGTCGAGTGAATCGAACAGGGTTTCGCCATGGGCGAACTGGAATGTCAGCTGGTTCAGGGAAACCAGCGCAGGCAGCCGTGTGACGTGAGTCATCAGCACCTCCGGAGAATGTCGAAAAAGGCCAACAAGCGCAGCAAGGCGGCTTGTCGCGAATACATTTCTGGAAGGCTTAGTTGTTCACGTCGGCAATCGTCCGGTGACGGGGAAGGGCGGCTAGCCTAACGCGTGGGTGGGCCGGATGACAACCCGCGGCGCGGCTATCGCGAGCAAGCTCGCTCCTACAGATCCAATACTCGCCCTGGTAGGCGCGAGCTTGCTCGCGAGAAACGCTTGCGCCCGGCGCGCGGCTCAGGCGAGCACGGCCACCGCCTTGATCTGCGCCCAGAGTTGCTGGCCCGGGTGCAGTTGCAGCTGGTCGCGGGAATAGCGGGTGATTCGCGCCAGCAGCGGGGTGCCGGCGACGTCCAGGCGCACCAGGACATGGGCGGTGTTGTCGGCGGGGATTTCGCCGCTGACCGTCACCGGCAGGCGGTTGAGGATGCTGCTGTGTTCGCCGGCTTGCAGGCTGAGGCTGACGTCCCGCGCCTGGACCTTGAAGCGCAGGTGCTTGCCAATGGTCATCGGCGCATGGGCGACCCGCACCCGCAACTGGCTGCCGGGCAGTTGCAGGGCGAGCAGCTGGTAGCCGGCGTCGTAGTGGCTGACCTGGCCTTCGATCACCACCCCGGCGTCGTCGCCCAGGGCCAGGGGCAGGTCGAGACGGGCCAGGGTTTCGCCGATCGGCCCGCTGGCCAGGGCGCGGCCGTTTTCCAGCAGCACGATATGGTCGGCCAGGCGCGCCACCTCATCCTGGGAATGGCTGACGTACAGCACCGGGATCTCCAGCTCGTCATGCAGGCGTTCGAGGTACGGCAGGATCTCGCTTTTGCGTTTGCTGTCGAGGGCCGCCAAGGGCTCGTCCATCAGCAGCAGCCGCGGGCTGGTCAGCAGCGCGCGGGCAATGCCGATGCGCTGGCGCTCGCCGCCGGACAGGTTGTGCGGATGGCGCTGCAGCAGGTGGCCGATGCCCAGCAGCTCGGTGGCCTGGGCCATGTCCACACGGCGTTGCGCGCGGGGGATGCGCTTGAGGCCGAACTCCAGATTGGCCTGCACCGAGAGGTGGGCGAACAGGCTGGCTTCCTGGAACACGTAGCCCAGGGAACGTTTGTGCGGTGGCATAAACAGCTGACGTTCACTGTCCTGCCAGACTTCGTCGTTGATCCGTACCAGGCCCTGTTCGGCCTGCTCCAGGCCGGCGATGCAGCGCAGGCAGGTGGTCTTGCCGGAGCCGGAATGCCCGTACAAGGCGGTGACGCCACGGCCCGGCAGCTCCAGGTCGAGATCCAGGTCGAAGGTTTTGTAACGGCGCTTGAGGCGCACATGGATCGATGCACTCACGACTCAACTCCAGCCAGCGCGGGTTTTGCGGCTGGAGTACAACGCCAGCAACACCAGGAACGAGAACACCAGCATGGCGGCGGCCAGCCAGTGGGCCTGGGCGTATTCCAGGGCTTCGACGTGGTCGTAGATCTGCACCGAGACCACCCGGGTTTTTTCGGGAATATTGCCGCCGATCATCAGCACCACGCCGAACTCGCCGACGGTGTGGGCAAAACCGAGAATGGCCGCGGTGATGAAGCCCGGCCTGGCCAGCGGCAGGATCACGCTGAAGAAGGTGTCCCAGGGATTGGCGCGCAGGGTCGCCGCCACTTCCAGCGGACGGGTGCCGATCGCGGTAAAGGCGTTCTGCAGCGGCTGCACGACAAAGGGCATGGAATAGATCACCGAGCCAATCACCAGGCCACTGAAACTGAAGGTCAGGGTGCCCAGGCCGAGGGCCTGGGTGAGTTGGCCGATATAGCCGTTGGGGCCGAGGGCGAGCAGCAGGTAGAAGCCGATCACCGTCGGCGGCAGGACCAGGGGCAGGGCGACGATGGCGCCGATCGGCCCCCGCAGCCACGAGCGAGTGCGCGACAGCCACAAGGCAATCGGCGTACCGACGATCAGCAGGATCAGGGTCGTCAGCGACGCCAGTTGCAGGGTCAGCCAGATGGCGGAAAAGTCGGCACTCGATAGCGGCATTTAGAGTTGGTAACCGTAGGACTGGATGACGGCCGCGGCTTTCGCTCCCTTGAGGTAGTCAACCAGGGCCTTGGCCGCCGGGTTGTCCTTGCCCTTGTTGAGGATCACCGCGTCTTGTTTGATCGGGTCGTGCATCTGCGCCGGAACTATCCAGGCTGAGCCGCTGCTGACTTTGCCGTCTTTGTAGATCTGCGACAAGGCGACAAAGCCCAGTTCGGCATTGCCGGTGGAGACGAACTGATAGGCCTGGGTGATGTTCTGGCCTTCGACGATCTTGCCCTTGACCTGCTCGGTCAGGCCTAGCCTGGCCAATACCTGGGTGGCGGCCAGGCCGTAAGGCGCGGCTTTCGGGTTGGCGATGGACAGGTGCTGGTAGTGGTTGTCCTTGAGCACCTGGCCCTTGCTGTCGACGTAGGCATCCTTGGCCGACCACAGCGCCAGGGTGCCAATGGCGTAGGTGAAGCGCGAGCCCTTGACGGTGGCGCCTTCGCTTTCGAGTTTTGCCGGGGTGCTGTCGTCGGCGGCGAGGAAGACTTCGAACGGCGCGCCATTCTTGATCTGGGTATAGAACTGCCCGGTCGCGCCATAGGCGGCCACCAGCTTGTGCCCGGTGTCTTTCTCGAAGTCGGCGGCGATCGCCTGGATCGGCGCGGTGAAGTTGGCGGCGACCGCGACCTGGACTTCATCGGCCTGGGCCGAGCCGAAAGCGCAGGCGGCGAGCACAGCGGCAAGGCAGGTCGGGGCAAAACCTGAGAGACGACGGTTCATGAACAGCTCCATTGGCGAAGGGACGTTGGGCAGTGGGGGATATGGAAAGGGACTGCACCGGGGGTGGGTGAAACGCTGTATACGGAAATATATAGCGAATCGCCAGCGAACGGAACTGTGGCAGGAGTTGGAGTGGGCAGCGGGCCGCGAGCGGAGTCGCGGCCCTGGGGTTTTTAGCCTCTGTTGAGCTTGGCCAGGGCTTGCTCGGCCAGCGTGCGGGTCAACTCGTAGGCCGGCAGTTCCAGCCCCAGGCGCAGGGCCTGGCCGGCCCAGAGGTTGGCGAAGTCGGCCTCATTCTTGGCGCGCAATGGCATCAGCGCGCCACCGGCGAGGGGAAAGGCCGGGGCCAGTGGGCTGATCGGGCCGATCTCGCGCATCACCCGGTTGACGATGCCCCGCGCCGGGCGGCCGGTGAACAGGTTGGTCAGGGCGGTCTGGCTGTCCTTGGCGGTGCGCAGGGCCTGGTGATGGGCGGCGCTGACCTTGGCTTCCGGGGTGAACAGGTAGGCGGTGCCCAGTTGCGCCGCCGAGGCGCCGAGGGCGAAGGCGGCGACTATGCCGCGGGCGTCGCCGATCCCGCCGGCGGCGATCACCGGCACCTGCACCGCATCGACGATCTGCGGCACCAGGGCCATGGTGCCGACCTGGGTGTTGAGGTCTTCGCTGAGGAAGATCGCCCGATGGCCGCCGGCCTCGTAGCCCATGGCGATGATCGCGTCACAGCCACGCTGCTCCAGCCAGATCGCCTCATCGACGGTGCTGGCCGACGACAGCACCTTCGCCCCGGTGGCCTTGACCCGCGCGAGCAGGGCCGGCTCCGGCAGGCCGAAGTGGAAGCTGACGATTTCCGGACGCAGCTCCTCCACCAGTTCGCAGCTGACGGTGTCGAAGGGGGCGCGGCTGCTGACCGGGGTCGGCGCCTCGAAGTCGGCGCCGAGTTCGCGGTAGTAGGGTTCCAGGGCGTTTTTCCAGCGGATTTCCCGTTCCGGGTCGGGTATCGGGTTCTGGTGGCAGAAGAAGTTCAGGTTCAGCGGGGCAGATGTAGCCTGGCGAATGCTCTGCACGTCCTGGCGAATCTGCTCGGGGCTGAGCATGGCGCAGGGCAGGGAGCCCAGCGCGCCGGCCTGGGCGGCGGCGATCACCATGGCCGTAGTGGTGGCACCGGCCATGGGCGCCTGGATGATCGGCAGCTCGATGCCCAGCAGGTCGAGAATACGGGTGTCAGGCCATTGGCTCATGTTGAATGATGCTCCGACGTCAAGAGATAAGGACGGCAACCCGGGGGGTTGTATCAGGAGATGGACGACCAAGGCCAGTCGACTTTGGCCGGAGCCTGGCGATCCCCTGTAGGAGCGAGCTTGCTCGCGAGACGGGATCAGGGCCGCCACCTGGGCTGCCAGTGATAAGGCTATCGCGGGCAAGCCTCGCTCCTACGGGCAGGGTGTGGCCTACGACGAAAAGAGCGTGGATTTTTCCCGCACGGGCTGGGAAGGTGGGGGCTTTGCAAGCTGAAACTCAAGTTCACGGCCCGGCCATGGGCCCATCGGGAGGCAGTCATGTTCAAGGGTATTTTGATCGAGAAAGACGACGCCGGTTATCGCGCGGCGCTGCGCGAGATTGACGAAGCGCAGTTGCCCGAGGGCAATGTGACGGTGCGGGTGGCCTACAGCACCCTGAACTTCAAGGATGGCCTGGCCATCACCGGCAGCAGCCCGGTGGTGCGCAAGTTTCCCATGGTCCCGGGGATCGATCTGGCGGGCATCGTCGAAGACAGCAGCCACCCGGATTACCAGCCCGGCGACCAGGTGTTGCTCAACGGCTGGGGCGTGGGCGAAGGACACTGGGGCGGGCTGGCGCAGAAGGCGCGGCTGGACGGCGACTGGCTGATTCCCTTGCCCCAGGCGTTCAGCGCGGCCGAGGCCATGGCCATCGGCACGGCCGGGTACACGGCGATGCTCAGCATCCTGGCGCTGGAGCGCCACGGCCTGACTCCGAACCAGGGCGAGGTGCTGGTCACCGGGGCCAATGGTGGGGTCGGCAGCTTTGCCATAGCCCTGCTGGCCCGGCTCGGTTATCGGGTGGTGGCATCCACCGGGCGCACTGCCGAGCAGGACTACCTCAAGCGCCTGGGCGCCAGCGAGATCATCGACCGCGCCAGCCTGTCCGCGCCGGGCAAGCCTTTGGCCAAGGAGCGCTGGGCGGCGGTGATCGACTCGGTGGGCAGCCATACCCTGGCCAATGCCTGCGCCAGCACCCAGGCCAACGGCACTGTGGCCGCTTGCGGGCTGGCCCAGGGCATGGACTTCCCGGCGTCGGTAGCGCCCTTCATTCTGCGGGGCGTGACTCTGGTCGGGATCAACAGCGTGACCCAGCCCAAGGCCCGGCGCATCGAGGCCTGGCAGCGCCTGGCGCGTAATCTGGACCCGGCCCTGTTGCCGTTGATCAGCCATGAGATCGGCCTCAGCGAAGCCATCGCTGCCGCATCGCGCCTGCTGGCCGGCGAGTTGCGCGGGCGCGTGGTGGTGGATGTGAATCGCTGATACCGTGCGCACCGGTCACCCAGATAAACGCCAGACAGGAGTACGAAGCATGGATGTCAAACTGCGAGAGGTTCAGCCTTTCTGCGTTTCGGGCTTGCAGGTACGTACCTGCAATGTCGATGAGCAACAAGCGGACAGCGCGCGGATCGGGCCGATGTGGGAGCGGTTTTTTGTCGAAGGCCTGTTCGACAGCATCGGCCACCGGCAGTCGGACTCGTTCATCTACGGCGTGTACTCCAACTACGAGTCCGATGCCTTGGGGCACTTCGATGTCACCGCCGGTGTGGCGGTGGGTGAGGGCAATGCCGACTATCCGCTGGTGCAGGTGCAGGGTGGCGAGTACCTGGCGTTCTCCGCCAAGGGGCCGATGCCGCAGGTGGTGATCCAGACCTGGGGCCTGGTCTGGGCCTACTTCGAGGACAATCCGCAGGTCCGTCGGCGCTTCGCCACGGACTTCGAGGTGTACACCGGGCCGGAATCGGTGTCGGTGTACATCGGCATTCAAGCCTCGGACGAGCCCTCGCGCTCGAGCAACTGACGCTTGCGCTCCACGCCCCAGCGGTAGCCGGACAGGTGGCCGTCGCTGCGCACCACCCGGTGGCAAGGGATCGCCACCGCCAGGCTGTTGGCGCCACAGGCCTGGGCCACGGCGCGAAAGGATTTCGGCGCGCCGATCCGCTGGGCGATCTCGGCGTAGCTGGCGGTGCTGCCCGGCGGAATCTCCTTGAGGGCCAGCCACACCCGCTCCTGGAAGGCCGTGCCTTGCAGGTCCAGCGGCAGGTCGAGGCCAATGGCCGGCGCTTCGATAAACCCCACCACCTTGGCCACCAGTTGCTCGAAGTCCTGGTCGGCGCCGATCAGGTTGGCCCGCGGGAATTTGTCCTGCAGGTCCTGCACCAGGGCATTGGGGTCGTCGCCCAGCAGGATCGCGCAGACCCCACGATTGCTCTGGGCGACCAGGATCGCGCCCAGGGAACACTGGCCGACGGCGAAGCGGATATCGGCGTTCAGGCCGCCGGCGCGGTAGTCACTGGGTTTCATGCCGAGCAACTGGTCGGCGGTTTCATAGAAGCGGCTATTGGAGTTGAAACCGGCGTCGTACAGCGCGTCGGTCACCGAATGGCCGTGCTCCAGCTGGCGCCGCACCCGCCGCGAACGGTGGGCGCTGGCGTAGCCTTTGGGGGTCAGCCCGGTGGCGGCCTTGAATACCCGGTGAAAGTGGAAACTGCTCATGCCGGCTTGCTCGGCCAGCTGTTTCAGGCTGGGCGGTGCTTCGGCCAACTCGATCTGCCGGCATGCGGCCGCTACCAGGCTGGCATGGTGCGCGGCTACCTGGGTCTGGTCGCTGGCGCTGCGTTTGCTCGGCCGGTAACCGGCGGCCTCGGCTTGTTCCGCGGTGTCGAAGAACTCGACGTTCTCCGGCCGGGGCAGGCGCGACAGGCTGCTGGGGCGGCAGTAGACCCCGGTGGTTTTCACCCCATAGACGAACTGGCCATCGGCGCGCGCATCACGGGCCAGGACGGCGAGCCAGCGGGGATCGCTTGCGGTGGTGGGCTTGGGCTGGACCATGGTCATGGACTCTACTCGGTGGCGGTTGTCGCTCAGATTAACCAAGGGCAGGGGGCCTGGCACTCCGAGTCTTGCGCTTGAATTCCCGCGGGATCAAGCGGCCCGGCGAAAGGTCAGGTTGATGCGCCGTGGGCCCAGCAGCGGGTGCGTGCCGTCCTTGAGCGGCAGCACGCCGTGATAGCGCAGGCGGTCGACGCCGCCCCAGACCACCACATCGCCATGCAGCAGCGGCACCCGCAACGGGCGGTCGCTGCGCCGCTCGCCACCCAGCTGAAACACCGCCGGCAAGCCCAGGGAGACGGAGACGATCGGCGCGTCGTAGTCGCGCTCGTCCTTGTCCTGGTGCAGGGACATGCGGGCGCCGGGCACATAGTGATTGATCAGGCAGGCGTCCGGATCGAACCCGGCAAAACCGGCCTGGGTCGCGGCGGCCTGGGCCAGTTCGCGCAACACTTCGGGCATCGCCGGCCAGGGCTGGCCGCTCTGCGGATCGATGGCGGTGTAACGGTAGCCGCTGCGGTCGGTGGTCCAGCCCAGCTCGCCGCAACTGCTCAGGCCGACCGACATGGTGAAGCCGCCCGGCGTGACCATCTGCCGGAACGGCGCGGCCCGCAGTACGTCACGCAGGGCTGGCAGCAGGCGCTCGACCCAGGGCAGGGCGAAGCCACGGAACACGAAGGACTGCGGGCCGACCTGTTCGGTGTGGGGCGCCTGTTGCAGTTCGGGTTCGCCGAACAGCTCGGCGGTGAAGTTAGCGTTACTGGGCATCGTGGAAGATCACTCCTAGCGTATGGCGGCGGCCGCTGTGCAGGCGGCTGACGCCATGGCGCAACGTCACCCGGTAATGGCCGCGCACGCCGGGTACCGGACGATGATGCACGGCGAAGATCAGCGCATCACCCTGCTTCAGATCGATGACCTGCGGCCGCGACTGCATGCGCGGGCGCTGTTCGGTGATGACGAATTCGCCGCCGCTGAAGTCGGCGCCGGGGCGTGACAGCAGGATCGCCACCTGCAAGGGGAATACGTTGTCGCCATACAAGTCCTGGTGCAGGCAGTTGTAATCCTGCGGGCCATATTGCAGCAACAAGGGCGTCGGCCGCTGCTGACCGGCGGCGTGGCAGCGCTGGAGAAAGTCTTCGTGTCGGGGCGGATATTGCACGGGGATATTCATCAGCTGGTTCCAGAGGTTGGCCAGCGGCATCAGGTGCGGATAGAGCTGGCCACGCAGTTCGGCGACCAGCTTCGGCAAGGGGTAGGCGAAATACTGGTATTCGCCGCGGCCGAAACCGTGCCTGGCCATGACCACTCGCGAACGAAACCATTCGCTGCGCGGATACAAACTGCTGAGCTCATGACATTCATCGGCGCTGAGCAGGTTGCCGATCACTGCGCTGCCGTCCTGGTCGAGTTGCCGCTCGATCGAGGGCCAGTCCAGGCAGGCAAGACGTTGTTCGAGGGAGGAGGCGGACATCCTGGCATTCCTGGGGCAGAGGCTGATATCCGCCAGTCTAGGAAGCGCGCGGGCCGCTCACACTCCGCTGCTTGCGCTCGAATTCGTCACAGAAGCAGGGGCTTACAGCGCCTTGCTCACGCTGACGTCGCTGATGACGTCGTCGGTCTGGCCGTGCAGGGCTTCCAGCGCGGCCTTGGCTTCTTCCTGAGTGCCACTTTCCAGCTGGGCGAACTCGAAACGGCGTTCGCCGTTGAGTTTGTATTTGATGACGTACTTGGTCGTTTGGGCCACGGTGATACCTGTTTGTCGCGGACTGGGGCGGGGTTCAGCGCAGTTTCGAGCTGGACCGGCGGATGATCTTGATCGAGTGGGTCAGGTTCGGCTTGCGGGTGACGCTGATGGGCCGGCGGTTGACGGTGTCGATGGTGATGTTCCAGAAGCCGGTGCTCGGTGCGGTGATCTTGGCCGGGAACTTGTCGAACGCGCCGCCATGATAAGTGTGACGTCCGCCGTTCTTGAAGCTTCGGAAGTTGGCGTCGTTCATCAGGCGGATGTTGCAGACCTGGGAGCATTCGATGACGACGATATCGTCTTCGTTGAGGTGCTCGCGCTGGTGGATAAATTTCATGGGCGCCTCCAGAAGGGCTTTTGCTACAAAATCAAAACGATGGCGCAGTTTATCAGGCCGCGGCCGGCGGCTTTGACAATTTAAAACAGTTATTTGCCGATTATTTAGGATAAATCTGACTGATCCGGAGAAAAATGCCATTTCTGCGGTCGGACGGTCTTTATCGGAGGAAATGTATGAAGTGGGGTGTGTTGATTCTGGCCTTGGCGATCAGTGGTTGTGCGACAGTCTCGGACATTAACCAGACACTGCCCACCCTGAACGTGATTTCAGGGAAAAAGCCGCAGGAGTACGCCAAGTGCGTCAGCGACAAACTGGCTGACAGCCGTGGCCAGTTGCAGGTCGAACCGCATAAGGACGGTATGCGCGTTATCGTTCCGCAGAAACTGTCGGCAGGGCCGACCGCGGTGTTCGATATCGAGGAACGTTCCGGCGGCAGCAGCATCAAGCTGCATGAAAGCATGTCCAATGTGCCCATGCGTCCGGGCGATATCCGCAAGGCGGCGGAGGACTGCATTTCCGGCTGATCGCCGAGGGATTTTTCAAGAGCCCGCCCTGGCCCGGATTTCCGTGGCGAGGGCGGGCTTTTTTGTGCCCGGTGACAAGGCAGGCTCGGTGGGTTTCGCGTTGTAGCCAAAGGTCTATTGGCCTACTCTTTGTAGGCTTATATAAAATAAGCCTAAGGATATAACTAGAAAAATGGAGTTCGCCATGATCCCCATGGATCGAATACTGCTGAGCAGCCTGATGCTGTTTTTTGTCGCCAGTGCCCAGGCCGTGGATGGGCAGAAAGTGTTTACCCAGGGTGGAGCGCAGCCCGGCGCCACGGCCTGCCTGGCCTGTCACGGTGGTGATGGTCTGGGTTTGGCAGCCGCCGGATTTCCACGTCTGGCGGGATTGTCGGCGGGTTATCTGCGCAAGCAGCTGGAAGATTTTCGCAGCGGTGCGCGCAGCAATCCGGTCATGCAGCCACTGGCCAAGGCCCTGAGCGATGACGAGATAGACGCGGTCAGCCAGACCCTGGCGGCCATGCCGGCTGTGACGCCAGCGCCGATCAACCGCAGCGCCATGGCCGAGGGGGTCGGTGCAAGGCTGGCCCTGCGCGGCGCCTGGGAACGGCAGGTCCCGGAATGCGTGATCTGCCACGGACCGGGTGGCGTGGGTGTCGGAGACGCCTTTCCGCCGTTGGCCGGGCAGCCCGCGGCTTATCTGGTCGGGCAGTTGAATGCCTGGCGCGACGGCACGCGCCGCAACGACCCGAACGATCTGATGGGACACATCGCCAAGGCCCTGAGCCCTGAGGAAATCACGGCGGTGGCCGACTACTTTGCCAAGGTCGGCAGCCTGTCCGCCAAGGCCGATAACCAGGAGCCCAAGCCATGAGCCGTGATCTTCTATTGGGCTTTTCCCTCGTCTTGCTGGCGACCCAGGTTCATGGCGCCGCGGTCACCATGGAAGACCAATCACAGTTGCGGGAGCCGGCAGCGAGTGCTGTCCATCCCCAGTATTTCCAGCCACCAGCAGAGAGCGAACTGCCAGACAATGCCTACGGCAAGATGGTCCGCGACGGTTATGCGCTGTTCGTCGACACCAAGCGCCTGGCGCCGAAGTTCGTCGGTAATGGGCTCAATTGCAGCAATTGCCACCTGGATCAGGGGCGGCTGGCCAACTCCGCGCCGCTGTGGGGCGCCTATCCGATGTACCCGGCGTATCGCAAGAAGAACAACAAGGTGAACACCTACGCCGAGCGCTTGCAGGGCTGCTTCCAGTTCAGCATGAACGGCACGCCGCCGGCTGCCGACAGCTACGAGATCTCCGCGTTGTCGGTGTACTCCTATTGGCTGGCGAGCAAGGCACCGATCGGTGTCGAGTTGCCCGGGCGTGGTTATCCCGAGGTGCCGCAACCGGCCCAGGGCTACGACCTGGCCCGTGGCGAGCAGGTGTACCGGGCGCAATGCGCGGTCTGCCATGGCGATAACGGTCAGGGTCAGAAGGTCGGCGCCGACTATGTCATGCCGCCGCTCTGGGGCAAGGACTCGTACAACTGGGGCGCCGGCATGCACCGGATCAACACCGCCGCGTCCTTTATCAAATACAACATGCCCCTGGGCAAGGCCGGCAGCCTGAGCGACCAGCAGGCCTGGGACGTGGCGGCGTTCGTCAATCGCCATGAGCGGCCGCAGGATCCGCGGCTGGTGGAGGGCTCCATCGAGAAGACCCGGCTCAAGTTCCACGCCAACGATGGGGTCAATCTGTATGGCCAGACGGTAGATGGCGTGCTGATTGGCCAGGGCATCCGATAAACTGTCGGCCATTGTCAAAGATGCCGTCGAAATCCAGGTTTCGGCGGCATCGTTTTTTGGGAGAAAGCATGAAGCGCGAAACAGTCCGGGAGAGGCATGCAGAGGGGCATATCTCTGCGACCCATGTGATTCAGAATCCGGCGAATTCCGGGGAATGGATCGTGTTCTTCAAGAAAAGCGCGGGGCGCAGCTATTTTCTTGTGGATGACAACGATGAAGTCGAGTCATTCGACCGGCTGGACGACCTGATCGAAACCATTCGCAACCTGGGCATCAAGTTTGCCGAGATTCATATGTAGGCCGGGTGTCTGTTACTTGCAGACCACTACGACACTGCGGCTTTTGTAGTTGCCGACATCCGCCCCCAGGGTCTTGTCGCTTTCCTTGAGTGACGGCGTGCCGTCGGTGCCGATGATCCGATAGCCGGTGCCGGCACAGGAGGCGTCGGCCTTTTCATAGCAGCTGGCCCAGGAGCTGGCCTCGCCGGAGCAATCGATGCTCAGGCCTTGTTCGCCGTTTTCCAGGTAGGTATCGGAAACGGTGGCGCATCCGCTCAGGACCAGTACCGCAGTCAGTGCCAGAAGTTTGTGCATGGGTGTGGTCGTCGTCGAGAAGTTTGAGCTCCGGGGGAGGGCTGGACACCCTTGGCGAGCGTCTTGGACGAGATGCTATAGCGAACCGCCACTGCGGTACAGATCGGCATGAAAAAGCCCTGCGCAGGGCAGGGCTCTTCGGTGCGGGGACAGTCTCAGGACTTGGGGCTGCGACGCGCCGAGGCGTGGCCAGCCGAGTCCTCGAACACCGATGCCACTTCGACCGCCATCGCCTCGCTGGCGAAAGGTCCGGCGACGTTCTCGCCCTGGGCACTGACCAGCCACCACTGACCGTCTTTCAACTGCTTGATCTGATAACCGTTTACGCTTTTTGTTGCCGACATTTATCTGCCTCGTTGGCGGGGTTCAAGGGCGCCATGATAGCGGTAAACGAGCCGCTGCAAGAGTGCGGACGAGGGTTCAAACGCAGAAAATCAAGGCTTTGCGGCCAGATGGCGGTTTACGGCGCGGGTTATCTGTACGATGCTGCGCAGCTATGTTCGCAGCCAGTGCGGAACTATCCGCGGCAATATTTCTCTTAGATGGCAGCGGTTAGCCAGCGCGGCCCATTGTAAGGTGCACGCGGCCTGATTAGACTGCGCCGAAATTCGTACGTACAGCCCTTTTAAGGACTCATATGATCAAGAAATGCTTGTTCCCAGCAGCCGGTTACGGTACTCGCTTCCTGCCAGCGACTAAAGCCATGCCCAAAGAAATGCTGCCGGTGGTGAACAAGCCACTGATCCAGTACGGCGTTGAAGAAGCACTGGACGCCGGCCTGAACGAAATCTCCATCGTCACCGGTCGCGGCAAGCGCGCCCTGGAAGACCACTTCGACATCAGCTACGAGCTGGAAAACCAGATCAAGGGCACCGACAAGGAAAAATACCTGGTCGGCATCCGCAAGCTGCTGGACGAGTGCTCGTTCTCCTACACCCGTCAGACTGAAATGAAAGGCCTGGGCCACGCGATCCTGACCGGCCGTCCACTGATCGGCGACGAGCCGTTCGCCGTGGTCCTGGCGGACGACCTGTGCGTGAACCTGGAAGGCGACGGCGTCCTGACCCAGATGGTCAAGCTGTACAAGCAGTATCGCTGCACCATCGTCGCGATCCAGGAAGTCGACCCGCAGGAAACCAACAAGTACGGGGTGATCGCCGGTGACCTGATCGGTGACGACCTCTACCGCGTGCGCAACATGGTCGAGAAGCCGAAGCCGGAAGACGCTCCGTCGAACCTGGCGATCATCGGTCGTTACATCCTGACCCCGGACATCTTCGGCCTGATCGAACAGACCGAGCCAGGCAAAGGCGGCGAGATCCAGATCACTGACGCCCTGATGAAGCAGGCGCAGGACGGTTGTGTGATTGCCTACAAGTTCAAGGGCAAGCGTTTCGACTGCGGTGGCGCCGAAGGCTACATCGAAGCGACCAACTTCTGCTTCGAACACTTCTACAAGACCGGCAAGGCTTACTGATAGCCCGCTTGGTCCTTGTACTGAAAAGCCACCTTCGGGTGGCTTTTTCGTTTTATGCCCCTATGTAAATCCTCTAGCGCTGACCGCATGCGCATCTGCGGTTATGCTGTCAGCCTGCCTGGGAGAGTGAAATGGCCTACGATTTTGATCTTTATGTAATTGGCGCCGGTTCCGGCGGTGTGCGTTCGGCGCGGTTCGCCGCGGGCTTTGGCGCGAAAGTCGCGGTCGCCGAAAGCCGCTATCTGGGCGGTACCTGTGTCAACGTCGGCTGCGTGCCGAAAAAACTGCTGGTGTACGGCGCCCACTTCGCCGAGGACTTCGAACAGTCCGCAGGCTTCGGCTGGAGCCTGGGCGAGGCCGATTTCGACTGGGCCACGCTGATCGCCAACAAGGATCGCGAGATCAATCGCCTGAACGGCATCTATCGCAATCTGCTGGTCAACAGCGGCGTGACCCTGCACGAAGGCCACGCCAGGCTGATCGACCCGCACCAGGTGGAGATCAATGGCCAGCGCTACAGCGCCAAGCACATCCTGATCGCCACCGGCGGCTGGCCGCAGATCCCGGATATTCCGGGGCGCGAACACGCCATCAGCTCCAACGAGGCGTTTTTCCTCAAGGAACTGCCCAAGCGCATCCTGGTGGTGGGCGGCGGTTATATCGCGGTGGAATTCGCCGGGATCTTCCACGGCCTGGGCGCGGACACCAAGCTGCTGTATCGCGGTGAGCTGTTCCTGCGTGGCTTCGACGGCGCGGTGCGCAAGCACTTGCAGGAAGAGCTGACCAAGCGTGGGCTCGACCTGCAGTTCAACGCCGATATCGAGCGTATCGAAAAGCAGGCCGATGGCAGCCTGAAGGTCACCCTCAAGGATGGTCGCGAGCTGGCCACCGATTGTGTGTTCTACGCCACCGGCCGGCGGCCGATGCTCGACAACCTGGGGCTGGAAAATACCGGGGTGAAGCTCGACAAGCGTGGCTTCATCGAGGTCGATGAGCAGTACCAGAGTGCCGAGCCGTCGATCCTGGCGATTGGCGACGTGATCGGGCGTGTGCAGTTGACGCCGGTGGCCCTGGCAGAAGGCATGGCCGTGGCGCGGCGTCTGTTCAAGCCGGAGCAGTATCGTCCGGTGGACTACAACATGATCCCGACCGCGGTGTTCAGCCTGCCGAATATCGGCACCGTCGGCCTGACCGAAGAGCAGGCGCGTGAAGCCGGGCACAAGGTGCAGATTTTCGAAAGCCGCTTCCGGCCGATGAAGCTGACCCTGACCGAGTGCCAGGAGCGCACGCTGATGAAGCTGGTGGTGGATGCCGACACCGACAAGGTACTGGGCTGCCATATGGTCGGCCCGGACGCTGGCGAGATCGTCCAGGGCCTGGCGATTGCCTTGAAGGCCGGCGCCACCAAGCGTGACTTCGACGAAACCATCGGGGTGCACCCGACGGCCGCCGAAGAGTTCGTCACCATGCGCACGCCGGTCGCCGGTTAAGCCTGTTCTGGCGGCTCCGGCCGCTGTTCTTCTGTTGCTGGCTGCGCCTCGGCCTTTGCGGCGGTAGCCAGTTGCAGGGCCTCCAGGCTGGCCTCGGCCTTGGCGGCGCGCAGTTCCAGTTGTCGGTTGTCCTGCAGCTGTTGCTCCAGGTTCTGCTTGAACTCATGACTCTCCAGCAAGGCGACGCGCAGGCGTTCCTGGAGGAGGGTGTGTTCGCTGTTCAGGCGGCTGGATTGCTCCATCAACTGGCCAAGCTTGCTGTCGGTCTTCTGTGCCTGCTCCTGCGCCTGGCGCAGCTCCTTCTGGGTGGCGCGCTGCTCGCTGGTCAGGCGTTCGTTGTCGCGGTGCAACTGGGTGATCTCGTCCTGGCGCACCAGGGCGCTTTGCTGGGCCTGGCGCAGTTCCTGTTGCACCTGTTGTAGCTGGCCTTCATGGCGGCGCTGATCCTGTTCGCGCTGTTCCTTGACCGCGCTGCGGTAGTGCTCGAGGGCGTCCCGGGCGTGCAGGTGCTTTTCTTCCAGCGAGCGAATCTGCTCGTCCTTGTCTTTCAGGCGCAACTCGAAGTCCGCCAGGGCCTGGTTCAGCCCGGCATTGCGCGTCTGTTCGCTCTGCAGCATGGAGCGGGTCTCCTGCAGCAGCGCGCTTTCGCTGGCCAGGGCTGACGTCTGGGTCTGCAGTTGTTGCCGAAGTTGGGCCTGTGCCTGCTCGGCTGTGGCCTGCTGCGCCACCAGCTCCCGATTCATTTCCTCCACCTGTGCCTGTGCCTGCTCCACAGGCTCCTGGGCTTGTTCGCGCAGGCGTTGGGCCATGCGCTGGACCAGTTCCGTCAGCTCTTCTTCCAGGGCTTCCTGGGGCGCGGCGCGGCGGGCTTCGCTCTGCTCCAGCTCCTTCAGGTAGCGATGGATGGTGGTCTTCGAGCCGGTATTGCCCATTTCGATGCGCACCGCATCGATGCTGGGGTGTTCGCCGCGGGCGAGGATTGCCGAACGGGCGATTTGCACCACCGCCTTGTTAACGCCGCCACGAGCCATGGGATCTCCTACGATTACGTACTTTTTTACGTGGTATGTATAAAGTGTAATTGTACAATAAAAACAAAGATAAATATTCGAATTATTGACATGGGATATACTGGTATTACCCCGTGTCATAGCTAGATCGCCCTGTTTCAGCCCGCCATTTCCGTACCGCAACACGAGTCGAGCAAGCCATGAGTGAACTGGATCGTTACCTGCACGCCGCGACCCGCGACAACACCCGGCGCAGTTACCGGGCAGCCATCGAGCATTTCGAGGTGACCTGGGGCGGGTTTCTGCCGGCGACCAGCGACAGCGTGGCGCGTTATCTGGTGGCGTACGCGGGGGAGCTGTCGATCAACACCCTGAAGCTGCGGCTCTCGGCCCTGGCGCAGTGGCACAACAGCCAGGGTTTCGCCGACCCGACCAAGGCGCCAGTGGTGCGCCAGGTGTTCAAGGGCATTCGCGCGCTGCACCCGGCCCAGGAGAAACAGGCCGAACCCTTGCAGTTGCAGCATCTGGAGCAGGTAATCGCCTGGTTGGAGCAGGAAGCCAGCCAGGCCCGGCTCGATGACAATCAACCGGCCCTGCTGCGCGCGCGGCGTGACAGTGCGCTGATTCTCCTGGGGTTCTGGCGCGGCTTTCGCAGCGATGAGCTGTGCCGGCTACAGATCGAGCATGTGCAGGCGGTGGCGGGTTCCGGCATCAGCCTGTATCTGCCCCGCAGCAAGAGCGACCGCGACAACCTCGGCAAGACCTGGCACACCCCGGCGCTGCGCCGGCTATGCCCGGTCCAGGCCTATATCGAATGGATCAACGTCGCCGCCCTGGTGCGCGGTCCGGTGTTCCGTGGCATCGACCGCTGGGGCCATCTGAGCGAGGAGGGCCTGCACGCCAACAGCGTGATCCCGTTATTGCGCCAGGCGCTGGAGCGCGCCGGGGTCGCCGCCGAGCAATACACCAGCCACTCCTTGCGCCGCGGATTTGCCACCTGGGCCCATCGCAGTGGCTGGGACCTCAAGTCGCTGATGAGCTATGTCGGCTGGAAGGACATCAAGTCGGCTATGCGTTACGTCGAAGCCAGTCCGTTTCTCGGCATGGCCCTGACCCAGGAAAAGCCGGTCGCCGAGTAAATACGCATTTCTTCTATTAATACTGCGCTCTAATAGCGAAACCTAATCAGCAGCATCAGCTTTGCCAATGAGCCTCGGCTGGGATCATTGGTTAGGATTCTCCCCATCAAGTTTTCAACCCAAGTTTTTACCCACTGATGGAGAATCACCGATGCCTATCATCAACAGCCAAATCAAACCGTTCAAAGCAACCGCTTTCAAAAATGGCGAGTTCATCGAAGTGTCGGACGCCACTCTGAAAGGCAAATGGTCCGTCGTGTTCTTCTACCCGGCCGACTTCACCTTCGTTTGCCCAACCGAGCTGGAAGACCTGGCAGACAACTACGCCGAATTCCAGAAACTGGGCGTGGAAATCTACAGCGTTTCGACTGACACCCACTTTGCCCATGCCGCCTGGCACAACACTTCGCCAGCCATCGGCAAGATCCGCTACACCATGATCGGCGACCCGACCCTGGCCATCTCCCGCAACTTCGACGTGCTGATCGAAGAAGCCGGTCTGGCTGACCGTGGCACCTTCGTGATCAACCCGGAAGGCCAGATCAAGATCGTTGAAATCAACGACGGCGGTGTCGGCCGTGACGCTTCCGAGCTGCTGCGCAAGATCAAGGCCGCTCAATACGTCGCTGCCCATCCAGGCGAAGTCTGCCCAGCCAAGTGGAAAGAAGGCGAGGCTACCCTGGCTCCTTCCCTGGACCTGGTCGGCAAGATCTAAGCCTGTGACTCGCTACAGCAGGGCGGACCGCCGCACCTAAGTCAGCTGCACCGCCCTCAAGAACGCCCGGGCGAGATTCGCTCGGGCGTTTTTTTTCGATCTGAATAAAAGGAAATCGCCCGTATGTTGGACGCCAATCTTAAAGCCCAGTTGAAGTCATACCTGGAACGGGTCACCCAGCCGATCGAGATCGTTGCCTCTCTCGACGACGGTGCGAAATCCCAGGAAATGCTCGAATTGCTGAAAGACGTTGCCAGTCTTTCCAGCCAGATTACCTTGCTCGACAACGGTAACGATGCACGTAAACCATCGTTCTCGATCAATCGCCCGGGTGCCGACATCAGCCTGCGTTTCGCCGGCATCCCCATGGGCCACGAATTCACTTCCCTGGTGCTGGCCTTGCTGCAAGTCGGCGGCCACCCCTCGAAAGCCAGTGTCGAAGTGATCGAACAGATCCGCGCCCTCAAAGGCGAGTTCAACTTCGAGACTTACTTCTCGCTGTCCTGCCAGAACTGCCCGGACGTGGTCCAGGCGCTGAACCTGATGGCGGTGCTGAACCCGAACATCCGCCACGTCGCCATCGACGGCGCGCTGTTCCAGGACGAAGTCAACGATCGCAAGATCATGGCGGTCCCCAGTGTCTACCTCAATGGCGTGAACTTCGGCCAGGGCCGCATGGGCCTGGAAGAAATCCTCGGCAAGCTCGACACCGGCGCCATCGAGAAGCAGGCGGAAAAAATCAGCGCCAAGGACGCCTTCGATGTCCTGGTGGTCGGCGGTGGCCCGGCCGGTGCGTCGGCGGCGATCTACGCGGCCCGCAAAGGCATCCGCACCGGTGTCGCGGCCGAGCGTTTCGGCGGCCAGGTGCTGGACACCATGGCGATCGAGAACTTCGTCTCGGTCCAGGAAACCGAAGGGCCGAAACTGGCCAGCGCCCTGGAAGAGCACGTTCGTCAATACGACGTCGACATCATGAACCTGCAGCGCGCCAGCGCGCTGGTGCCGGCCAAGGAAGTCGGCGGCCTGCACGAAGTGCGTTTCGAAAGCGGCGCGAGCCTCAAGGCCAAGTCGCTGATCCTGGCCACCGGTGCCCGCTGGCGCGAGATGGGGGTGCCCGGCGAGCAGGAATACAAGGCCAAGGGCGTGTGCTTCTGCCCGCACTGCGACGGTCCGCTGTTCAAGGGCAAGCGTGTGGCGGTGATCGGTGGTGGTAACTCCGGCGTCGAAGCGGCCATCGACCTGGCGGGTATCGTCAGCCACGTGACCCTGCTGGAGTTCGACAGCAAGCTGCGCGCCGACGCCGTGTTGCAACGCAAGCTGTACAGCCTGGCGAACGTCAAGGTGATCACCAGCGCGCTGACCAGCGAAGTCAAGGGTGACGGCCAGAAAGTCACCGGCCTGGTGTACAAGGACCGCGATTCGGGCGAGTTCAACACCGTCGACCTGGAAGGGATCTTCGTGCAGATCGGTCTGCTGCCGAACACCGACTGGCTCAAGGGCACTGTCGAGCTGTCGCCCCGTGGCGAGATCATTGTCGATGCCCGTGGCGAGACTTCGCTGCCCGGCGTGTTTGCCGCCGGTGACGTGACCACCGTGCCGTACAAGCAGATCGTGATCGCGGTAGGCGAGGGCGCCAAGGCTTCGCTGAGTGCCTTCGACCACCTGATCCGCACCTCCGCGCCGGCCTGAGTCGACAGCGGAAAAAACAAAACCCCATGAGCCTTGGCTCATGGGGTTTTTTGTTGGTGGCTTCTGTAGGAGCGAAGCTTGCTCGCGATCAACGATAACGCGGTGAGTCAGGCAAACCGCGTTGTGCCTATCGCGGGCAATACAGGTGGGTTACAGCGGCGCTGGCTGGATGATCTCCACCCAGTAGCCGTCCGGGTCCTTGATAAAGGCCAGGCTCTTCATGCGGCCGTCGTTCAGGCGCTTCTGGAAATCGCAGCCCAGGGCTTCGAAGCGCTCGCAGGCGGCGACGATATCCGGCACCGAAATGCAGATATGGCCAAAGCCGCGCGGGTCGGTGTTGCCGTTGTGATAGGCGAAAGCCGCGTCGTTCTCGGTGCCGTGGTTGTGGGTCAGCTCGAGGATGCCAGGGATCGATTTCATCCATTCGGTACGGGCCGCGGCGTCGGCCGGGATCTGCGCCTTGTCCACCAGGGCGAGGAAGTACAGGCTGAATTCGGCTTCGGGGAAGTCGCGTTTTTCCACCAGCGAGAAACCCAGGACGCGGGTGTAGAAATCCAGGGACTGGGTGATGTCCTTGACCCGCAACATGGTGTGGTTGAACACAAAGTTGGTAGTGGCGGTGTCAGGCTGGGCAGTCACGCCGGGGAAAGTATTGAGTTCGTGCAGGCTCATGGGCCCTCCGGAAAAGAAGTGGGGCAAACGGCGCTCGCGCTGACGAGCAGTCCCTTGGCTTGCAGGGCTTCGGGCGTCCTTGCGGTCGGGCAATGATACGCAAGAGCGGCAGGGCGCACCAAACACAAAGCTACGAACCTGTTGCTCGATACTCCTGCCAGCCTCAGACTTCAGGGCCCGCCCCCTACGTGTTCATGACCATGCGCTTATCGTTCAAAACCCTGTGCCTGCTTGCGTCCTGGCTTCTGCTTCCGGCCCTGGCCGAGGCGGCGGACCCGGTGATCACCTGGCCCAGCGGCTGGCAGATCGAAGAGTTGCCACAGGCGCAAGAACAACCGGCCAAGGTATTCCGCCAGCGCGCGGTGAAGAACGATGCCGGCGGTACGCCGTTGATGGTCATGGAGTTGACCATGACTCAAGTTGAAAGCGGGCATCAGGTCAATTTGCAGGCGGTCTTGCTGGAGATGCGCAAGTCGGTGCAGAAGGACTTTGGGCGCGGCGGTTATCAAAGTGTGTGCACGCGCATTCATGACACGACATTGAGTCGTCTGGCGGCGCTGGAAACCACTTGCACCATTACCGAAAACGGCCGCCATGTGTTGTCGCAAACACTGGTGGCGGCTGTCGATGGCGATAAGGCCTATGTATTGTCTTATGCCGGACAGGCTGCGGTTTATGCCGAAAGCCAGGAGGAAATCCGCGGGGTGCGAAGTAGCCTGAAACTTTAACAGGACGATTGTGCTACGTCGGCCAGCGCGTTTCGCGCCTTTGAACTAAATACAAAGTTGTAGGATCGGGCAGGGGGATTGGGGGGGCAGCTGCAGTTTCGGCTGGGTGTTTATTGCCGCTCAGGCAATCTATGGGCTGCAACTTATTCGATTTCGAAACAAACAGCCTTCGTTTAAAGGTAAAGACCCTGCATAGGCAGGGTCTTTTATATACATCGGTTACTTAACTGCGCAGCCAGGAATCTACAGTGGCAGCGCCGTACTGTTCTTTCCAGGCTTTAAGGCCGCGATGATTGCCGCCCTTGGTTTCGATCAACTCGCCGGTGTGCGGGTTCTGATAAACCTTGACCACGCGTGCACGACGGGTTTTCGGCGCGCCCGAGAGCGGCAGAGCGGATTTGCCCGGATGAGGATCGAGAATGGCGATAATGTCGCGCAGGCTTTTGCCGTAGGTCTTCATCAGGCCCTGGAGCTTTTCCTCGAACTCGATTTCTTTCTTGAGTCCGGCGTCGTTCTTCAGGGATTCCAGCTGGGCGAGCTGTTCTTGAAGGGCCTTTTCTGCTGCACGAAATTCAGCGAGTCTGGACAATATCTTTACTCCAATAGTGTATTTGGCTGATACCAACCGCAAACAAAGCTATAAGCCAAGAGCCTTAGAACGACTCGATTATAATGGCCCACCTGCGAATCTTGTACAGGCTGGAAAAATTGTAGTAGTTAATCTGGCGCAAGTAAATCATGGCGTTGTTGGTGCACACAATTTGTCATCTTCTGATTCAAATTGGTGCGTGAAACAATTGCCGAGTTCAATAAATTTTCATCAGAAATGGCTATTTAATGGCGCGCCAGCGCTTGTAGGAAATCTTCCCCGGGCATCGGTCTGCCGAATAAGTAGCCTTGTAGGAAATCGACTCCATGGGCGGCCAGATAGTCCTGTTGTTCCGCTGTTTCCACACCCTCGGCGACTATCCCCAGTTCGAGTTTGCCCGAGAGTTCGATGATGCTGTCGAGTATGTGGCGGGACAGGGCGTCAACCCCAATCATGGCCACGAAGCTCTGGTCGATCTTCAGATAGTCGACATTGAACTTGCGCAAGTAACCCAGGCTTGAATGGCCGGTGCCGAAGTCGTCGATGGCGATCATCACCCCCAACTTGTGCAGTTCCTCGAACAGGCTGTGGGTGATCGCGGTCGGCTCCACCAGTTCGCGTTCGGTCAACTCCAGGACCAGGCGCACCTTGCCCGGCGGGAACAGGTCGAGAAACTCCCGGCAATCCTCGAGCAACTCCAGGTCCTGGCAATGGCTGGCGGTGATATTGATGCCGATATGAAAGTCGTCGATGAAGGTATGGGCATGAGGCGCCAGCAGCAGGGCGGTCTGCTGCATCAGCGAACGGGTCATGGGCACGATCAGGCCGGAATGCTCGGCGAAGGGAATGAACAGGTCCGGACGCACCAGGCCTTCACGAGGGTGTTTCCAGCGCATCAGTACTTCGATGCCGGCCCACTGCTTGGTGTCGCCACGCACCACGGGCTGGAAGTACGGGATGAACTCGGCCGCTTCCAGGGCGCGTTGCAGTTCATGACTGGGGGACGACGAGCGCTTTTGCAGCCAGTGGCCAAGGACCGCCGCCAGCACCCCGAAAAAGATCAGCAGGCTGAACAGGGCAGGGTACTGGGACTTCATGTAGAGCCAGATATCGCCCTCGGGGAACCCCGCGTTGACGCTGTAGGGAAAGCGCGAAGAGGCCATCCGATAAGGGGCTACCGGGGGCGGCGGGGCGACGGATTCGTGGACCTGGCCATCGTCGGCCAGCCAGTAGGGGCCCACTTGCAGTTGCAGCTCGGCAAAGCGGCTGATCAGGCGCAAGGCGTTGCTCAGGTGATAACCGTCGATGCTGGCCAGGACCGCGCGTTCGCCCTCTTGCAGGCGATAGACCAGCAGCGCGGTGTTGGGCGTGACCGGGTTGCCGTCCATCAACCACAGCTTGCCGTCGACATAGTTGGCCGGGTCCAGCTCGAACGAGGACGGGCCGAGCAGCGAGCTGCAGTAATTGTCATTGCGCCACACCAGATTGGTCGAGCGCACGAACGGGCGGCGAGTCACCTGTTCGCGCAGGGCCAGTTGCCGGAAATCGTCGCAGGGCTGGCCGACTTGCGCCATCAGCGACCGGGCGGCGATGTCGGTGTTGTCGAGCATCAGGTCGAACTGGCGGATCGCTTCCTCGGCGGTCTGCTGGCTGCTGTGGATCAGCGCGCGCTCGGCCTGCATATAGAGGATGACCACGCCCAGCGCTACCGGCAGCAAGCCGATCAGCAGGGTCCACAGATTGCGGGTAGAGCGTTTCAGCGGGCCTTTGGCGGTCAATGGCATGGAGGAAAAACCTGTGGCGAAATGGAGGCCAGAAAACACTCAAAAGCCGCTGGACGGTACGGCGGCATCCGGTCCATGGGCATGATAGACGGTGGCCCCGGGTTGCGCTCAGTCACGGCGATACAGACTCCGCGCCTGCTCGATAAAGGCCAGGGTCGCCGGCGACGCCTGCCGCCGGTCCAGCACCGCCAGCCCTACCTGGCGCCGGGCGGGGGGTGACAGCGCCTTGACCCGATAACGCGGGTCGTTGGCCTCGGGCAGCGACAATTGGGCGACCAGGGTCAGGGCATCGCCGCGGGCCACGGTCTCCAGGGTGCTGAGCAGCTGCGAGCTGCGATAGCGGATGTTGGGGCTGAGCCTGGCCGCGAGGAACAGCCGGGAAACCAGCTCGGCGGAACCGGCCTCGGTGAGGATGAACGGGTCGTCGCACAGCTCGGCAAGGCTCACCGAGTCCTTGGCGGCCAGCCCATGTTGGCTGGGGATCAGCGCCACCATCTGGTCTTCCACCAGGGCGAAGCAGTCGAAGCGCTCCTGGGGCAGCACCACGAAGCCGACATCGATGCGCCGTTCCTCCAGCCATTGCAGCACCTGGCGGTCGGGCCCCTCGTCGATGTGCACCTCGATACCGGGATGGGCCTCGCGGTAACTCCGGAGGATCGCCGGAAGCAGCTTCATCGACGAGGTCGGGCCGAACGAGCCGATGCGCAAGGTGCCGCGTTTCATGCCGCGGGCATCGGCGGCTTCCTGTTCCATGGTGGCGGCCAGGCCGAGGATGGCGCGGGCTCGCAGTAATAGTTGCTGGCCGATATCGGTGAGTTCCACCAGCGACTGATGCCGGCGGATCAGTTCGACCCCGAGTTCCTGCTCCAGGGACTTGAGCGCGTGGGACACCGCCGACTGGCTGATGCCCAGGCGGCTGGCGGCGCTAGTGAAACCGCGCAGCTCGGCCACCAGGGAGAAGATCTGCAGTTGGCTCAGGGTCATGAGTAAAAGCTCATTTTACGATGATCGGGCATTAGTCGAAGAATACCCGAACCTTCCTTGATCCGCGCCTCGGGGCCTTATGAAAACTGTCGATCAAACCTGTGCCGGGCCTTCCGATCTGCCGGTGTATTGCAAGCTGGCGGCGGTCACCATGATCTGGGGCGGCACCTTTGTTGCCGGGCGGCTATTGGCGGGTACCTTGGAGCCTTTGCTGGCCGCCAGCCTGCGTTTTCTCCTGGCCAGCCTGGCCTTGCTGCTGTTCCTGGCGATCGCCCGGATTGCCCTGGTGCGCCCGAGCCTGGCGCAGTTCGCCCAGCTGGCGGTGCTGGGGTTTTTCGGGATCTTTTTCTACAACCTGTGTTTCTTCGAGGGCCTGCAGTCGATCAATGCCTCGCGCGCCTCGTTGATCGTCGCGCTCAATCCGGCGGTGATTGCCCTGGCGTCCTGGGCGCTGTTCAAGGAGCGCTTGAGCGGCGCCAAGCTGTTCGGCATTGCCTTGTGCCTGGGGGGCGCGGGGGTGGTGATCCTCAGTCGTGACCCGGGGGCCTTGTCCAGTGGAGCGGGCAGTGGGCGCGGGGACCTGCTGATTTTCGGCTGTGTGCTGGGCTGGGGCGTCTATTCGTTGTTTTCGCGCAACCTGAACCAGACCCTGGGCCCGTTGCAGACCGTGACCTATTCGATCCTGCTGGGCACGGCAATGCTCTGGAGTACCACCGCCCTGCGCGGCGAGGTGCGCCTCGAGGCACTGGCGAGCCTGACCCTGGAGCAGGGCCTGAGCCTGCTGTACCTCGGCGTGCTGGGCTCGGCCCTGGCCTATATCTGGTATTACGACGGCCTGCGCAAGATCGGCGCGACCCGTTCGGGAGTGTTTATCGCGCTCAATCCGCTGACCGCGGTGATCCTTGGCGCGCTGCTGCTGGACGAGCGCCTGAGCCTGGCCATGTGCCTGGGCGGCGTGCTGATCCTGTGGGGCATTTACCAGTGCAACAAACCCCTTGCGAGCCTGGAAAAAAAGCGGATTTTATAGAGAGTGCGGACAAACAGTTTTACGCTGTGTAGAATCTGGTTACGCATACAATAATAAAGTCTTCTGGCAGCAGAAGCCTCGCCCCCCAGCCGGTAAGACAGGGTCGACATGAAGATTCTCGGGTTTCAACTGATTTACGGTGATTTCCTCGCGCGCAGCGTGCGGGGCATCTCTTGCGCGCCACCTGCCTGCCTCAGCATTGCTAGCCACTAACGATCCGTTAATTTCTAAAAGCATGATGAGGCGCCAACCATGGCAGATATCTTCGAAAACCCGATGGGCCTGATGGGCTTTGAATTCATCGAATTCGCATCACCTACCCCCAACACCCTCGAGCCGATCTTCGAGATCATGGGTTTCACCAAGGTCGCGACCCACAGGTCCAAAGACGTGCACCTGTATCGCCAGGGTGCGATCAACCTGATCCTCAACAACGAGCCCCACAGCGTCGCTTCGTACTTCGCCGCCGAGCACGGCCCGTCCGTGTGTGGCATGGCGTTCCGCGTCAAGGATTCGCAAAAGGCCTACAAGCGCGCCCTGGAACTGGGTGCCCAGCCGATCCACATCGAAACCGGCCCGATGGAGCTGAACCTGCCGGCGATCAAAGGCATCGGCGGCGCGCCGCTGTACCTGATCGACCGCTTCGGCGAAGGCAGCTCGATCTATGACATCGACTTCGTCTACCTCGAAGGCGTGGACCGCCATCCGCAGGGCGCTGGCCTGAAGATCATCGACCACCTGACCCACAACGTGTATCGCGGGCGCATGGCCTACTGGGCCGGCTTCTACGAGAAGCTGTTCAACTTCCGCGAGATCCGTTACTTCGACATCAAGGGCGAATACACCGGCCTGACCTCCAAGGCCATGACCGCACCCGATGGCATGATCCGCATCCCGCTGAACGAAGAGTCATCCAAGGGCGCCGGGCAGATCGAAGAGTTCCTGATGCAGTTCAACGGCGAGGGCATCCAGCACGTGGCCTTCCTCACCGACGACCTGGTCAAGACCTGGGATCAGCTGAAGAAGATCGGCATGCGCTTCATGACCGCGCCGCCGGACACCTACTACGAAATGCTCGAAGGCCGCCTGCCGAACCACGGCGAGCCGGTGAACGAGCTGCAGTCGCGGGGCATCCTGCTGGACGGTTCCTCGGAAGAGGGCGACAAGCGCCTGCTGCTGCAGATCTTCTCGGAAACCCTGATGGGCCCGGTGTTCTTCGAATTCATCCAGCGTAAAGGCGACGATGGTTTCGGCGAGGGCAACTTCAAGGCACTGTTCGAATCGATCGAACGCGACCAGGTCCGTCGTGGCGTGCTGTCCACCGACTAAGCCGCGGCCTGGCTGACGATCAAGCCCGGTCGGGGAATTCTCGACCGGGCTTTGTTTTGCCTGTCGGTTGGCGATTGTGAATGTGTTAATGTTCAGCCTTTGTGGCGCCGAGCGTCGCCATCCAGCCCTGTGAACGACCCGCACATGACCAACCCAAGACCTTCCCTGACATTGACCCTGCTTCAGGCCCGCGAAGCGGCCATGGCATTCTTTCGCCCGTCCCTCAACCAGCACGACCTGACCGAGCAGCAGTGGCGGGTGATCCGCATCCTGCGCCAGAACGGCGAGCTGGAAAGCCATCAGCTGGCGAAAATGGCCTGTATCCTGCCGCCGAGCATGACCGGCGTGTTGACCCGCCTGGAGCGCGACGAATACGTCAGCCGGCGTAAATCCCCCGAGGACCAGCGCCGCCTGTTCATCACCCTGACGGAAAAGGGCGAGGCCTGTTTCGAGTCCATGAGCGGCGATATGGAAATCAACTACCAACGCATCCAGCAGCAGTTCGGCGAAGAGAAGATGCAGGCCCTGCTGGCCCTGCTCAACGAGCTGAAGCAAATCAAACCCTGACCCGATCTTCTTCTGTAGGAGCGAGGCTTGCCCGCGATGCCGGCAACGCGGTGCAACAGGTGATCCGCGTCGCATTCATCGCGAGCAAGCTTCGCTCCTACAACAGCAACAGCAACAGCTGGTTCAGCTTCTGCGCTGGCGCATCAGATGCTTGAACCCCTCGTACACCAGCACCAGTACCGCCAGCCAGATCGGCAGGTAGGTCAGCCATTCCCCGGCCTGGATGCTTTCTCCCAGCAACAGGGCCACGCCCAGCAGCAACACCGGTTCGACATAGCTCAACAAGCCGAACAGGCTGAAGGGCAGCAGGCGGCTGGCGATGATATAGGCCACCAGCGCCGAGGCACTGATCAACCCCAGCAACGGAATCAGCAGGTACAGCCAGGGGTGTTGATCGACCACGGCAAAACCCTGCTCGCCGCCTTGCACGAACCACAGCGCGATTGGCAGCAGCAGGGCCATGTCCAGCCACAGGCCGCCCAGGTTGTCGGAGGCCAGGCGTTTGCGCAGCACGAAATAGACCGGATAACCGATGGCCACCAACAAGGTCGCCCAGGAAAAACTGCCCACCTGATACAGCTCGTTGAGCACCCCCAGGGTCGCCAGGCCGGCGGCGATCTTTTGCAGCCGCGACAGCTGTTCGCCGTAGACGATGCGTCCGGTCAGGACCATGGTCAGTGGCAGCAGAAAATACCCCAGCGACACATCCAGGCTGTAGCCATTCAACGGCGCCCACATGAACAGCCACAGCTGCACCCCGAGCAGCGCCGCGGACAGCGGCAGCGCCAGCAGCAGAAGCGGTTGGCCCAGCAGTCTCTTGAGGATCGCCCCGACATGCCGCCATTCGCCGCTCAGCAGCATGAACACGGTCATGCACGGCGCGGTGAGCAGCATGCGCCAGCCGAAAATCTCCACCCCGGTCAGGGGCGCCAGCAAGGAGGTGTAGAAATACATGACGGCAAACAGCACCGACGCCAAGACCGATAGAGCAATACCTTTAGACAAGCTGTCCTCGTGTGACCTGAACCAGGCAAATGGGATGGAGGGAAAAACTGCGGGGAATATAGAGGGTTTGGCGCGAGACGTTTACTCGGATTTATCGCAAGTTGCGGGAAAATATCCCGTTTGCCGCCACTCACCGGCAGTGGGGCAGCGGGTGGCCCGCGGAAGGGGCCACCGCTGTGGGGAGATCAGCGTGGCGTGCGTCCGGAGACGAAGTGGCTGACGTCGTTGAAGCCCGGGGTCGAGGCATGCCCCGGAGTGACCAGCGAATCGATGAAGGCCTCATCCTCGGCGCTGATCTTCACCTCCAGCGCCTTGGTGTAGGCGTCCCACTGTGCCTCGGTGCGCGGGCCGACGATCGCCGAGCTGACTGCGGCATTGTTCAGCACCCAGGCGATGGCGAACTCGACCATGCCGACCCCGCGGCCCTGGGTGTACTGCTGGATCTGCTGGGCGATGCGCAGCGACTCGACGCGCCATTCGGTTTCCAGGATGCGTTTGTCCTGGCGCCCGGCGCGGCTGTTGCTGTCGGGGGCGACATCCGGCGCGTACTTGCCGCTGAGCACGCCGCGGGCCAGCGGGCTGTAGGGCACCACGCCGAGCCCGTAGGCCTGGGCCGCGGTGATCTGCTCGGTCTCGGCCTGGCGGTTGACGATGTTGTACAGCGGCTGGCTGATCACCGGCCGGTCGACGCCGAGCCGGTCGGCGATGCGGATCACCTCGGCGATGCGCCAGCCGCGGTAGTTGGACAGGCCCCAGTAGCGGATCTTGCCCTGGCGCAGCAGGTCGCCGATGGCCGACACCGTGACTTCCAGCGGCGTGTTGTGGTCTTCGCGGTGCAGGTAGTAGATGTCGATGTAATCGGTGCCCAGGCGGGTCAGGCTGGCGTCGATGCCGTTGAAGATGTGCTTGCGGCTCAGGCCGCTGCGGTTGGGCACGCCATCGGCGGGGCCGAAGCCGACCTTGGTCGCCAGCACCCATTGGTCACGCTGGCTGGCGATGGCTTCGCCGACGATCTCTTCGGAACGGCCGCCGGTGTAGACGTCGGCGGTGTCGATGAAGTTGATGCCCTGGTCCCAGGCCTTGTCGATGATGCGCAGGGAGTCCTCGGTGCTGGTCTGTTCGCCGAACATCATGGTGCCGAGGGTCAGGGGGGACACGTGCAGCCCGGAATGGCCGAGGATGCGATAGCTCATGTACGAAATCCTTGTGCGTGAGGTAAGGCCGGCGCGACAGCGGCCAGCGACCGGTCATGGGACGCCCATCAAATACCAGAACGGGCGTAGGGAGCAATCTGAATTATCCCGCCAGCAGTTGGCAGCGAGCCTGCAAAAAGCCTTGCAGCACCTTCACCCGTTCCGAGACCTGCAAACGGTGCGGGCACAGCAGGTTGAGCGGCACGCTTTCACCCTGCCAGTCGCTGAGCAGAGGCATCAGGCGCCCGGCGCGAATGTCGCTGGCCACGTCGAGCCAGGCCTTGTAGGCAATGCCGTGGCCGGCCAGGGCCCAGCGTCGCGCCACTTCGCCGTCGTCGCTGAGGTAGTCGCCGCGCACCTGGACTTCCTGCACCTCGCCATCCCGGCTGAAGTGCCAGCTGTTGTAGGGGCGGCCGTTGCGCAGATAGATCAGGGCGCTGTGCTCGCTCAGCTCGGCGGGGGTCTGTGGCGTGCCGTGGCGCGCCAGGTAGTCGGGGCTGGCGCAGGCCAGCCGGTGATGCCGGGGCAGGATCGGCAGGGCCACCAGGCTGGAGTCGCTGGGCACGCCGAAGCGCAGGGCGACGTCGACGGTCTCGCGGAACAGGTCGCTGTGCCGGTCGTTGAGCAACAATTGCAGGCGGATATGCGGGTGTTCGCGCTTGAAGTCGTCCAGCCAGGGCAGCAGCAGGTTGCGCCCGAAATCCGACGGCGCCGCCAGTTGCAGCACACCGCTGAGGCCCTGGCTCTGCTGCTTCAGGGCCTGCTCGCCTTCCGCCAGGGCCGCCAGTGCCACGCGCACGCTGTCCAGGTAGCGCCGGCCTTCTTCGGTGAGGCGCATGCTGCGGGTCGAGCGCGCCAGCAGGCGCATGCCCAGGCGGGTTTCCAGGCGCTTGAGGGCGATGCTGGCGGCGGCGGGGGTCAACTCCAGGCTGCGGGCGGCGGCGGAAATGCTGCCGGAGTCGGCGGTGCGGACGAAGACTTCAAGGTCGAGAATCGAGCTCATTGCTAAAAATCCTTTAAAGATCCTTGCGTTTTACCGGGATTTTTCCTCGATTATCAAGCTGTGAATATGCAGTCACTTCCATCGCACAAGGGTGACTCTATGAAACTGCTCAGTACTTTCTTGCCGAATTGCACGGTCGTTATCGGCGGTGGAGGTGCGTCATGACCTGGCATTTCGATCATCTGGCCTTCAACACCGCCGAGGGCGACGCCTTGCAGCAGGCCTTCCAGGCCTTGCTCGGGCTGCAGGCCGGACGGCGCCCGCCGTTTCCCTTTCCCGGGCGCTGGCTGTACCAGGACGGGCAGGCGCTGGTGCATGTGATCGAGCAGCCGACCTTCGCCGAGACGGCGCTTAGCCATATCGCCTTCAGGACCGAGGAGGATGCCGCAGTGGTGTTGCAGCGGGTTCAGGCCAGCGGCCTGCCGCATCAGGTGGCGCAGGTGCCACAGGACGGCACCTGGCAGATTTTCGTGCAGATGCCGGGTGGCCTGGTGTTGGAACTGGATGCGCCGGCGGGCGCCGACCTGCATCCGGGGTATCGCTATGAAGCGGATGGCGGCGCGCCTGAATGAAACATGGCCGCACCAATACGGGGGGCGCAAGCATCTGGTCCGTCAGCGCAGAAGCCGAAACTGTAGCCGCTGCCGCAGGCTGCGATCGAGGCCGCAGGACTCGCCATCAGCCATGACGCGGTCTGTCAGTAAAACGGCTTCTCTCCGGTCACGGCCGCTTCGCACGGAGTGCCGCCCAAACCGATCGCAGCCCGCGGCAGCGGCTACAGGTGAATGCCTTGCAGCGCGGCGACCCCGATGGCCGGGGCCGCCGGCGACTCAGGCCGAATGCAACTGGTAGCGCACCGCGTAACCGCTCAGGCGCTGGTCCAGGGCCGCGCGGCGGGTCGCATCCAGGTCAGGCACATGGATATCCACCCGTTGCCCGTGGCGCTCGTCGCTGACGGCCTCGACGCGGATGCCGTCGGCAACCTGGCGCACCTCGTCTTCGAATACCCGGCGAATGGCGTCCAGGCGCAGGGCCGGCTTGAAGGTCTTGCCCACAGCCGTCAGGGGGATCTGCTCGAGCAGCCAGACGTCCTTGGGCAGCGCGGCCCGTTCATGGATATGCCGCGCGGCGTGCTCCAGCAGCTCGGCCGGATCGGCGCTGGCGCCGGCCTTGAGCTGGACGTACACCACCGGCAGCTCGCCAGCCTTGATGTCCGGCTTGCCCACCGCCGCGGCCATGGCCACGGCCGGGTGGCGGTGCAGGGCTTCTTCGATCATCTGCGGGTCGATGTTGTGGCCGCCGCGGATGATCAGGTCCTTGCTGCGCCCGGTCAGCCAGATGTAGCCGTCGCGGTCGATGCGCCCCAGGTCGCCGGTGTTGAACCAGCCGCCGTCGAGCCACAGGCCCTGGTTCTTGTCGGCCTGCAGATAGCCCTTGAACACCGTCGGCCCGCGCAGGCAGACATTGCCGGGCTCGTCGGTGGCGGCATCGCGCAGGTAATGGCCGTCGCTGTCGAGCACGGCGATCTTGACCTCGCAATACGGCAGGCGCAGGCCGATGGAGCCGATCCGGCGCTCGCCGTCCCGAGGGTTGCAACTGGTGGCGCAGGTGCTTTCGGTGAGGCCGTAACCTTCGATGATCTTCAGCCCCGAGCGCGCCTCGAACTGACGGATCAGTTCCACCGGCATGGGCGCGGCGCCGCACACCGCAAAGCGCAGGCTGGAGACATCGATGCCGTCGTTGGGTACCTGCAGCAAGGCGGCAAAGATGGTCGGCACACCGCTGAAACAACTGATCCGGTAACGCTCCACCAGGTGCCAGAAATCCTTGATCAGCGTCGGGTTGCGGTAGCCCTGGGGCCCGGCCAGCAGTACCCGGGCGCCGCGGTGGAAGGCGGCGAGGCCAGTGAGTATCACCCCGTTGACGTGGAACAGCGGCAGCCCGCAGAGCAGCACGTCGTGGCTGCTGTAATCGCCATGCAGGCCAATGATCTCGGCCATCGCCACTTCATTGAGGTGGCTGTGGGGTGCCAGTTTCGGCGTGCCGGTGGTGCCGCCGGTGTGGAAGTACGAGGCGATGTCGTCCGGCTGGATCACCCGGCCGCTTTCCAGGTGGTCGGCGGGGCAGGCGGCGAGCAGGGTGTCGAAGTCCAGCACGCCCTCCGGCATCGCCGGGCGCTGGCTCTTGATCGCGCTGCGTTGCGGCTCGGGCAGCAGGTTGGCCAGGTCGATGGTGACGATGGCTTCCAGCTCCGGCAGACGCTCGCGCAGGTTGGCGACCTTTTGCCAGAGGTCGGTGCCGGGGAAGGGCGCCAGGGTCACCAGCACCGTGGTGCCGGATGCGCGGACCAGTTCGGCGATGTGTTCCGGCTCCAGCAGCGGGTTGATGGCGTTGACGATCCCGGCGGCCTCGCCGCCCCAGATCACGTAATGGGTCTGCGGCAGGTTGGGCAGCAGGAAGGACACCGCCTTGCCCGGGCGGATGCCCAGCCGGTGCAGGGCGTTGGCGGTGCGGGTGACCTGGGCGAACAACTCGGCGTAGCTGATGTTCCAGGGCTGGTCCTGGATGCTGCCCTGGGGCAGGAAGGTCAGGGCGGTGCGCTCGCCGAAACGGCTGGCCGAGCGTTGCAACAGTTCATAGGTGCTGGCGGGAAGATTGCGCTGGGCCAGGGGCTGCTGTTGTTCGAGGGCTTGGATGTCGCTCAGGCGGGCGAGGGAGATGGGCGCGGTCATGATCGTGTGGGTCTTCCTTCGGTAAGGTCTGCGAGGGAGGTCATCAATCGATCCAGCCAATGGAAAACTGCCGCGGCCGGACGTCTGTCCGATATACCACGGGTGTGCTCGGGTGGGCTGTTGCTTTTTGTAGCGAGGCGGTGACAAACCCGTGGTTTGTCCCGGGAAGCCGGGCCCGCCAAAGGGCAGGCCCGGTGGCAGGCTCGGAGGCGTGATTCAGCGTTTCAACGTGCGGGTCATGCGCAGGGCCAGCAGGCTACCCGCGACGATGACACCCGCCAGCAGGTACAGCGCGGCATCGGTGGAGCCGGTGCTGTCCTTGACCCAGCCGACGATGTAGGGGCTGAGGAAGCCGGCCATCTGGCCCATGGAGTTGATCAGTGCCAGGCCACCCGCAGCGGCGCCGGCGCTCAGCAGCGCCGTCGGCACCGGCCAGAACATCGGCAGGCCGGTGAGGGCGCCCATGGTGGCGAGGGTCAGGCCGAGGATGGCGACGGTCGGGTTGGCGGCGAAGTTGACCGCGATCAGCAGGCCGATGGCGCCCATCAGCATCGGTACCACCAGGTGCCAGCGGCGTTCCTGGCGCAGGTCGGCCGAGCGCCCGACCATCAGCATGAACAGCGCCGCCAGCAGATAGGGAATGGCGCTGAGCCAGCCGATCACCAGGTTGTCGCTGAACCCCAGGTTCTTGATGATCGACGGCAGCCAGAAGTTGATGGCGTACACGCCGCTCTGGATACAGAAGTAGATCAGGCCGAAAGCCCAGATGGCCGGGTTCTTGAACACCGCGGTTAGGGAGTCGCCAGTGGTCCGCGGCTTGCGCGCGGCGTCTTCGGCCTGGTCGGCTTCCAGCAGCGCGCGTTCCTGCGGGCTCAGCCACTTGGCGTGGGCGAAATTGTCATTGAGCAGGAAGTACGCCAGGGCGCCGAGGATCACGGTAGGGATGCCCTGCAGCAGGAACATCCACTGCCAGCCGGCCATGCCGCCCTGGCCCGCGGCGAAGTGGTTGAGGATCCAGCCGGAGAACGGGCTGCCGAGCAGGCCGGACACCGGGATCGCCGACATGAACAGGGCCATGATGCGGCCGCGACGGAAGCTCGGGAACCACTGCGAGAGGTACAGCACCACGCCGGGGAAGAAGCCGGCCTCGGCGGCGCCGGTGAACAGGCGCAGGGTGTAGAACTGGGTCGGCGTGGTGACGAACAGCAGGCAGGTCGACAGCGTGCCCCAGGTGATCATCATCAGCGCGATCCAGCGCCGCGGGCCGAATTTGTTCAGCGCCAGGTTGCTCGGCACGCCGCACAGCACGTAGCCGATGAAGAAGATCCCGGCACCGAGGCCGTAGACGGTTTCGCTGAATTTCAGGGCATCGAGCATCTGCAGCTTGGCAAAGCCGACGTTCACCCGGTCGAGGTAGTTGAACAGGTAGCAGATGAAGATGAAGGGGATCAGGCGCAGGGTGATGCGCTTGTAGACGGCGTTTTTATCGTCATCGGTGGCCAGGGTGGCAGCGGCGCTCTGTGACATGGCGTGTCTCTCTTTATTATGATTTTTTGCGATGCGAGGTTAACGTTGATCGCCCCGAGAGTCTCGGTCACCCCATGGGCCGCTGTCTTTGTGCCGGCGCACAGGGTTTGCCGGCATCCCCTGTGCCGGTGAACAAGCCTTTGTCATTGCCCCGAGCCCGCTTTCCTAGGATCACGCCGCTATGTTCGAACTGGATCACGACCTGGCGCAGGATATCGTCGACCGGACGATGGCCATCCTGCCCTACAACGTCAACGTCATGGACAGCCAGGGCCTGATCCTTGGCAGCGGCGAGCCCGAACGCATCAACACCCGTCACGAAGGCGCGCAGCTGGTGCTGGCCAACGGCCGGGTGGTGGAGATCGACGCGCAGACCGCCAAGCACCTCAAGGGCGTGCAGCCGGGGATCAACCTGCCGCTGCTGCACGACCAGCGGCTGATCGGCGTGCTGGGCATCACCGGCGAGCCGGAACGGCTGCGCACCTATGCCGAGCTGGTACGCATGACCGCCGAGATGCTGGTGGGCCAGCGCCACCAGCAAGCGGAACAGCAATGGCGCCGCCAGCGTTGCGACGACCTGCTGGCGCTGCTGCTCAGCGACAGCGGGGATTCGCCGCGGCTGGTGGACGAGGCGCAGCAGATGGGGCTCAAGCCGCAGCTGCCGCGCACGCCTTATCTGTTCGAGCTGGGCCCGGACCGGGAAGGAGCGGCGCAGGGCGCGGGGCAGACAGTCGAAGCCTTGAGCGCCTGGCTGATGTCGCGTTATCCGGACAGCTGGTGCGTCAGTTCGGCCAAGTCCTCGTTGCTGTGGTGCCGGCCGGCGACCCTGAGCGTCGACAACCCGCGGCTGCTGGAAAAGCTCGACAGCCTGGGCTGGAACATCCTGCGCATCGCCGTGGGCGGCCAGGCCGATGGGCTGGCAGGGCTGCGCCGTTGCTACCGGCGGGTCGGCGACTTGCTCGCCTATGGCCGTGACGTGCTGCCCCAGTCGCGCTTGCTGACCCTCAACCGTTTCCGCCTGCCGGTGATGCTCTGGCGCCATCGCAATGACGATGCCCTCGACGAGTTGCTCAGCCCCTTGCGCAAGGTCATCGCCAAGGACAGCAATGGCCAGCTGCTGGCGACCCTGCGCAGCTGGTGCGACCACGACGGCCAGAGCCAGGCCTGCGCCGACGCCCTGGGTATCCACCGCAACAGCCTGCGCTACCGCATGGAGCGCATCGCCGAACTCAGCGGCGTCGACCCGCTCAAGCTCGACGGCATGCTGGCGCTGTACCTGGGGGTGCAGCTGTTGCCGCAGACCGATGCGCCCGCCACCACGCCTTAAAACCTTGCGCCCACCCCTGTAGGAGCGAGGCTTGCCCGCGATGGCCACGCCGCGGTGAGTCTGATGCACCGCGGTGCCTTGATCGCGGGCAAGCCTCGCTCCTACAGAAGATTGCATCGGCGCGGTTTTCGCGGCTTCGCTCCTATGATTGTGACAATGAACAATAAAGCCGCCCCACACTTGTGCAGCCGACCGGGGTCAAGGTCGCGGCCAACTGGCAGCATGGGCGCCATAAGAACCGGAGATAGCCCATGAAAATCATCATCGCCCCCGACTCCTTCAAGGACAGCCTGAGTGCCTCTGGCGTGGCCAGCGCCATCGCCGACGGGCTGGCGCGGGTGTGGCCGGACGCGCAGCTGATCCAGCGTCCGATGGCGGACGGCGGCGAGGGCACCGTGGAGTCGATCCTCGATGCCTGCGAGGGCCAGTTGCGCACCACCCGGGTCCAGGGGCCGCTGGGGGCACCGGTGGACGCGCGCTGGGGCTGGCTGCCGCAGAGCCAGACCGCGATCATCGAAATGGCCGAGGCCAGTGGTCTGCAACTGGTGCCACCGGGCCAGCGCGATGCCTGCACCAGCAGCACCATCGGCACCGGCGAGTTGATCCGCGCGGCCCTGGATGCCGGTGCGCGGCGGGTGATCCTGGCCATCGGCGGCAGCGCCACCAACGACGCTGGCAGCGGAGCCTTGCAGGCGCTGGGCGTGCGCCTGCTGGATGGCGATGGCCAGGCTCTGCCGCTGGGCGGGCTGGCCCTGGCGCGGGTGGCGCGGGTCGATCTGAGCAACCTCGACCCACGGCTGGCCGAGGTGCGTTTCGAGATCGCCGCCGACGTCAACAATCCTCTCTGTGGCCCTCACGGCGCCTCGGCGATTTTCGGCCCGCAAAAGGGCGCGTCGCCGCAGCAGGTCGAACAGCTGGACCGCGCCCTCGGCCAGTTCGCCGACCAGGCCGCGCGGGTGTTGGACAAGGACGTGCGCGACGAGCCGGGCAGCGGTGCCGCCGGTGGCCTAGGGTTCGCCGCCAAGGCCTTCCTCGGCGCGCGGTTTCGTCCGGGGGTGGAAGTGGTGGCGGAGCTGGTGGGGCTGGCCGAGGCCGTGCAGGGCGCGGACCTGGTGATTACCGGCGAAGGTCGCTTCGACGCCCAGACCCTGCGCGGCAAGACCCCCTTTGGCGTGGCGCGCATCGCCAAGCAGCACAATGTGCCGGTGATCGTGATCGCCGGGACCCTGGGCGAAGGCTACGAGCAGATGTATGAGCACGGCGTGGATGCGGCCTTTGCCCTGGCCGCCGGCCCCATGACCCTGGAGCAGGCCTGTGCCGAAGCGCCGCGCTTGCTGCGGGACAGGGCCGCGGATATCGCCCGGGTCTGGCGCCTGGCGGCGCGCCAGGGCTGAGGCCATCGCGGGCAATCGAGCGTCGACCGGCCGCTCCTACAGGATTGTGTCCTCCCCATTTCGCGGATCGACACAGGCTTCTGTAGGAGCGAGGCTTGCCCGCGATCAGCTCTACCTGACACCCCGCGCCGTCAGGGATCGCCCACAGAACTTCAGTAAACCCCACCACCCGAGGTAGGCGCCGCCACTTCCTTGTACTGCCCCAGCAATCCCTGCAGCCCCTTCATCAGCACTGTGGTGTCCACCCCCACCGCGACGAAGTTCGCCCCCAGTTCGATATAGCGCTGCGCCAATGTCCGGTCGGCACTGAGGATTCCGGCCGCTTTGCCGGCCTTGCGGATCCGCGCGATGGCGTCCTCGATCGCCGCGACCACCTCGGGATGCCCCGGGTTGCCGCGATGGCCCATAGACGCCGAGAGGTCGGCCGGGCCGATAAACACACCATCGACCCCGTCCAGGGCGGTGATGGCATCCAGGTTGGCCAGGCCTTCGAGGTTCTCGATCTGCAGCAGCAGGCACATCTGCTCATCGGCCTGGTCCAGGTAGCCGGGGATGCTGTTCCAGCGCGAGGCCCGGGCCAGGGCGCTGCCGACGCCACGGATGCCCGCCGGCGGATAACGCATGGCGCGCACCAGCTGTCGGGCCTGCTCGACGCTTTCGACCATGGGGATCAGCAGGGTCTGGGCGCCGATATCCAGCAGTTGCTTGATCAGCGCGATGTCGCCCACCGGCGGGCGGATGATGCCCTGCACCGGGTAGGGGGCGATGGCCTGCAACTGGCCGAGCAGGCTGTTGAGGTCGTTGGGCGCGTGTTCGCCGTCCAGCAGCAGCCAGTCGAAACCGGCGTTGGCCGCCAACTCCGCGCAATAGGCATTGGCCAGGCCCAGCCACAGGCCGATCTGCGGCGCGTCTTGCCGCAGGCGTTGCTTGAAATGATTGATCGGCAGTTGCATGAGCGTGCTCCTCAGACAAAACCGCAGGCAATGCTGCCGAGCTGGTCGTAGTCGACGTGGAAGGTGTCGCCGGGGCGGGCGGCCACCGGGCGGGTGAAGGAGCCGCCGAGGATGATCTGCCCGGCTTCCAGGCCGACGTCGTAGGCCGCCAGCTTGTTGGCCAGCCAGGCCACGCCCTTGGCCGGGTGGTTGAGCACCGCGGCGGATACCCCGGATTCCTCGATCACCCCATTGCGGTACAGCACCGCCGGCACCTTGCGCAGGTCGATATCGCCAGGGCGCACCGCGCGGCCGCCCATGACCACCCCGGCGTTGGCGGCGTTATCGGAGATGGTGTCGAACACCTTGCGCGTGGCCTGGGTCCGCGGGTCGACCTGCTGGATGCGCGCGTCGATGATCTCCAGGGCCGGGATCACCCACTCGGTGGCGTCGAGCACATCGAACAGCGTGCAATTCGGGCCCTTGAGCGGCTTGCCGAGGATGAACGCCAGCTCCACCTCGACCCGCGGCACGATAAAGCGCTGGAAGGGAATGTCGCTGCCTTCCTCGAACAGCATGTCGTCCAGCAGGGCACCGAAGTCCGGCTCGGTGATGTTCGACGACACCTGCATGGCCCGCGAGGTCAGGCCGATCTTGTGCCCGACCAGCTTGCGCCCGGCGCGGATCTTGTGTTCCACCCAACTGCGCTGGATGGCGTAGGCGTCCTCGATGGTTATCTCGGGAAACTCCAGCGACAGCTGGGGGATCTGTTCCCGGTTGCGTTCGGCGGCGTCGAGGCGGGCGGCGGCCTGCTGGATATCCGAAGTGCTGAGCATGGTTACTTCTCCTGGGGATTGACGATAAGGGCCGGCACCCGCAGCACCAGCCAGGCGCCGCCGGCGATCAGCAGGGCCAGGGCATAGAGGGCGAGGCTGGCGCTCTGGGTGGCGTCGCGGACCACGCCGATCAGGTAGGGCGCGAGGAAGGCGGCGATGCTGCCGAAGGAGCTGATCAGGGCGATCCCCGCGGCCTGGGTGTTGCTGGCGAGAAAGGCCGGCGGCAGTTGCCAGAACATTGGCAGCGCGGCGCTGGCGCCCATGCCGGCCACCAGCAGCCCGGCCATCACCAGCCAGGCATTGTCCGGGGCCAGGCCGGCGACGATCAGGCCGACGCTGGACATCAGCAGCGGCACGCTCAGGTGCCAGCGCCGTTCGCGCAGGCGGTCGGAAGAACGGCCGACGCCGATCATGAACAGGCAGCCGGCCAGGTACGGCAGGGCGCTGAGCAGGCCGACGCGGCTGTCGCGGGCGATGCCGGCGTGGTGGATCAGGGTGGGCATCCAGAAGGCGATGGTGTTGACCGCCAGCATCACCGCGAAATAGATGCACACCAGCAGCCAGATGTGCCTGTCCTGGAGGATGCCGGCGAAGCGGGTGATCGGCTTGTGCTGTTCTTCCTGGCTCAGGGCCGCGTGCAGTTGCTGCTTTTGTTGGTCGCTCAGCCAGGCGACGCTGTCGATGCTTTCCGGCAGCGCCTTGAGTACCACCAGGCCAAGCAGGACCACCGGCAGGCCTTCGATCAGGAACATCCATTGCCAGCCACGCATCCCGCCCAGGTCGTGGAAACTTTCGAGAATCCAGCCCGACAGCGGCCCGCCGATCACCCCGGCCATGGGCACGGCGATGGCGAACAGCGCGGTCACCTGACCCCGGCGGCTGGACGGGAACCAGCGATTGAGCAGCACCAGGATGCCGGGGAAAAAACCGGCCTCGGCCACCCCCAGCAGAAAGCGCAACAGGTAGAAGCCGGCGGCGCTGTCCACCAGCAGCATGGCGCTGGACAGCAGGCCCCAGACCACCATCAGGCTGGCGATCCAGCGGCGCGGCCCGACCCGGTCCAGGGCCAGGTTGCTGGGCACGCCGAACAGCGCGTAGGCGATGAAGAACAGGCCGGCGCCAAAACCGTAGACGCTGTCGCTGAAGCCCAGGTCCTGGGTCATCTGCAGCTTGGCGAAGCCGATATTGATGCGGTCCAGGTGGGCGAAGATGTAGCAGGTGAACAGCAGGGGCATCAGCCGCCAGGTGATCCGCCGATAGGTGTCGGACGTCTCCGCGGCGCTGGGCAGGGCAAGGGTCGAGCTGGACATGGGCGGGTCTCTTTTATTGTTCTTGTCGATAGGGCTCGGACCTTTAGCCGCTGCCGCAGGCTGCGATAAGCCCCGAAGAGGCTTCCAGCAATCTCAAGAGCACGACTGCTTCGTCGGAAGTGCCGCCCAAGCCGATCGCAGCCTGCGGCAGCGGCTACAGGTCACAGGTCACGCTTGGCGCTTGAGAAACTCATGCACGTTGTTGTGCTTGAAGTTCAGCTCGGCATCCAATTCGCTCATCTCGAACGACAGCGCCAGCAGGCGCTGGGCCTGGAGCTCGGCGAAGTGCGCCTTGATGATCTCGAACAAACCCTCGGCGACCTTGCGTCTGGTCGCCAGGTCGCGCCCGGCGCCGACTTGCAGGCGCATATGGACGAAGGCGTAGTCGTGCTTGCCGTCGGCCATGCGCCAGGTGTCCAGGCGCACGCCGCGGCTGCGGATGCCGCCGAGCGGGAACACGCCGCTGGCTCCGAGGTAGTCGTGGACCTTCTCGAACAGCCCCGGCAGGTCGGCGGCCTGCTCGATGTTGTCGGTGTATTCGGCGATGAAGTGCGGCATGGGGGCCTCCTTTGGAGGCAGCTGCAAGCCGCAAGCTGCAAGCGGCAAGAGGGTTCTCTTGTGGCTTGTAGCTCGCCGCTTGCCGCTGCTTCATATCTCAAAAATGGCGTTGATCTGGCCGGTGCCGGAGCTGCCGAAAGGCGCGGTGACAATCTCCGCCGGCCGGTTGTATTCGGGGCCGCCGAGCAGGCCCAGGAGCATGGCGGTGTCGTGCATCCGGCCTTCGCCGAAGCAGTGTTCGGCGTAGTCCGGGAGCATCGAGCAGAACTCGCGGAAGCGCCCCTGTTGCCACAGCTCGACCACTCGCAGGTCCATCTGCTTGTCGAATTCGCGGGTCCAGTTATGGATGTTGGCTTCGGCCTCGCGGTCGTCGGAGAAGCGGTGCGACAGCGAGCCGGAGGCCAGCACCAGGACCTTGCGGTCGCTCTTTTCGATGGCCCGGCGCACCGCGGCACCGAAGGTGAAGCTGTCTTCGAGCTTGTGCCAGGCACACCAGGCGGCGATGGAAATCACCTGGAAATGCTGCTCCGGCGGTACGTCCATGTGCATGTAGCGCATCGGCACCAGGGTGCCGTATTCCAGCTCCAGGCTGGGGATGTTGTGGGCGAGGGTGCGCACATCGGCGGCATTGGCTTCGGCGGCAATCAGCTCGCCCAGTTCCGGGCAGCCGTTGTAGTCGTAGTCCATGTTCTTGATGAAGTGCGGCAGTTCGTTGCTGGTGTAGGTGCCCTCGAAGTGCTCGCCACAGTTGATGTGGTAACCGCTGTTGACCAGCCAGTGCACGTCGAACACCACCGCGGTGTCGGCCCCCCGTTCACGGGCGCGGCGGGCGATTTCCTTGTGCCCGGCGATCGCCGCTTCGCGACAGCCGTGGTGCTTGCCCGGCAGTTCGGACAGATACATCGATGGAACGTGGCAGACCTTGGCGGCCATGACGACTTCGCCCATGGTGCTTCTCCTGAAACATCTTATTGTTCGACCTTGTAGCCGCTGCCGAAGGCTGCGATCGACTGCGTAGCAGTCGTAACCGGGACACCTCGATCGACTGTGAACAAGGCGCCGGATCGCGGCGCGCGGCCACGGCTACAGCGGATTTTTCAACCTTACACGCCCCAGCGCGGGATGTGGTGGCTGCCCATGGAGATACAGATGTTCTTGATCTCGGCAAACACCTCGAAGCTGTACTCGCCGCCTTCGCGGCCGGTGCCGGAGCCCTTGACCCCGCCGAACGGCTGGCGCAGGTCGCGCACGTTCTGGCTGTTGATGAACACCATGCCGGCCTCGATGCCACGGGCCAGGCGATGGGCCTTGCCGATGTCCTGGGTCCAGATGTAAGAGGCCAGGCCGTACTCGGTGTCGTTGGCCAGTTGCAGGGCCTCGGCCTCGTCCTTGAACGGGATCAGGCAGACCACCGGGCCGAAGATCTCTTCCTGGGCGATGCGCATCTTGTTGTTCACATCGGCGAACACGGTCGGCTGGATGAACTGGCCACGGGCGAGGTGTGCCGGCAGGTTGGCCGGACGCTCCAGGCCACCGGCGAGCAGGGTGGCGCCTTCCTCGATGCCGATGCGGATATAGCCGGTGACCTTGTCGTAGTGGGCCTGGGTGATCATTGAGCCGACCTGGGTCTTGGGATCGGTCGGATCACCGACGATCAGCCGCTTGGCGCGGGCGGCGAACTCGGCGACGAACTGCGGGTAGACGCTTTCCTGGATGAAGATCCGGCTGCCGGCGGTGCAGCGTTCGCCGTTGAGCGAGAAGATGGTGAACAGCGCGGCGTCCAGGGCGCGCTGCAGGTCGGCGTCTTCGAAGATCAGCACCGGCGACTTGCCGCCCAGCTCCATGGAGTACTTTTTCAACCCGGCGGTCTGCATGATCTTCTTGCCGGTGGCGGTGCCGCCGGTGAAGGAAATCGCCCGCACGTCCGGGTGGCGTACCAAGGCATCGCCGGCGGTGGTGCCGTAGCCCTGGACGATGTTCAGCACACCATTGGGAATGCCGGCTTCGACCGCCAGGCGCCCCAGTTCGTTGGCGGTCAGCGGCGACAGCTCGGACATCTTCAGCACCGCCGTGTTGCCCAGCGCCAGGCACGGCGCGGTCTTCCAGGTGGCGGTCATGAACGGCACGTTCCACGGCGACACCAGGGCGCAGACGCCGACCGGCTGGTACAGGGTGTAGTTGAGCATCTGGTCGTCCACCGGATAGCTGTGGCCATCCATGCGGGTGCAGACCTCGGCGAAGAAGTCGAAGTTGTGCGAGGCGCGGGGGATCAGGACGTTTTTGGTCTGGTGGATCGGCAGGCCGGTGTCGAGGGTTTCCAGCTCCGCCAGGTGCGGCACGTTCTGGTCGATCAGCTCGCCCAGCTTGCGCATCAGCCGTGCCCGTTCTTTCGCCGGAGTATTGGCCCATTTCGGAAAGGCATCCTTGGCCGCCGCGACCGCCTGGGCGATTTCCCCGGCACCGCCGCTGGCGACTTCACCGATGGCTTCGCCAGTGGCCGGGTTGTAGTTGACGAAAGTGTCTTGGCTTTCGACCTCGCGGCCGTTGATCCAGTGTTTGATCATTTATGCGTGCTCCTTGGCCGCCAGTTGCGTGTCGTGTTGTGCCTTGATCCTGAAGAACTCCGCCTCGCTGACGATGCGGTTGACCAGCCGGCCGACGCCTTCGACTTCCACCACCACTTCATCGCCGGGCACCACGTCGGACAGGCCTTCGGGGGTGCCGGTGGCGATCATGTCGCCGGGTTGCAGGGTCATGAAGCTGGAGAGGTATTCGATCAGGTAGGGAATGTCGAAGATCATGTCGGCGGTAGTGCCTTCCTGGCGCAGCTCGCCGTTGACCCAGGTGCGCAGCTTCAGCCGGTTCGGCTCGGGCACGTCGGCGACGTCGACTATCCATGGCCCGACCGGGGTGGTGGCGTCGCGGTTTTTCACCCGCAGGTTGGGCCGGTAGTAGTTTTCCAGGTAGTCGCGGATCGCGTAGTCGTTGCAAACCGTGTAGCCGGCCAGGTAGTCCAGGGCATCCTCGCGCTTGACGTTGCGCGCGGTCTTGCCGATCACCGCCACCAGTTCGCACTCGTAGTGCATGTAGGCGACGTTGTCCGGGCGCCAGGTGACCTGGTTGTGGCCGGTGTAGGTGCCAGGGGACTTGATGAACACCAGCGGCTCGGTCGGTGGCTTGAAGGCCAGTTCGGCGGCGTGGTCGGCGTAGTTCAGACCCAGGGCGAACATGCTGCCGGTGGCCGGGGGCAGCCACTCGACCTGATCCTCGGCGAGCACACGGCCATCGGCCAGTTTCACGCTGTTGGGCGCGTTGACCAGCACATCGTGGACCTGGCCTTGATAACGGATGCGGGCGTGTTTCATGGCGGCTCCTTATTCGGCGGCTGTTTCGGCGGCTGTTTCGGCAACAACGTGATTGGCGAGACGGCCCAGGCCGCTGATCTCCACTTCGATACGGTCGCCGGGCTTGACGTCGATCCGGCCTTCGGGGGTGCCGGTGATCAGCACGTCGCCCTCGTGCAGGGTCATGAACTCGCTGATTTCGGCGATCAGCTGGGGAATGCCGCGCACCAGATTGGCGGTGCTGTTGCGTTGCAGCAGTTCGCCGTTGACCCACAGCTTCAGTTCCAGCTCATGGGGATCACGCACCTGGGCCGCCGGCACCAGTTCCGGGCCGAAGGAACAGAAGCCGTCGCGGCACTTGGCCTTGACGGCGGGGCGGTAGTAGCTGTCTTCCGGCAGGCTGAATTCATTGACGATGGTGTAGCCGGCCACATGCTGCAGGGCGTTTTCCACGCTGACCCGGCTTGTGCGCTTGCCGATCACCACGCCCAGCGCCGGGCCCGGTTGCAGGCGCTCGACACCCTGCGGATAGATCACGGCGCCGCCGTGAACGTTGCGGGTGTTGGGGGTCTTGATGAACAGCACCGGCTTGACCGGTGGCTTCTGGTAGGGCGGCTGGGTGAAGGATTCCAGGTGGCTGCGCAACAGGCCCTGATAGTTCAGCGCGACGCCGAACAGGGTGCCGGTGGCGACTTCATGCAGTGCACGGCTCATTGTGGTTTTCTCCTGAGCATCGCGGAAGACGAGGTGATTTCGTTAATGTGTTAACGTTATATTTAATATGTTAACGATCGTCAAGCGCCGACCCTGACCCGTTTGCCGAGTACTGGTGAACAGGCCGCGAATCACGCAGGATGTGGGCGCTTGCCGCGGGTAAAAATAAAAAAGCGCTGCGGCGAAATAGAAAGCGCCGCGAGCAAAAAAAGAGACACGCCACCATGAGCGATCGCCAGCCGATCCCCAACATCAACATCGGCCAGGTCTACGACCAGCGTTACGCCGACTCGCAGGTGCATTACGACAAGCTGAGCAACCTGGCCGGGTTCTTCGGCCGCAACATGCCGGTGCACCGCCACGACCGGTTTTTCCAGGTGCACTACGTGAAAAGCGGCGCGGTGCGGGTTTACCTCGACGACCAGCAGTACCTGGAATCGGGGCCGATGTTTTTCCTCACGCCACCAACCATTGCCCATTCCTTCGTCACCGAGGCCGACAGCGAAGGCCACGTGCTGACCGTGCGCCAGCAACTGGTGTGGGAGCTGATCGAAGCCGACAGCCGTCTGGCCAGCGGCCCCCAGGTGGCACCGGCCTGCGTGGCCCTGGCGCGCCTGGACCCGGGATTCGCCGGCGAGGCGCGGCGCCTGGCGTTGCTGTTCGATGAGTTGCAGGAGGAAGTCACCGGGCAGGGCGCCGGGCATGCGCCGGCGCTGGAAGCCCTGACCCGCTTGATCCTGATCAGCCTGCTCAGGCTCTCGGCCAATTCCCTCAAGGCGCGCCCGGCCCGTCACGAAGACCTGCAGATCTTCCATCGCTTCAACGAACTGATCGAAGCCCAGTACCTGGAGCATTGGCCGCTGTCGCGCTATGCCGGGCAGATCGGCGTCACCGAGGCGCGCCTCAACGATGTCTGCCGGCGCATCGCCGACCTGCCGTCGAAACGCCTGGTGTACGAGCGGCTGATGCAGGAGTCCAAGCGCCTGCTGCTGTTCACCGCCAGCTCGGTGAACGAAATCTGCTACCAGCTGGGGTTCAAGGACCCGGCGTATTTCAGCCGGTTTTTCCAGCGCTACGCGAAGATGACGCCGGGGGAATACCGGACGCGCCAGGGCGCGGCGAAGCCCTGGTCCTGAAGGCAAAAAAACTGGGAGGGCAGGGGCGCTGCATGGGACAATCGGCGCTTTTGCCCGACAAGGAAAGTCCTATGTTGCAGCGCACCCTGATGGTCCTTTTGCTGACGGCCAGCGCCGCCCAGGCGCTGGCGCAGAACGCCGCGGAAAAGGTGCCCTTGCTACGCCAGACCAAGGAATGGATCACCGGCTGTGACAACCTGCGCGGCTGCCACGCCCTGAGCGCGCCCAACGGCGAACACGGCGTGCAGTACAGCAGCCTGACCCTGCACATCCAGCGTCGCGCCGGCCCCGACGGTCCGCTGGAGATACGCCTGGACCAGCGCGGCGAACCCGCCGAGCTGTCGGCCTTGCGCCTCGACGGCCAGGCGCTGGAGCCGCAACTGCTGGATGCCCTGGTGCTGTTGCCGGAGAAGAAGGGCGCGCAGACCCAGGTCACCCGCTATGAAATCGCCGACCCGACCCGGGCCCGCCAGTGGCTGGAACGCCTGCGCAATGCCGAAGAACTGAAGCTGGCGGGAGACGACGAGGCCCGGGTGCCGTTGTCCGGTCTGTCGGCGGCGCTGCTGCTGATGGACTCGGTGCAGGGCCGGGTCGATGGCGTGACGGCGCTGTGGCGGCCAGGCCAGCGTCCGGCCAGCGAGGTGCCGGCGCGGCCGCTGCCGGCCCAGCTGCGGGCTTATCCGGGGGCTCCGGAACTGACGGAGGCGGAACGCACGCGGATCTCGGCGGCCGCCGTGAAACTCGCCACGCCGGGTACGCCCAACGACGATGAAGACTATGTGGCCGAGCCCCAGGTCGAGGTCTATCCGCTGACCGCGCAACGGGCGTTGACGGTGGTGCTGAGCGAGTGCGCGGCCTACAACTGCGACTACCTGATCAGCAGCTGGTCGCGCAGCAATCCGCCGAAGCTCGAGGCGCTGCGCCGGCAAGCCGTGCCCATGAACAACGCGGACGGCTCGGGCGGCGCCCACTACGAGCCCAAGACCGGGGTGCTGAGCACCTTCTATCTGGCCCGTGGCATTGGCGACTGCGGTGAAAGCGGGCGCTGGCTGTTCGACGGCGAAGGCTTCCAGCTCAGCGATTACCGGCAGATGCCGACTTGCAACGGCCTGTCCTCGGAAGACTGGCCGCGGCTGTGGAACATCGCGCCGCCGGCCAACCGCTGAGGCGTTTCAGGCCAGGCCTGGATGGCGGCGCTCGAACTTCTGTTCCAGCACGGTCTTGCCCCATTGCGCCGCCGGCTGTTCCTCCACCAGCTGGAAGCCGAAGGCTTCATACAGATGCCGGGCGGCGTCCAGGCCGCTGAAGGTCCACAGGTAGCAGGAGGTTGCCCCCACCCGGTCGCAATGCTCCAGCGCCGCCTTGAGCAGCAGGCGGCCGGTGCCGGTGCCACGGGCCGCCTCGTCGAGGATAAACCAGCGCAGATGGGCACTCTTGTCGGCCTGCTTGTGGTCCGGGGCGCCGCCGAGATCGATGGCGATCGAACCGACGATCTGCTCGTCCAGCACCGCCAGCCAGATGCCGTTATCCGGGTGGTCCAGGCGCTCGCTGAACTCCGCCAGACCGGCCGCGACGCGCTGTTCAAAGAACTGCCCGAAACCCACCAGGCGTGAGTAGTAGTGTGCATGCAGCTCGGTGATGCGGCCGATCATGCCCGGCCGATAGCCACGCTGCACGCTAGGGATTGCCGCGGCGATCTGCGCCTGGCCCAGGCGGCAAGCCTGCAGCGCCTGGCCATAACTGCGCAGTCCGGCGACCACCTGGCTTTGCTCGCGCGGCGCAAGCAGGCGCAGCGCCTGTTGCACCTGGGCGCTGCCAAAGGCATGAATGGCGGCGACCTGTTTGCGTCCGCTGGCGGTCAGGCCCAGGAGTTTTTCCCGGGCATCGCTGGGGCTGGGGCTTTCCTGGATATCGCCGCGTTCGATGAGCTTGGCCAGCAGGCGACTGACCGAGGACTTTTCCAGGTTCAGGCTCTTGCCCAGCTGGGCGGCGGTGAGCGGGGCGTACAGATCGAGTTCGATCAGCGCATGCACCGCCGAAGGCGCAAGGTCGGAGCCGGCCAGGGTGGCGCCCATGAAGCCCAGCTCGCGCACCAGTTTGCGCGATTCGTTACGGACCTGATCCACCAGCGGCGACGGGGAGGACATGGCGAGGCTCCATATATGGTTGTTCGATACAACTATATGTTCAGGCTGCGGCAAAATCCATAGGGACGCGGGCTTCTGGGTCAACACCGATCAGTCGAGCGCAGGTGATCCCCTGTAGGAGCAGCCGGTCGACGCTCGATTGCTCGCGATGATCGTTAACGATAACGCGTACCGACTGGCTAAACGCGGCGCTCTCAAGTCCATCGCGAGCAAGCTTCGCTCCTACAAGTGGCCGTCTTTCAGCCAATGGCCAGCGTGGATGCCTGTTCCTCCAGGCGAGCGGGAACCTGAATGCTCAGCGGCGCCTTACCCAGCACCAGGTCCGCGGCCTTTTCGCCGATCATGATCGCCGCCGCATTGGTATTGCCGGTGGTCAGGCTCGGCATGATCGATGCGTCGGCCACTCGCAGGCCCTGCACGCCGTGGACCCGCAGCTGGTCGTCGACCACCGCCTGTTCGTCGTGGCCCATCTTGCAGGTGCCGACCGGGTGGAACACGGTGCCCAGGCTGTCGCGGATCCACTGCTCGATCTGCGCCTGGCTCTCGACGTGCGGGCCGGGCACCAGCTCGCCCTTGAGCCGCCGGGCGAAGGCCTGGCTCGCCGCCAGCTGGCGCACCAGGCGCACGCCCGCCACCAGCTTGCGCAGGTCCTCCGGGTGGCTGAGGAAGTTGCTGTCGATGATGGGCTTGTCATGGGGGTCGGCGGAATTGAGCCGGACCTGGCCACGGCTTTGCGGGTGCATCACGGCGATGTGCAGGCTGACGCCATGGCCCAGCGGCACCAGGCGCTGGGGCTGGTTCTTCAGCGCCGGGGCGACGATCAGGCCCAGTTCCGGCGCGGCGTCCTCGGCCTGCAGGCGCAGGAAAGCGCCGGACTCCACGGTATTGGAAGTCAGCGGACCGCTGCGCCGGCTCAGGTACTGCCAGGGCGAACGGGCCAGGGGCAGCAGGCCCTTGGCCGACACACCGTAGGTCAGCTCGCTGTCGCAGCGGTACATCAGCACCACGTCCTGATGGTCCTGCAGGTTGTGGCCAACCCCCGGCAGTTCATGGCGCTGGGCGATGCCATGGCGCTCCAGCTCGGCGGCCGGGCCGATGCCGGAGAGCAACAGCAGCTGCGGCGAGTTGATCGCCCCGGCGCTGAGGATCACTTCGCGCCGGGCCTGGAGCTGGAACACCGCGCCGTCCTGGCTGACCTCGACGCCGCAGGCGCGGTTGCCGTCCAGCAGCACGCGGTGGGTCAGGGTCGAGCTCAATACGCTGAGGTTGGGCCGCGGCAGCGCCGGGTGCAGGAAGGCCCGCGCGGCGCTGCAACGTTCGCCGTTGATCTGGGTGACATGGAAGGGGCCGTAGCCTTCCTGCTCCTCGCCGTTGAAGTCCGGGTTGTAGCGCCAGCCCAGTTCCTGGGCGGCCTGGTAGAACACCTCATTGATCGGGCTCGGGCTGCGTTGCGCGGCGACGTTGAGTTCGCCGCCTTGCCCATGCCAGGGCGAGGCGCCGGGCTCGAAGTGCTCCGAGCGCAGGAAGTACGGCAGCAGTTCGTCGTAGCTCCAGCCCTGGTTGCCGGCCGCGGCCCAGCGGTCGTAGTCGCTGCGGTGGCCGCGGATGTAGATCATGCCGTTGATCGCGCTGGAGCCGCCCCAGAGCCGGCCGCGGGGGCAGGGGATCGGACGGTCGCCGCTGGCGGCCTGGGCGCTGAACTGGTGCATCCAGTTCCACCTCGGGTTGGCGATCAGCCGGATGATGCCCGCCGGGGTGCGCACATAGGCGCCGGGAAACAGGCTGCGATCGCTGGGGCCGGCTTCGATCAGGCAGACGCTGAGCTGCGGATCGGCGGACAGCCGGTTGGCCAGCACGCAACCGGCCGAGCCGGCCCCGACCACGATGTAGTCGAACGAACGCGGGGCAGAGTCAGTCATGGGAGATACCTCGTTGGCAGTGAGAAGCAGGTTCACAACCCCAGCGCCGCGCCGACGTCGTACATGACTTGCAGGCCGACGACAAAACCGTTGCCGCTGAGCTCGCGGGCCTCGGGGTTGTAGAAATTGTCCGGGTTGATCAGGTACTGCACGCTGGGCTCGAGCGCCAGGTGCCGGGTCAGGGCGAAGTGGCCGTTGGCCTCGATGGCGTAGACATTGCGTTCGCCCAGACTGGGGTCGCCGCCATTGGCGATCCGCGCCTGTTGCTGGAAGCGCAACTGGTGGTCGTTGAGGCGCAGGTAGCTGGCCTTGAGGTTGAGCTTGTCCTGCGGCCGGTCGAAGGGCGCCAGGTAAGTCAGGCCGATTTCGGCGAAATGGCTGAAGGGCTGCTTGTCGTCGGCCGCCAGCGACAGCGAACCGAACGCCAGCAGCGCCTGGGGCGCGGTGCCCTGGCCGCCGTCGGCCCGCCAGAAACCTTGCTGGAACTTGAAGAAGGCGCCGCCGGTGCCGTGCTCGCTGGCGCCGGTCAGCGGGTCGTACTGCCTGGAGGTGTTGTAGTAGCCGTTGAGTTCGTAGTGGGCGCTATAGGCACCGTCGTGCTTGCTGCCGATGCCCAGCAGCAGGCTGGTGCCGCTGGCGTCGTCGGTGCTGAAGTCCAGGCCCTTGCGTTTTTTCAGGTAGTCCACCGGGTTCGATTCGAAGGCGCCGGCATGCACATACAAGCCCGGCGTCGGCAGGTACTTCAGGTAGCCGCCCCAGCTGCCGTAGGGCGGCGGCAGGATGCCGGTGGACGAATCGATGATCGGGTCGTTGCAGGTGACCACGGTTTCGCAGTTGTAGATATAGAAGTAGCGCCGGGCGTTGGTGCGCCCCAGGCTCATGTCGACTTGGCCGTCGAGCCAGGTCTGCTGGTAGGTCAGCAGGCTCAGCTGGTTGCTGGTGATGTCGTTGTGGATCGGCGCGCCAGCGAAATAGCTGCCGGCGGCGCCTTGCCAGTTGCGCGAGGTCGGCTGGCCGGTGGCGGTGTCGAGGATGAAGAAGGTTTCCTCGAAATGAACGGCCGCGCCTTCGAGGCCGGCAAGGGTATCGAGGTCGAAGTCGGCGCCGACGAACAGGTCGCCGCTGTTGCCGAAGCTGTGTTCGCGCGGACCGGTGTCGAGGTTGTTCATCGACAGGCTCCAGAACTGCACATGGGGGCGGATACCGTAGCCGGCCAGTTGCTCGCCGAGCCCGGCCAGCGGGCCTTCGCGGCTGGGTGCCGGAGTCCCGGCCTGGCACAAAGGGGTGAACAGGACAGCCGCCAGCAGCGGGCACAGCAGGGGAGTGCTTTTCATGGTCGGTACTCGTTTCTTGTTGTTTTTGTAATGAGTTGTTCAGGTCTGTAGCCGCTGCCGAAGGCTGCGATCGGACGCGCAGCGTTCGCCAACGGGTTACCAGGAGGCTGCCGATGGTGCTGGCGAGGACTGCGTCCTCGATCGCAGCCTGCGGCAGCGGCTACAGGGTCACGCCTTGGCCAGTTCGGGGTTGGGGTTGACCAGCACCTTGATCTGGCTCTTGTCCCGCAGCAGCGCTTCGAAGCCATGCTCCACGGCCTGGTCCAGGGTCACGCAGCGGGTCACCGCGCGGGTCAGGTCCAGGCGGCCGCTGGCCAGCAGTTCGATCAGCGGCGGGTAGGCGTTGCGATAACCCACGCTGCCGAGCAGGCGCAGTTCGTTATTGACCAGGTGGAAGGCATCGACGCTGACCTCGCCCATCAGCCCCACCAGCACCACCTCGCCGCCCTTGCGCAGGGCATGCAGGGCCAGGCTCAGGGTCTGCTGGCTGCCGGCGGCCTCGAAGGCCGTGTCGACGCCACCGCCGCTCAGTTCGTGCAGGCGTTGCGACAGGTCGGCGGCGTGGCCGTCGAGCACTTCCTGGGCGCCGAAGTCGCGGGCCAGCCGCCGGCGTTCCGGGCTGATGTCCACGGCGAAGATCCGCTCCACGCCGCGCAGCCGCGCCAACAGGATCAGCAGCAGGCCGATGGGGCCGAGGCCGAACACCACGCAGCTGTCGCCGGCCAGCAGGCTGCTCTGGTTCAGCGCGTGAAAGGCCACCGCCGCCGGCTCCAGCACCGCGGCCTGCTTGAAGCTCACCGAATCCGGCAGCGGGTGCAGCATGTACGCCGGCACCAGCACCTGTTCGGCGAAACCGCCGTCGCCCATCAGGCCAATGAAACCCATGGACTGGCAGAGGTTGTACTGGCCGGCGCGGCAGTACTGGCAATCGCCGCAGCGATACTCCGGTTCCACCGCCACCCGGCTGCCGATCCGCACCCGGTCGACGCCTTCGCCCACCGCCAGGACCTGGCCGCAGAATTCGTGGCCGAGGGTCAGCGGCGCGCGGCAACCGGACAGCGGGTGGGGCTCTTGCTGGGGAATCGAGTGCGGGCCGTCGGCGTATTCGTGCAGGTCGCTGCCGCAGATACCGCAGTAGGCCACCTGGACCAGCACCTCGCCCGGGCCGGGCTGTGGCAGTTGCAGATCGCTCAGGCGCAAGTCGCGGGCGGCATGCCAACGCAATGCTTTCATGGCTGGTTTCCTTGCAGGACGGAAGAGGGGGAAGGTTCGGCGCGGCGCCCGCGCGCGAGGACCGCCGGCGCGGTTTCCTTGAGGAACAGCGCCAGCAGCGCGGCCAGCAGGGCGCCGCCGCAGGAGATCCACATGACGATGGACAGGCCGAAACGGTCGGCGGCGAAGCCGGCGATGGTCGGCGAGACGAAGCCGCCCACCAGCTCGCCGATGCCCATGATCATGCCCAGGGCGGTGGCCATGACTTCCCGGGGCACGGTTTCCGCCGGGATGGTCGCCATGAACAGGGTGAAGCAGCCAAGGCCCGTGTAGGTCAGCAGCATCAGCACGCCCATCAGCAGCGGGCTGTTGGCGTAGAGCAGGGCGATCGGGCAGCAGGCGGCGATCAGCGAGAACAGCACCAGGGTCGGGCGCCGGCCGAAGCGGTCGGAAATCGCCGCCACGCCGAAGCCCCACAGCACCCAGGCGCCGCCCAGGCAACTCATCACCGTGCCCATGCTCGCCGGGCTGTAGCCGCGGACCTTGACCAGGAAGGTCGGGGTAAAGGAAATGAGGATCACGAACCAGGTGAGGAACACGCAACTGATCAGGGTGCAGAGCACGATGTTGCGGCTTTTCAGCAGGGCCAGGCGATTGACCGGTGCTTTGTCGTTGTCGCTGGTGGTTGCTGGCGCCGGCGCGTCGTTGCGCACGTAGCGCCAGATCAGCAGGGCGATCAGCAATCCGGGGATCAGCGAGACGATAAAGGCATGGCGCCAGCCGTAGGCCTCGGCCAGGCCGATCAGCACCGGCGGGCCGATCACCGCGCCCAGCAGCCCGGCCGCCGAGCCTTGCAGCAGGCCCATGTTCAGGCCCCGGCGATGGGGCGAGGAGGCCTCTACCATCAGCGATTGCGAGAGCGGCAGGATCGGCCCTTCGGCCAGGCCCATGATGCCGCGGAACAGCAGCAGGCTGAGAAAGCCGGTGACCAGCCCCGACAGCGCCGAGCACAGGGAAAACAGGATTACCGCGACGATCAGCAGCGGCTTGCGCTTGCCACGCCGGTCCGACCAGGCCCCGACCAGCGCGCCGGACACCGCCCAGGCCAGGGCCAGGACCGACGACAGCATGCCCAGGTGGCTGTTGCTCAGTTGCAGCTCGTCGGCCATGAACGGAAACAGGAAGGACAGGGCCAGGCGATCGAAAAAGACGAAACCGAACGTCAGGAACAGCACGCCCAGCAGGATGTTCTCGTAACCGGCTTTATTGTTGTTGTAAGCCATGGTCGTTCTCCGCGGGAGGGACAGGTGAAAGTCGCGAGCTCAGCGAAACAGCGTGTCGATATAGGCCGCGCCGAGGCCGATCTTTTCGTAGTGCGCGCGGCACATGGCGATATAGGAGTGCACGTCGAAATAACCCTCCGGCTCGCCCTGTTCGTCGAGCCAGATCAGCGGGCCCTTGACGATGAAAAACGCGCGCATCGGTTGCTCGTGCTCGTAGGCCACCAGGGTGTGGCCTTCGCCCGGGGTCTCGTAGACGAAGTCGCCGGCGGTGGCGGTCCAGTCGTGCTCCAGGTAGCCCCACTTGCCGGACAGGGTGTAGGCGAACACTTCGTGGGGGTGGTAATGCCGGTTCACCAGCCCGGCGCTGCTGGCCATGAGGATGTCGCACCAGCGGTTCTCGCTCGGCGAGATCCACAGCGGCCGCGAGGACACGGTTTCGGTGAAGGGCACATAGAGCTTCAGGTCGTCGCTGGCGGCATTGGCCAGGTAGACCTCGGGCTTGGCGTCCGGCTTGAAGCAATTGGCGATCGGTTGCAGGTCTTTCCAGAATTCACGGCTGGCGGCTTCGGGCATGGTCGGCCTCTATTCGTTGTGGGAGTCGAGGCGACTTTAGGCGCGGCGCGCAGGCGGGGTTTTATCGAATCGGACAGGATTGTTGACTGGATCGGACGAGCGTTTTCCTACAGGTTTCAGGGACGCCGTTTACCCTGGCAATCGACTTGTGCCCACTGCGTTTCACGTTGACAGGGCATAAGCTTCATATATTAATGAACGGCCGCGGCGGGTATGTTCTGCGGCCTCGGGATCCGGTCACTGCCTTGCCGACCGGCGAATTTTCTGCCCATGAGAAGAATAAAAATGTCTCCATGCGCCTTGCTCGAAACCCGGCATGCCTGCACCCAGGACATCGCCCTGGATCAGCGGCTGGCCTTCTGGGAGGACTACAACGCCTCCACCCTGGTCGGCCTCAAATGCAGCTCCTTTTGTGAAAGCGGTTTTGCCGCCAGCCAGGACAACCTGCAGCTGGAGGGCATGCGCCTGGCGCAGATCGAGGGCAACGAGCACGTGGTCGAGCGTGACAACTCGATGATCCGCTCGGTGCCCAAGGAATCGGTGTTCGTGTCCTTCGTCACCGGCAGCGGCTCGTTTTTCTATCAGGACGGTGCCTGTCAGTTGCTCGAACCGGGCGAGCTGATCGTCTACCGCACCGACAAACCCTATCTGTTCGGGTTCTCCGGGCCGATGCGCCAGTTCATTTTCGACATTCCCCAGGAACTGTTCGCCGAACGCTGCCTGAAGCGTTTCGACCGTCCGCTGAAGATTGGTGGGCAAAGCGGCGTGCAGCGCCTGTTGCTGCGCACCCTGGGCGAACGCACCCGCGGCTTTTTCCAGCAGCCCCTGAGCCAGGACGCCGGCGGTTATCAGGACCAGGCGCTGGAGCTGCTGGGCAGCCTGATCGCCGGGCAGGTGGGCGAGCGGCGGATCAATGCGCTGAGCGCCTCCTACCTGCTGGCGGCCAAGCAGTGCATCAACGAACAGTTGGCCGACCCGGAGCTGAGCTGCGAGCGGGTGGCCGCGCAAACCGGCATTTCACCGCGGCACCTGAGCCGGCTGTTCGCCCTGGAAGGCACCCAGCCCAGCCGCTTTATCCTGGAAAAACGCCTGCAGCAGGCCCATGACCTGCTGGGCAGCCCGCGGGGAACAGGCCTGGATATCGGCGAAATCGCCTACCGCCACGGCTTCACCAGCCAGGCCCACTTCGCCCGGGCGTTCAAGGCCCATTACGGCCAGACCCCAAGCGAAGTGCGCGCCTCCCTGTAGCCGCTGCCGCAGGCTGCGATCGGCCTGGGCGGCACACCGACGAAGCGGGCGCATGGTCTCAAGATCGCTGAAGGCCTTCGGCCTTATCGCAGCCTGCGGCAGCGGCTACAGGGTCAGTGGTCGTTGAGGAAGGTTTGCGCCAGATCGTCGATCAGTTGGCGCTGAAAGGCCTGGAACCCAGGATTGGGCTGCTGCATCTGCACGAATTCCAGCATCGGATCGGTCACCGCGGTCCTGACGCCGGCCAGTTCCTCGACCGTCGCCAGCCCGCAGAAGGGCACATAGGCCTCGGAATAACCACCTTCATGCACCAGCACCAGGCGCCCCTGGCACAGACGCTCGGCGGCTTCGCGCACCTGGCGGGTCATGGCGCGGAACGAGTCGCTGTGCAGCAGCATCCGCGCCAGCGGGTCGACCGCGTTGGCGTCATAGCCGCAGGCAACGATGATCAGCTCCGGCTCGAAGCGCTCCAGGGCTGGAATCACGATGCGTTGCAAGGCATGCAGGTAGGCATCGTGGCCGCTGCCGGGCAGCAGCGGGATATTGAGATTGGCCCCCAGCCCGGCACCGCGACCGCGGTCCTGCTCGCCGCTGTAGCCGGGCGGGAAGCAGCCGTCCTGGTGCAGGGAAATGGTCAGCACGTCGCCGCGCTCCTCGAAGATCGACTGGGTGCCATTGCCGTGGTGCACGTCCCAGTCGATCACCGCGACCTTGCCCAGGCCGCGCCTGGCCTTGGCCGCCTCGATGGCGATGGCGATATTGGCCAGGAAGCAGAAGCCCATGGCGCCGTCGGCCAGGCAATGGTGTCCCGGCGGGCGGGACAGCGAGTAGGCGTTGTCGGCTTCGCCGCCGAGCACCGCATCCACCGCGGCCATGGCCAGGCCGGCGGAGAGTCGGGCGATCTCGTAGCTGCCCGGGCCGATCGGCGCTTGCGGGCCGAGTTCGCCGCCACCGGCCTCGCTCAGGGCCTTGAAGCGTTGCAGGTACTCGGTGCTGTGCACCCGCAGCAGGTCCTCTTCGCTGGCGGGCATGGCGCTGCGCACCTGCAACTGGCGGGTCAGGCCGGAGACGTCCAGCAGGCTTTTCAGGCGGCGCTTGGTTTCCGGCGATTCGGCGTGCCCGGCCGCGGCGGGCGGTTGCACCCAGCCGCCGACCGGCAGCGTCAGCGCATGTGGCCCGGCGCTGTGCCAGAGGCTGAGTTCATCGAAGAAAAACGCGGTTTTACGGGTCATGGGCATCTCCATCTATGGGGGAATCTGTAGCCGCTGCCGAAGGCTGCGATCGACCGGAACGGTCGCTGCGATCTCCCGGGCGCCAGAGGTCCTTCGGACCTATCGCAGCCTTCGGCAGCGGCTACAGGGGTTCAGGGGTTCAGGGGTTCAGGGATTGCGCCGGCAGCCGAGGATCAGCGCCAGCGACAGCAGGGTCAGGCAGGCGCCGCCGATCAGCAGGGGCTGGAAGCCGCCGCTGCCTTCGATCAGCCGGCCGGCCAGCGCGGGGCCGATGGCCAGGCCGCCGCCGATTACCAGGTTGGAGGCGTTCATCAGCTTGCCGGACCGGTCGAGGTCGGCCAGGCAGGCGAGGATCAGCGGCAGGATGAAGGTCCAGGTGAACTTGAAGACCAGGGCGGCGAGGGCGAAGCGCGCCAGGGTCGGCGCCCCCAGCAGCAACAGCACCGAGCCGGCCATCAGGCCGTAGCCGAGCAGCAGCAACGGCAGGCGCGGCAGGCGATTACCGATCAGCGAGGCGCAGCCGGCGCCGACGATGCCCATGACCGTGGCGACGGCCAGCAGCTCGCCGCTGGCTTGCGCGGAGATGCCGGCCTTGGCGCTGATCGAACCGATAAAGGTCCAGACCCCGCTGAGGCTGATATAGAAACCGAGGATGCCGAGAATGCCGCACAGCCCCTTCCACTGCGGCACGGCGGCGGCCTGCTGTGCGGTTTTTTTGACCGGCGCACCCTGGGGAAAGTAGCGCGCCAAGGGCAGGCACAGGCTCATCAGCAGCGCCAGCAGCAGGTAGCAGGCTGCCAGGCCGTAGTGCTCGAACAACCGCGGCAGAATGCCCAGGCCAATTGCCCCGACCACCAGTTGCCCCATGACCCACAGGCCATAGGCCCGGCTGGGGTTGGCGGTGGAAGCGGCGCAGGACAGGCAGATGATCATCAGCGAACCGCCGGCCAGAGCACTGCAGAAACGCAGGGCCAGCAGCGCGGCATAACCCTGGGCCCAGATCGACAGCAGGTTGGCGACGATGAACAACGCCCCGGCCAGCAGCGCCGCGCGGCGCCAGTCGACGCGCTTGAGCCACCAGAAGGCGGGCAGGGTGGCCAGGCTCATGGCCCCCAGCTCGGTGGAGAACAGGTCGCCGATCTGCGACGGGCTCAGTTGCCATTGGCTGGCCAGTTGCGCGGCCACCGCCGGGGCGGTCATGAGGATGGTCGGGGTGATGGCGGCGAACAGCACGATGGCCGCCAGCAAGGCCAGGGGGGACGCGGTGTTCGGCTGGTCGCCGGTGAGCGCCTGGCTCTTGTCGATCATGGGGGTGGTCATGGTGGGATAGCTCCGGGAAAAAGCGCTTCAGAACACATGGACCAGACGCAACAAGGCGTCGGTCCCGTGGTAGCCATTGCGGGTGGCGACGTTTTGCGAGAGGCCGAACATCAGCTGGTTCTGCTTATCCAGCCAATGACCGACCTCGAAGCCGACCTGGGTGTAGCGCTTGTGGGTGTCGTCGATGCGCTGGTCGTTGATCCGCAGCTCGCCGCCGTCGGCATGGATCAGCCGCAGGGCGCCGTAGGTGCTGGTGGTGAAGTCGTAGGAGGCGAAGGCTTGCAGGCGGTACAGCGGGTCCTGCTTCAGGTCGCTGCCGAAATAGTCGTCGTTCTTGGCGTAGAGCTGGGCTTCGAGGTTGGCTTCCAGCACCCACTTCTCGCCGACGCCCTGGGTGTAGTTGTAAACGAAGGTCGCGCCCCAGCGGTTGGCGCCCGGCGAGACATCCGGATTGTCGCTGTGGTATTCGCCCACCGGCAGGGTGATCAGGGTCAGCAGGCCGCTGTAGGTGCGCGAAGCCGGGTCGTTGATGAAGAACAGGGTGCCGCCGACCTGCGGGTCGCCGAAGCCGCTTTCCCCGGTGTGGCGGGCGCCGCCGGGCAGGCGCGCGTCGATATCGGCGAAGGGCACGATGAATTGCGGGGTGCACAGGGTGCCGCAGATATCGCTGAAAAATACCTGGCGATAGGCCAGGGCGTTGACCTTCAGCTCGGCCTTGCCGGTGCTGTCGGCGGGGCCGTGGAAATCGTCGGCGCGAGTCGCCGGCAGGTACAGCACGCCGAGGCTGGTGCCCGGGGGCGCGCCGAAGAAGTCGCGGGCGTTGAGGTCGGCGGCGCTGGCGTTCAGGCTCAGCAGGGCGCCGGTGAAGGCCAGGGCGGTGCGGCGCGCAAGCGTTGTGGTCATGGGCGTAACCTCTCTTTTTTGAGTTGTTGTGCGGCGAAGCGCTCGCCGGTACGCGGCAGTGGCTGAAAAAAGGGCAAAAGCGTCCCGTGGCCGTCAAAACGACAGCGCGAAAGTCAGTCAGGAAAGGGGTTAAGCGTCAGTCGGGTGGGGCGTGCAGCAGATGGGCGATGCGGGTCTTGTCCTTGACCCCGAGCTTGTTGTAGATGGCGCGGATGTGATGGCGCACGGTGTTCGGCGACAGGCCCAGCTCGCGGGCGATTTCCTTGTAGGTCTTGCCTTCGCCGAAGCCCAGGGCCACGTCGTTTTCCCGTGGGCTCAGTTGGGTCAGCAGTGTGCGGCCGCGGGCGGCGAGCAGGAACAGGTCGCCCACCGGCGAGGCCTCGACTTGCAGGTGGCGGCCTTCATACCCGCCGTCGACCACGGGCCCGGGCAGGCAGGGGCCGCTCCAGTCCGGCCACTCGCCGAGCAGCAGGTCGACGAAGCCGCGTTCGGCGCAATGCAGGGTGCCACGCTGGTCGCACACCGCCAGCGCCAGGTTGCGCGGGCTGGTGAGGGTTTCGCGCATGGCCACCAGGGTGCGGATCTGGTTGGCCGACACCGCCGCCACCAGATGCAGCATCAGGTTGTTCAGCAGCAGGCAGTCGTCGGCGTCGAAGCGTGTGGCGCCGGGGGCGCGGTACAGCGCCAGGTGGTCGCTGAGGTGGGTCTGCGGATCGATGTACACCACGCACAGCAGCTCGCCGATGTTGTAGGTCGTGCCCAGCCAGTTCAGGCCGGGACCGTTGGCCGGGTCGCCCATGTCGACGATCACCGCCTGGCCCGGGTGGGCATGGACCCGGCCGACAGTGACGTCGACGTGCTTGATCGACTGCCAGTCCGGCAGGTAGCTGGCGGGCAGGCGGTGGAGGTAGGAGCTGTGCTCTTCCGGCAGGCCGTCGATCAACGCGGCGCGGCCCCACCAGGCGCTGTCGAAGGGCAGCAACTGGCCGATGCGGTTCAGCGCATGCCCATGGAAATGTTCGATGTCCTTGTGCTGCGCCAGGCGCTGCAACTCCAGGGTCAGCGAGCTGAAGGCTTGCAGCAGGCTGGCGTGACCATGTTCATGACGGCTCATGGGGGGGTTCCTCTGTGCGACTTTCTTATTGTTTTCGTCACGGAGTCAGTAAGGACCGGAACGTCCAGGGACGTGGGCAGGGCCTGGGCACGAGTATCGTCGGGTTGGTGGGGGATCGCTATCCTACAGATGCAGGATAAAGGGGGGCTCTGGCGGGGGAAATTGGCTTCTGTAGGAGCGAAGCTTGCTCGCGATAAATCTGCAACGATAACGCGCGTTGGCGGGTGTATCGCCGCTGCGCGGCTATCGCGGGCAAGCCTCGCTCCTACAGAAAAGCAGCTGATCAACAGGTCAGGCCGCCTGGACGGCCCGCTGCAAACGGTGGAAACCACGGCTGAAATACACCAGCGAGTCGCCGTGTTCGCCTACGCAGATCTCATCCAGTTGCACCAGCATCACCGAGTGGGTGCCGATTTCCTGCACCTCGGTGATCCGTCCCTGCAGGCTGGCCAGGGCACCGTCGAGCACCGGCAGGGCGTCCTGGCCGTCGCGCCAGGGGTGCAGGCTGAAGCGCTGTTCCATCTCCACTCCGGTCATGCCGGCGAAGTGCCGGGCGACTTCTTCGTGTTCGCCGCAGAGCACGTTGATGCAGAGCTGGCCGTTGCGCTTGAACACCGGGTTCAGGGCGCTGTTGCGGTTGACGCAGACCATCAGGCTGGGCGGGCTGTCGGTGACCGAGCAGACCGCGGTGGCGGTGATGCCGCAGCGTCCGGCCGGGCCGTTGCTGGTGATGACGTTGACCGCCGCGGTCATGTGCGCCATGGCGTTGCGAAAGGCTTGTTGCTTGGGATCAAGTTGAGTCATGAGAGATTCCTTTCCTCGGGATTGAACCACGGTATTTGCAGGAGCCGTCGCTCGACGCTCGATTGCTCGCGAAAAACCTCAAGCCAACGTGGAGTCGCAGATGCCGCGCGTCATCGTTCACGTCTTATCGCGAGCAAGCTTCGCTCCTACAGAAGCGAGGCAGTGGTTACTGGCGGATGCGGTCGAGCATGTTGATGTCGTCCGGATTGGTCAGGTGTGGCACCGTCCAGCCGTCGAGATTGTAGTCGCCCAGGCATTTGTCCACCAATTCGGTCATGGTTTTCATCGAGCCGCTGGCCTGGGCATGTCGCAGGCACTGCATGCGGATTTCGTCCTGGCTGCCGGCGTAGTTGATTTCGTACAGCTCGTGGCGGCCGCCGAACTCGGTGCCGATCGCATCCCACAGCAGCTTGAGGATTTTGATCCGCTCCTCGTGGCCCATGCCCGCCGAGCCCCGGCAATAGGTGCTCAGGTACTGGTTGAGCATCGGGTCCTTGAGGTCGCGGGAGCCGGACGGCAGGTAGATCAGGCCGCTGGCCACCACCTGCTCGATGATCTTCTTGATGTCGGTGTAGGCCTGGGGCGCCAGTACCCGGTAGGCCTGCAAGGCCTGGGCGCTGGGCAGGAAGGCGCCGTTGAGCCATTCGCTGGCGTTGCCGTGCATGGCGTCGGTCAGCGACCAGAACAGGTTGCGCCAGGCCACCACCTCGCCGACCTGCGCCTGCACCCCGCGAAACTCCAGCGAGCCGGTGCACTGCAAGGCCTTGACCAGCAGTCCAGTGATGAAGTCGAGCTTGACCGCCAGCCGTGTACAGCCCTGCATCGGGAACAGCCGGCCGAAGCCGCCTTGCGGGAACCACTGCCGGCAGCGCTCGAAGTCGCGGTAGATCAGCACGTTTTCCCAGGGGATGAACACCTTGTCCATGATCAGGATCGCGTCGTTCTCGTCGAAGCGGCTGGACAGCGGGTAGTCGAACGGCGAACCGGTCATGCCCGCCTGCAGTTCATAGGACGGGCGACAGATCAGCTTCATGCCGCGGGTGTTCATCGGCGCGATGAACATCAGGGCGAAGTCGGTGTTGTCGCCCAAAAGCTGCGCCGAGCCCTGGCCGACGAAGTTGTAGTGGGTCAGGGCCGAGTTGGTGGCCACCACCTTGGCGCCGCTGACGATGATCCCGCCCTCGACTTCCTCGTCCACCGAGATGAACACGTCCTTGACCTGGTCCACCGGTTTGTCGCGGTCGATCGGCGGGTTGACGATGGCGTGGTTGAGGTACAGGCAGGCTTCCTGGATGCGCTTGTACCAGGTGCGGGCGTTGCCTTCGAACTGGCCATAGAACTCCGGGTTGGCGCCCAGGGCGCTGCCGAAAGCGGCCTTGTAGTCCGGGCTGCGGCCCATCCAGCCATAGGTCAGGCGCGACCACTCGGCGATGGCATCGCGCTGCTGGCGCAGGTCGTCGGCGCTTTTCGCCGAACGGAAAAACTTGTGGGTGTAGCCGCCGTTGCCGGTGTCGGTGTCCCAGCACAGCTTGTCCTTGGTTTCGGGGTCGTGCAGGGCGTCATAGAGGCGCGCCATGGAGGCGGCGGAGTTGCGGAACGCCGGGTGGCTGGTCACGTCCTTGACCCGGTCGCCATAAATGTAGATTTCGCGATCATCGCGCAGGCTGGCCAGGTATTCGGCGCCGGTCAGCGGGCGGTTGGTCTCGGCACGGAAGTCTTCGGGTTTCATCATCCACTCCAGTCTTTGTTGTTATGCGTTGTCTTTACGAGCTGGGGCCCATGATGGGCAGGACGGGGCGGCGACTGAATGGCTTTTCCGGCGAATGAATTGCACTTTTCATGGGGGGCATGGGGGGCATGGAGGCCGGTCATGGAGGCTGGCAGCGAGCTTGCCAGGCGATCTGTCTCAGCGGTGAAACACTCCCGGGCGACGAAAAATATTTTCACCGGGGCCTGCAAAAAACCTAAAGCGCTGCCGATATCGCTATTAGGCCCACAGACCAACTACAACAGTGGCGCCCACCTGTCAGGCCGCCAGCCGCCGCTGGTGACGGGGTTCAGTGCATGGATGCTCGCAGTCCTCAATTCCCGAGAGTCATCCTATGTCCCTACGTAATATGAATATCGCGCCTCGAGCTTTCCTCGGTTTTGCGTTCATCGCGTTGCTGGTCATCGCGCTGGGTGTGTTCGCCGTCAACCGCATGTCGATCATCCGACAGGCTTCCCTGGAAATGGAAAGCAACCAACTGCCCAGCGTAGGGTTCCTCGGCAACGTCACCGAAAACGTCCTGCGCCTGCGGATTCTCTCGTTCCGGGTACTGGTCAACCGCGAGCCGGCCGGCCTGCAGGAAGCGCAGACGCGCATCGGCGTGCTGGTGGACAAGCTCAAGCAGGCCCAGGCCAGCTACGCCGCCTTGCCGGCGGGGGACGAGGAAGTGGCCCTGTACAAGACCTTCGCCGCCACCCTGGACAAGTACCTGCAGGCGCAGAACGACATGCTGGAGCTGTCGCGACAGAACAAGCTCGAGGAGCTGCGCAGCCTGATCAATACGCGGATCAAGGACGGCACCGACCAGATGGGCGAACAGCTGAACAAACTGGTAGCGATCAACAAGGCCGGGGCCACCCATGCCTCGGATATGGCCGGTGAGCATTACCGCAGCGCTATCACCGGCATCATCGCCGTGGCGGTGATCGCGGCCCTGCTCACAGTGGTACTGGCCTGGCTGCTGACCCGCAGCATCGTCACGCCGTTGAACCGCGCGGTGCTGGCCGCGCAGACCATCGCCGCGGGCAATCTGACCCAGGCCATCGAGGTCGACGGCAAGGACGAGCCGGCCCGCTTGCTCGCGGCGCTGAGCGACATGCAGGGCAACCTGCGCAAGACCATCGAGCAGATCTCCGGTTCGGCCACCCAGCTGGCCTCGGCCTCGGAAGAACTCAGCGCGGTCACCGAGGAAGCCTCCCGTGGCTTGCAACAGCAGAACAACGAAATCGAACAGGCGGCCACCGCCGTCAACGAGATGACCGCTGCCGTGGAAGAGGTGGCGCGCAACGCCGTGTCGACCTCCGAAGCCTCGCACCAGTCGACCCAGGCCGCCCGCGAAGGCCGCGACCGGGTGGTGGAAACCGTCGACGCGATCCAGACCATGACCCACGACGTGCAAAGCACTTCGGTGATGATCGAGGGCCTGGCCACCCAGGGCCGCGACATTGGCAAGGTATTGGACGTGATCCGCGCCATCGCCGAGCAGACCAACCTGCTGGCCCTCAACGCAGCGATCGAGGCGGCCCGCGCCGGTGAGGCCGGGCGTGGTTTCGCGGTGGTGGCCGACGAAGTGCGGGCCCTGGCCCATCGCACCGCGCAATCGACCCAGGAAATCGAAAAGATGGTCGCCGGCATCCAGAACGGCACCGGCGAGGCGGTGCAGTCGATGCAGCAGAGCAACCAGCGCACCCAGAACACCCTGGAAATGGCCCGCGCCGCCGGCGTGGCGCTGGAGCAGATCGCCGAATCGATCAACCTGATCAACGAGCGCAACCTGGTGATCGCCAGTGCTTCGGAAGAGCAGGCCCAGGTATCCCGCGAGGTCGATCGCAACCTGGTGAACATCCGCGACCTGGCCACCCAGTCGGCCGCCGGGGCCAACCAGACCAGCGCCGCCAGCCACGAGCTGTCGCGCCTGGCGGTGGATTTGAATGCGATGGTGGCGCGCTTTGTGATTTGAGTTAGGGTTGTTGGAATGCGTGCCCAAGGAGAGCGAGATGCGCTATTCAGCCCTGACCCAACGGATCGCCGGCGAAGGTGCCGCGGCCTGGCAGATTCACTACCGCGCCCTGGAGCTGCGCGAGGAGGGCGTCGATGTGCTGCTGCTGACCATCGGCGACCCGGATTTCGACACCCCCAGGCCGATCGTCCAGGCCGCCATCGATAGCCTGCTGGCGGGCGACACCCACTATTCGGAGGTGCGCGGCAACCGTTCGCTGCGCACCCGCATTGCCCACCGGCATGCCACCCGCAGCGGCCAGGCGGTGGACGCCGAGCACGTGGTGGTGCTGCCGGGGGCGCAATGCGCGGTGTTTTCCGTGGCCCAGTGCCTGCTCGACCCCGGCGACGAGGTGCTGGTCGCCGAACCCATGTATGTGACCTACGAAGGGGTGTTCGGTGCCTGCGGGGCCAAGGTGCTGCCGATTCCGGTGCGCCCGGAGAACGGCTTTCGCGTCGAGCCGGCGGCGGTCGCCGCGCGCATCACGCCCAAGACCCGCGCGCTGATGCTCAACAGCCCGAACAACCCCTCCGGCGCCAGCCTGTCCCGGGAAACCTGGCAGGCCCTGGCGCGACTGTGCATCGAGCACGACCTGTGGCTGATCTCCGACGAGGTCTACAGCGACCTGCTGTTCGACGGCGAACACATCAGCCCCGGCAGCCTGCCGGGCATGGCCGAACGCACGGCGACCATCAACAGCCTGTCCAAGTCCCATGCCATGACCGGCTGGCGGGTCGGCTGGGTGGTGGCGCCCCAGGCCCTGGCCGGGCATTTGAGCCATCTGGCGCTGTGCATGCTGTACGGGCTGCCGGATTTCGTGCAGAACGCCGCGGTGGTGGCGCTGGATGCCGACCTGCCGGAGCTGGAGCAGATGCGCGAGGAATATCGCCAGCGTCGCGACCTGGTGTGTGCGCAGCTGAGCCAATGCCCGGGGCTGAAACCGGTCAAGCCCGATGGCGGCATGTTCGTCATGGTCGATGTGCGGGAAACCGGCCTGGGCGCCCAGCAGTTCGCCGAGCTGCTGCTGGAAGGGCACGGCGTCTCGGTGCTCGCCGGCGAGGCCTTCGGCCCCAGCGCGGCGGGGCATATCCGTATCGGTCTGGTGGTGGATCAACAGCGCCTGGCGGACGCCTGCCAACGGATTGTGCGTTGTACCCAGGATCTGCTCGAAGGCCGATCTTCAAAACGCCGCTGACGGTGTGGCCGCCAAGGAAGCCTGTAGGAGCGAGGCTTGCCCGCGATGGTCGTTAACGATTACGCGGACTCACTGGATAAACGCGGCGCTCTCACGTTCATCGCGGGCAAGCCTCGCTCCTACAGGGGGGGGGGCAGGCCCGGCGAATGCAGGGCTCAGACCGCAGCCTTGCGGTGTTCCCAGGCCTGGGGGTTTACCAGATTGGCCGGGCGCTGGCCGGCCAGGGCCGCCAGCAGGTTGTCGACGGCGCAGCGGGCCATGGCCTCGCGGGTCTCGAAGGTCGCCGAGCCGATATGCGGGGTGGCCACCACATTGTTCAGCTGCAACAGCGGCGAGTCGTGGCCCAGGGGTTCACGCTCGAACACATCCAGCCCGGCCGCGCGAATCCGCCGTTGTTGCAAGGCCTCGATCAGCGCCTGTTCGTCCACCACCTTGCCCCGGGAAATATTGATGAAGATGCTTTCCGGGCGCATCAGGGCGAACTCTTCGCGGCCGATCAGGCCCTGGGTCTGGTCCGTCAGCGGCAGGGTCAGGCAGATGAAGTCGGCCTGTTGCAGCAGCTCCGGCAGGCTGCAGTAGCGGGCGCCGAAACGCTGCTCCACCGCCGGCTTCGGGCTGTTGCTGTGGTAGATCACCGGCATGCCGAAGCCGAAATGGCCGCGCTGGGCCAGGGCTTCGCCGATCCGCCCCATGCCGATGATGCCCAGGGTCTTGCCGTGCACGTCGCTGCCGAAATGCAGCGGGCCGATATTGCGGTTCCACTGGCCGGCGCGCACCAGGTTGGCCAGCTCCACCACGCGCCGGGCGCTGGCCAGGATCAGGGCGAAACCGGTGTCGGCGGTGGTTTCGGTGAGCACGTCCGGGGTGTTGCTGAGCAGGATGTGGCGTTGGGTCAGGTAGTCGATGTCGTAGTTGTCGACACCCACCGACACGCTGGCCACGGCTTCCAGGTACGGCGCCAGGTCCAGCAGTTCGGCATCCAGGCGCAGGCTGGCGCCGAGCAGGCCCTGGGCCGAGGGCAGGGCGCTGCGCAGCTTGGCCAGGCCCTGGGCGCCGAGGTCTTCGATCAGGGTCACCTGGGCCTGCTCATGCAGGCGGGCCATCAGCGGCGGCGAGAGTTTCTTGTACAGCACGACCTGTTTTTTCATGGGGTTCACCTTGTTCGATTCAGGAATGCGCCAGGCGGCGACGTACTGGCAGCGCGGTGCGCTTACGGTCGCTGGCGCCCGGGTTGAGGAAGATGGTCAGCAGCACCGACAGCAGCAGCGCGCCGCTCATCAGCAGGTAGGAGGCGCCCGGCGAGCCCGTGGCGCTGTTCAGGTAGCCCACCAGGTAGGAGCCGCCGAACGAGCCCAGGGCGCCCATGCTGTTGATCAGCGCCATGGCGCCGCCGGCGACATTGGCCGGGAGGATCTCCGGGACGATGGCGAAGAACGGCCCGTAAGGCGCGTACATGCAGGCACCGGCGATCACCAGCAGGGTGTAGGACCACCAGAAGTGCTCGGCGCCCAGCAGGTAGGAGCCGTAGAAGGCGAAGGAGGCGATCAGCAGCGGCGGCCAGACGAAACGCTTGCGCTTCTGGATCCGGTCCGAGCCCCAGGACACCCCGAGCATGGCGATCACTGCGGCCAGGTAAGGCAGCGCCGACAGCCAGCCGGCCTCGACCATGTCCATCTGCGCGCCGTGCTTGAGGATCGACGGCAGCCACAGCACGAAGCCGTAGACGCCGATGCTCCAGCAGAAGAACTGCAGGGCGAGGATGATCACCTTGGGCGAGCGGAAGGCTTCGGCGTAGTTCTTCACCGCCTTGATGCCCACCTGTTCGGCGGCCAGGGCGCTTTCCAGGTCGAGTTTTTCCTGGTCGCTGAGCCATTTCGCCGCGCTCGGGCGGTCATCGGCCAGGCGCCACCAGATAAAGGCCCAGAGCACCGCCGGCAGGCCTTCGATGATGAACATCCAGCGCCAGCTGAAATGCTCCACCAGGTAGCCCGAGACCACCGACATCCAGAGCATGGTCACCGGGTTGCCGAGGATCAGGAAGGTGTTGGCCCGCGAGCGTTCGGCCCGGGTGAACCAGTGGCACAGGTAGACCAGCATCGCCGGCATTACCGCGGCCTCGACCACCCCGAGCATGAAGCGGATGGCGATCAGCATGTAGGCGTTGGACACCACGCCGGTGAGGGTGGCCAGGCCGCCCCAGAGGATCAGGCTGACGAAGATCAGCTTCTTCACGCTGTGTTTCTGCGCGTAGATCGCCCCCGGTACCTGGAAGAAAAAGTAACCGAGGAAGAACAAGGCGCCCAGCAGGGACGACAGCCCCGGGGTGATCATCAGGTCGGCGGCCATCCCGGAGGCGGCGGCGAACCCGTAGTTGGCGCGGTCCAGGTACGCCAGGCTGTAGGTGATGAACACGATGGGCATGATGTACCACCAGCGGCGGGTGGCGAGTTTCAGCGTTTGCATAAGGGTGCTCCTGAGCTTGTTGTTTTTGTCGCAACAGGTAACGCGTTGGTTCAGTGGTTGTATGGGGTGTTCAAGGGCCGATCGCG
>NZ_JAQZAB010000053.1:0-6354 GCF_028640915.1 Pseudomonas sp. B3G-3 | reverse complement strand
CAATCAAATCGGCGTTCTTGTTTCTGTGTTTCCCGGAATTCCGTGAAGAACCTTTTTTATGGGCTGAACCTTGAGAGAAGTTACTCGTCGCCCATCTGCGATTGCAGGTAGTTTTCCAGGCCGACTTTATCGATCAGGCCCAGTTGGGTTTCCAGCCAGTCGATATGTTCTTCTTCCGATTCCAGGATGTCTTCCAGCAGTTCGCGGCTACCGAAGTCGCCAACCGATTCGCAATGGGCGATGGCGGCTTTCAGGTCGGCGTGGCCGGTGCGCTCGATGCGCAGGTCGCATTCGAGCATTTCCTTGGTGTGTTCGCCGATGTGCAGTTTGCCCAGGTCCTGGACGTTCGGCAGGCCTTCGAGGAAGAGGATGCGCTTGATCAGCTTGTCCGCATGCTTCATCTCGTCGATGGACTCGTGGTATTCGTGCTTGCCCAGCTTGTTCAGGCCCCAGTCTTCATACATGCGCGCATGCAGGAAGTACTGATTGATCGCGACCAGTTCATTGGCAAGGATCTTGTTGAGATGCTGGATGACTGTGATGTCGCCTTTCATGATGGGGTCCTGCCCTGTAATTAGCGGTATATAAGGCAGAGTCTGAGCCGCACGATGATTAGTGTCAAACCTAAGTTATTGAATAATATATGAAAATTAATCGGAATAAGAATGTTTGTGTTCCGCGTTATGACGCTAAGCGATTGAATTACAGGCATAAAAAAGCCGGACATGAAGTCCGGCTCTTTTTTATGGCGTTAATTACGCAACATTAAATTCTACTGGGTAAGGAATCGCTGGCTGGCTGCTTTGCAGTTCGGTCAGGGTTTCACGTACTACCTGCTTGGCGAGGCAGGCGCATTTGCCACATTGACCGGCAACGCCTGTTGCTTGGCGTACTTCACGATAGCTGCAGCAACCGTCGTAGATTGCATCGCGGATTTGTCCGTCGGTGACGCCAGTGCAGAGGCAGACATACATAAGGTGAGAACCGTCGCTGGTTATGGCTCAATGCGACGGATCTTAATGTTAACGAGAATGATTGTCAAAGTGGTTTGCTGGGGCTTTTTGCCAGATGCGTGATTGGCAGACGAACGGTTTTTTCTACCACGGCCGACGCGTTGTCTAGCAGGGCTGTTTTTTTGCGGACTGAACACAAGGGATGGAAAAACCACTAAGGACAGCTCAAAAACGCGGTGTATGATGTGCGGTCCTTACGAAGCGGGATCGAGTCACAGGGCTGTCGCTTGGCGGCGGCAAACTAGGCTGGGTCCCATTCTTCATTCGATCACACCAGGAGATATCCAATGAGCGTACTCGTAGGCAAACAAGCCCCTGACTTCACCGTTCCCGCCGTTCTCGGCAATGGCGAAATCGTCGACAGCTTCACCCTGTCCTCGGCCATCAAAGGCAAATACGGCCTGGTGTTCTTCTACCCGCTGGACTTCACCTTCGTCTGCCCGTCCGAGCTGATCGCCCTGGACCACCGCATGGCTGACTTCAAGGCGCGCAACGTTGAAGTGATCGCTGTTTCGATCGACTCGCACTTCACCCACAACGCCTGGCGCAACACCCCGATCAATGCCGGCGGCATCGGTCAGGTTCAGTACATCATGGCTGCTGACATGAAGCACGACATCGCCAAGGCCTACGACGTTGAGTCCGAAGGCGGCGTGGCTTTCCGTGGCGCGTTCCTGATCGACGACAAAGGCGTCGTTCGTTCGCAGATCGTCAACGACCTGCCGCTGGGCCGTAACATGGAAGAGCTGATCCGTCTGGTCGACGCTCTGCAGTTCCACGAAGAGCACGGCGAAGTCTGCCCAGCCAACTGGAAGAAGGGCGACAAGGGTATGACCGCTTCGCCAGAAGGCGTTGCCGCTTACCTGAGCGAGAACGCCGGCAAGCTGTAAGCCGCGCTTCACGCATAAAAAAACCGGCCTCAGGGCCGGTTTTTTATGCGCGGTCGATCAGCGACGGTATCAGTCGTTGAAGTCTTCCCAGCCGCCCATTTCCTTCCAGCGATTGACGATGCCGCAGAACAGGTCGGCAGTCTTCTCGGTGTCGTAGCGGGCGGAGTGCGCCTCACGGCCGTCGAAGTCGATGTCGGCAGCCTGGCACGCCTTGGCCAGCACGGTTTGGCCATAAGCCAGGCCGGCAAGCGTCGCGGTGTCGAAGCTGGAGAACGGATGAAACGGGTTGCGCTTCATGTCCAGGCGCGCGACAGCCGCGTTGAGGAAGCCCAGGTCGAAGCTGCTGTTGTGCCCGACCAGGATCGCGCGTTTGCAACCGTTGGCCTTCAGCGCCTTGCGCACGCTGCGGAAGATGTCGTTCAGCGCGGTTTCTTCACTGACGGCCATGCGCAGCGGATGGTCGAGCTTGATCCCGGTGAACTCCAGCGCCGCGGCTTCGATGTTGGCACCTTCGAAAGGCTCTACGCGGAAAAACAGGGTGTGCTCGGGGAACACGAAGCCCTTTTCGTCCATGCCGATGATGGTCGCGGCAATTTCCAGCAAGGCGTCGGTGGCCGAGTTGAAACCACCGGTTTCAACGTCGACGACTACCGGCAGGTAACCGCGAAAGCGTGCCGCCATTGGATGACGCGAGCCACCACCGTTGTGACCGTCCTGCTCGTCGTCGAAATGGTCTTCACTCACGCGTGTTCCTCCAGCAGGCGCCAGCGCAGTTTTTCACCGGCGCGCAGCGGGATGACAGTCAGCTCGCCGAACGGCAGGCTGGCAGGGGCGGTCCATTCGTCACGAACCAGGGTGATGCGATCGGTGTTGGCCGGCAGGCCGTAGAAGCGCGGGCCGTTGAGGCTGGCGAAGGCTTCCAGCTTGTCCAGCGCGTTGCGCTGTTCGAAGGCCTCGGCGTACAGCTCGATCGCGGCATAGGCGGTGTAGCAGCCGGCACAGCCGCAGGCCGCTTCCTTGGCGTGCTGGGCGTGGGGCGCGGAGTCGGTACCGAGGAAGAACTTCTGGCTGCCGCTGGTGGCGGCGTCGAGCAGCGCTTCCTGGTGCACGTTGCGCTTGAGAATCGGCAGGCAATAGAAGTGCGGGCGAATTCCGCCGACCAGCATGTGGTTGCGGTTGTACAGCAGGTGATGGGCGGTGATGGTCGCGCCGACGTTGGCCGAGGCCTCGTTGACGAACTGCACGGCGTCACGGGTGGTGATGTGTTCGAACACCACCTTGAGCGTCGGGAAGCGCTCGACGACGCGGCGCATGTGCTCGTCGATGAACAGCTTCTCGCGGTCGAACACGTCGACCTCACTGCGGGTGACTTCACCGTGGATCAGCAGCGGCAGGCCGACTTCGGCCATGGCCTCCAGCGCCGGGAAGATCTTGTCGATGCTGGTGACGCCCGAGTCCGAGTTGGTGGTCGCGCCAGCCGGGTAGAGCTTGGCGGCATGGACGAAACCACTGGCCTTGGCCGCGCGAATTTCTTCGGGCTGGGTGCGATCGGTAAGGTAGAGCACCATCAGCGGCTCGAAGCGGCTGCCGGCCGGCCGCGCAGCGAGAATGCGCTGGCGATAGGCGTCGGCTTCAGCGGCGTTGCGCACCGGAGGTACCAGGTTAGGCATGATGATGGCGCGGCCAAAGGTGCGCGCGACATCCGCGACAGTATTGGTCAACACGGCACCATCGCGAAGATGAATATGCCAGTCGTCGGGACGCAGCAGGGTCAGGCGGTCGGACATTGGGGATTCCAGGCGGGTCAAACTCCAGTGAATGCTACCGGAAAAGACTCTTCCAGGCACTCGCTATCAAGTTTTGCGTGAAGCTTCCGATATCCCGAAGGTATGCCGTAAACAGGCATTTCGATTTTCGTGATGTACAAGTCAGTGGAGCCTCCCGTGCGCCAGCGTTATCTAGCCTTGCTCAGTGTGTTCGCCAGTCTTCCCGCGATGGCGCTGACTTTCCAGACCCGTCTGGAGAGCATTGAGTGGACGGTCGAAGGCGATAAATTCGAGTGCCGTCTGAGCCAGCCGATCACCGATTTCGGTTCCGGGGAGTTCGTGCGTCGCGCCGGCGAGCAGGCGACCTTCCGCCTCAAGGCCTACAACCCGATGCTCGCTGGCGGTTCGGCCACGCTGCTCGCAGCGGCCGCGCCGTGGCAGCCGGGGCGCGGCGACATCAACCTGGGTTCGGTGCGGCTCGGCAGCGGCGATGTATTGTTCAACAGCTCGCAACTGCAGGCCGGGCGACTGATCGGTGGATTGATGGATGGGCGCAGCCCGGTGGTTCGCCACTACTCCCGCGAGGGTGGGGTGTCCGAGGTGCGCTTGTTGCCGGTCAAGTTCAGCAAGGCGTATGGCGACTATCAACGTTGTGTCGCCAAGTTGTTGCCGCAGAACTTCGATCAGGTCAGGCAATCCGAGGTCGGCTTCCCAGGGGGCGGTATCGATCTGGATGCCAAGGCCAAGGCCAAGTTGCAGGTGATGCTGGAGTTCCTCAAGGCCGATCCGACGGTCAATCACATCCAGCTCGATGGCCACTCGGACAACAGCGGCAACCGCTTGACCAACCGTGACCTGTCGCGCCGCCGGGCGCTGGCGGTGATGGAATTCTTCAAGGCCAACGGTATTCCCGAATCGCAGATCGAGATGCGTTTCCACGGCGAACGCTATCCATTGGCACCCAACACCAACGCGGCGAACCGGGCGAAGAACCGTCGGGTCAACGTACAGCTGCAACGCGTCCCGGTCGCGGAAAAACCGGCACCCCAGGCTGCTGCTCCCGCCAACGCCGCGGCGACTTCCTGAAACGGCTGTCGTCGCGCACTCGACATAATCTGTCGCTTCGTCGTCATAAGCTGTCGCGCCTCTGTAAATTATCCGCGTTGATCGGTAGACTTGATGGCTTTCCGTAGAACCCCGTGGAGTGATGGCATGGCGGACGTAAACAAGGTCGTTCTGGCGTATTCCGGCGGCCTGGACACTTCGGTGATCCTCAAGTGGCTGCAGGATACTTATAACTGTGAAGTGGTGACGTTCACCGCTGACCTGGGTCAGGGCGAAGAGGTCGAACCTGCACGTGCCAAGGCGCAAGCCATGGGCGTGAAAGAGATCTACATCGACGATCTGCGCGAAGAGTTCGTCCGCGATTTCGTTTTCCCGATGTTCCGCGCCAACACCGTCTACGAAGGTGAGTACCTGCTGGGTACCTCCATCGCTCGTCCGTTGATCGCCAAGCGCCTGATCGAGATCGCCAACGAAACCGGCGCCGACGCCATTTCCCATGGCGCTACCGGCAAGGGCAACGATCAGGTTCGTTTCGAACTGGGTGCCTACGCCTTGAAACCAGGGGTGAAAGTGATCGCTCCTTGGCGTGAGTGGGACCTGCTGTCCCGCGAGAAGCTGATGGACTATGCCGAGAAGCACGCGATCCCGATCGAGCGTCACGGCAAGAAGAAGTCCCCGTACTCGATGGATGCCAACCTGCTGCACATCTCCTATGAAGGCGGAGTGCTGGAAGACACTTGGACCGAGCACGAAGAAGACATGTGGCGCTGGACCGTCTCCCCGGAGAAGGCTCCCAACACCCCGACCTACATCGAGCTGACCTACCGCAACGGCGACATCGTGGCGATCGACGGCGTCGAGATGACCCCGGCCACCGTGCTCGCGACCCTGAACCGCATTGGCGGCGAAAACGGCATCGGTCGTCTGGACATCGTGGAAAACCGCTATGTCGGCATGAAGTCCCGCGGCTGCTACGAAACCCCTGGCGGCACCATCATGCTGCGCGCTCACCGGGCGATCGAATCGATCACCCTGGATCGCGAAGTGGCTCACCTGAAAGACGAGCTGATGCCCAAGTACGCCAGCTTGATCTACACCGGCTACTGGTGGAGCCCTGAGCGTCTGATGCTGCAACAGATGATCGACGCTTCCCAGGTTCATGTGAACGGTGTGGTTCGCCTGAAGCTGTACAAGGGCAATGTGATCGTCACCGGTCGCAAGTCCGATGAGTCGCTGTTCGATGCCAACATCGCGACCTTCGAAGAAGACGGCGGCGCCTACAACCAGGCGGATGCGGCTGGCTTCATCAAGCTCAATGCCCTGCGCATGCGTATTGCGGCCAACAAGGGTCGGACTCTGTTCTGATACTTTTTGAGTCGTTTTAAAAAAGCCCCGCCATGAGTGGGGCTTTTTTATGGTTCTTCACGGAATTCCGGGAAACACAGAAACAAGAACGCCGATTTGATTGATGATGTTCGTGCGAGCAAACACATCTAAAAAACCGGCGTTCTTATGCACGATATTAATACTTTCCTTCCTTTTTGGGAGGGCTTTTCTGTCGTCACGATCAAGCCTGATGGCGATGCCCTACAGATCGATCTGACGCCCCACACCACCCGA
>NZ_JAQZAB010000052.1:0-35796 GCF_028640915.1 Pseudomonas sp. B3G-3 | reverse complement strand
ACATCATCAATCAAATCGGCGTTCTTGTTTCTGTGTTTCCCGGAATTCCGTGAAGAACCTAAAAAAAGGCCACCCGAAGGCAGCCTTTAAAAACTAAAGGAAAGAGAGTGTTACTTACACGGCCGCAACCGGACGCATGTAAGAGATCGGTGCAGTGCTGGCATCTTCGAAGGTCACGACTTCCCAAGCGTCTTTCTGCTCAATGAGCTTGCGCAGAAGCTGGTTGTTCAGTGCATGGCCCGACTTGAAGCCTTTGAACTCACCTATCAGGCTGTTGCCCAGCAGGTAGAGGTCACCAATTGCGTCGAGGATCTTGTGCTTCACGAACTCGTCTTCGTAGCGAAGGCCGTCCTCGTTCAGTACACCATCCGCGTCGACCACGATGGCGTTTTCCACGCTGCCGCCGAGTGCGAGGTTGTGCTTGCGCAGGTACTCGATATCACTCATGAAACCAAAGGTACGGGCGCGGCTGACTTCCTTCACGAACGACGTGCTGGAAAAGTCCACGCTTGCACTCTGGGTGCGGTCACGGAAAACCGGGTGATCGAAATCGATCTCAAAGCTCACTTTAAAACCGTCGAAAGGCACGAAAGTGGCGCGCTTGTCGCCGTCTTCCACCGTCACCTCACGAAGGATGCGGATGAACTTCTTGGCTGCGTCCTGTTCTTCCAGGCCGGCAGATTGAATCAGGAATACGAAGGGTCCAGCGCTGCCATCCATGATCGGGACTTCGGACGCGGAGAGCTCGACGTAGGCGTTATCGATGCCCAGGCCAGCCATGGCCGAGAGCAAGTGCTCCACCGTGTCCACTTTGGTGTCACCGTTGACCAGGGTGGTCGACATAGTGGTTTCACCAACGTTTTCCGCGCGAGCAGGAATCTGCACCACAGGGTCCAGGTCGGCACGACAAAACACAATGCCGGTGTCGACAGGCGCAGGCTTGAGGGTCAGGTAAACCTTCTCCCCAGAGTGCAGGCCTACACCTGTGGCACGGATAATATTCTTCAGGGTGCGTTGTTTAATCATGGCTTGGGCCGCTTCAGCGCAAATTGCGAACTGGTATCAACAAAGGCTGGCGATAATAGCAGACCAGGCCTTTGCTGAACACCAATCACCCTAATACCCCTGATACATTCCATCAATCGGCCTGGCGACGCAGGAAAGCCGGGATGTCCAGATAGTCCAGATCATCTTGCGGATTCAGCTTCGCCGCAGTCGCAGCACTGGCCTGGGCCTGGTTGCGCATGACGGTCGGACGGTCCAGATCACGGTAGTTGACCGACGGCAGTTCCTGACGGGCAGGGGCTGGCGCCTGTGCAGCGGCCATGGAGGTTTGCACGGTATTGTCGATGACCTTCACAGGCTTCTCGATTTTCGCGCCCAGACCCGTGGCAACCACGGTCACGTGCAGCTCGTCGCGCATGTCCGGATCGATAACGGTACCGACCTTGACCATCGCGTGCTCGGAAGCGAAGGCTTCGATGATGCTACCCACGTCGGAGTACTCGCCCAGGGACAGGTCGGGACCGGCGGTGATGTTCACCAGGATGCCGCGTGCGCCTTGCAGGTTCACGTCTTCCAGCAGCGGGTTGCGGATTGCCGCTTCGGTCGCTTCACGTGCACGGTTAGGACCGCTGGCGCAGCCAGTGCCCATCATTGCCATGCCCATTTCGCTCATCACGGTACGTACGTCGGCGAAGTCGACGTTGATCATGCCCGGACGCTTGATGATGTCGGAGATACCGCGAACGGCACCGGCCAGAACGTCGTCGGCCTTGGCGAAAGCCGACAGCAGGCTGGCGTCCTTGCCGAGGATGGTCAGCAGCTTTTCGTTGGGAATGGTGATCAACGAATCGACGCTTTCGCTCAGCGCGCGGATGCCTTCATCGGCGATCTGCATACGCTTGCGGCCTTCGAACGGGAACGGACGAGTCACCACCGCAACGGTGAGGATGCCCATTTCCTTGGCCACTTCGGCGATGATCGGCGCGGCACCGGTACCGGTACCACCGCCCATGCCGGTCGTGATGAACACCATGTTGGTGCCCGCCAGCACTTCAGCGATACGCTCGCGGTCTTCCAGGGCGGCTTGACGACCGACCTCAGGATTGGCGCCAGCACCCAGGCCCTTGGTCACGCCGGTACCCAGTTGCAGGATGGTCCGCGCGCCGATGTTTTTCAGCGCTTGAGCATCAGTGTTGGCGCAGATGAATTCGACGCCTTCGATGTTGCTCTTGACCATGTGATTGACGGCGTTGCCGCCGCCACCGCCAACACCGATAACCTTGATTACCGGACTTGCGGGGACGTTGTCTACGAGTTCGAACATTTTCCCTCTCCTTTCATTTCTCTAGTTTTTTCGCCTACTGCTTTACAACGGTGTTGCGGTAAATCTTCAGAAATTGCCCTGCACCCAGCTCTTGATGCGATCGAGCAAGGCGGCCTTGGGTTCGTCGCTGCTGTAGCTGTCCCGGCTGCCGATGCCGGAGAACGAGATACCGTCGGACTGCTTCTGCAGCCCGTACAACAGCAAGCCCACGCCGGTGGAATAGATCGGGTTGCGCACCACGTCGGACAGGCCCTTGACGGTGTGTGGCACGCCCAGGCGGACCGGCATGTGGAAAATCTCTTCGGCCAGTTCGACCGCGCCTTCCATTTTCGAAGTACCGCCGGTCAGCACGATGCCGGCCGGGATCAGGTCTTCGTAGCCGCTGCGACGCAGTTCGGCCTGGATCAGGGTGAACAGCTCGTCGTAGCGCGGCTCGACCACTTCGGCCAGGGCCTGGCGGGACAGCTCGCGCGGTGGACGGTCGCCGACACTTGGCACCTTGATGGTTTCACCGGCACCGGCCAGCTTGGCCAGGGCGCAGGCGTAACGGATCTTGATTTCTTCGGCGTACTGGGTCGGCGTACGCAGCGCCATGGCGATGTCGTTGGTCACCTGGTCGCCGGCAATCGGGATCACCGCGGTATGGCGGATCGCGCCTTCGGTGAAGATCGCGATGTCGGTGGTACCGCCGCCGATATCCACCAGGCACACGCCCAGCTCTTTCTCGTCGTCGGTCAGCACCGAATACGCCGAGGCCAGCTGTTCGAGAATGATGTCGTCGATTTCCAGGCCACAGCGACGCACGCACTTTTCGATGTTCTGGGCGGCATTCACCGCGCAGGTCACCACGTGCACCTTGGCTTCCAGACGTACACCGGACATGCCCAGGGGCTCGCGCACGCCTTCCTGGTTATCGATCACGTAATCCTGCGGCAGGGTGTGCAGCACCCGCTGGTCGGCCGGAATCGCCACGGCCTGTGCCGCGTCGAGTACCCGCTCCAGGTCCGCCGAACTCACTTCGCGATCACGAATCGCCACGATGCCGTGGGAGTTCAGGCTGCGAATGTGATTGCCCGCCACGCCGACGAACGCCGAGTGGATACGGCAACCGGCCATCAGTTGCGCTTCTTCTACCGCGCGCTGGATCGATTGAACGGTGGACTCGATATTCACCACCACGCCCTTCTTCAGGCCGCGCGATGGATGGGTGCCGATACCGACGATTTCCAGCGTGCCATCGGCCGCGACCTCGCCTACCAGCGCCACCACCTTGGAGGTGCCGATATCCAGACCGACGATCATTTTGCCGCTTTGCACGTTTGCCATGGTCCTGCCTCTTCTTAATTCTTCGCGACGGCGGGTTGGGCCGTCGTGGGCGCTACAGGTTCCCGCCAGCCGACGGCCAGGCCGTTGGCATAACGCAGATCGATGCGCGCGATGTTCGTAATCTGTTCTTTCAGCGTTTTTTCATAAATGGCAATGAAGCGGCGCATCTTCTCCACCAGGTGATCGCGTCCGAGCAACAGCTCGATACCAGGGCCAGCGCTACCGGCCCCCGTGGTCAGGAACCAGCTGCCGCGCTCGCGCAACTCCAGACGGGCAATGGAGAAACCCATCGGGCGCAGCATCTGGCTCAGCACCTGGTACTGCTGCATCACCTGCTGCTGGGCCCGCTGCGGGCCGAACAACTGTGGCAAGTGCTCGTAGTTCGCCAGTTCACGCGGGGTGAAGGCCTGGCCCTGGTTGTTCAACAGCGCCTCGTCGCCCCAACGGGCCACCGGCAGTTGTTCTTCCAGGCGAATCACCACCTGGTCCGGCCACACACGCCGTACCTCGGCATGAGCGATCCATGGCATCTGTTCCAGCTCGGTACGCATGCTCGCCAGGTCGATGGTGAAGAAGCTCGCCGCGACGTAGGGCGCGATCCGCTGCTGCACCGCCTGCTGGCTGATGTAACTCAGGTCGCCCTGCACCGCGACCTTGGTGATCGGCCGGTCGGCATAGGGCAGCAGGCGTTGCGCGCCTTCGTAAGTGCCGAAGCCCAGCGCGACCAGCAGCACCGGCCACATCAGGCTTTTCAGCACGCCAAAGTTGGCTTTCGGCAGGCGCGCCGACATCGGCTCCTTGGCCACCATCCGGCTGGCACCACGCGGCACCGGCTTGCGGCCGGGAGCGGGTTGCTGATGACGTAGCTGGGCGCCTTGCATGGCCTTAACCTCGCGGCTCTGCGTTACTGACGACACTTTCCGCCAGGATGGCCAGAACCAGCTGCTGGAAATCCAGACCGGCGGCACGCGCCGCCATCGGAACCAGGCTGTGATCGGTCATGCCGGGGGCGGTATTCACTTCCAGGAACCAGAACTGGCCGTCGGCGTCCTGCATCACGTCGGCACGCGCCCAACCGGCGATACCGAGCGCCCCGCAGGCCTTCGCCGTCAGGTCCATGAGCTCCTGCTCTTTGTCGCTGTCGAGGCCGCACGGGATCCGGTACTGGGTATCGGAAGCCAGGTACTTGGCGTCGTAGTCGTAAAACGTGTGGGGCGTGCCCAGGGCGATCGGTGGCAATACCTGGCCGCGCAGCGTGGCGATGGTGAACTCCGGACCTTGAATCCATTGTTCAACCAAGACTTGCGAGTCGTAGGTGCTAGCCGCTTTCCATGCGTCGATCAGTTCGGACGCGGATGTCACTTTGGCCATACCAATACTGGAACCTTCATGCGCCGGTTTGACGATCAAAGGCATGCCCAGTTCCGTAGCCGCGCAAATACAATCGGCCTCGGAGCCAAGTACGGCGTGGCGTGGCGTCGGAATACCGAGGCTGTGCCAGACCTGCTTGGTACGCAGTTTGTCCATCGCCAGCGCCGAAGCCAGGATGCCGCTGCCGGTGTAGGGAATCCCCAGGCACTCCAGCAGGCCCTGCATGCTGCCGTCTTCGCCGCCACGGCCGTGGAGGATGATGAAGGCGCGGTCGATCTTCTCGTTCAGCAGGCGCTGCAGGAAGTCGTCACCAACGTCGATGCCGAACGCGTCCACACCGGCGCTCAGCAAGGCTTCGAGCACGGCATTGCCGGACTTCAGCGAGACTTCGCGCTCGGCGCTCTTGCCGCCGAACAGCACGGCGACACGGCCGAAATCCTTCGGCGCGATGGTCGAAAACAGAGAGGCGTAGGCGGCGGTCATTTCGACTTCCCCTGACCGGCAGGCGCGGCGCCCGCGAACAACGGACTGTTCAACAGCTTCGGCGCAAGGCCGCCGATATCTCCGGCGCCCTGGCACAGCAGGATGTCGCCGGCACGCAGCAGCGGCTTGACCAGCGGCGCGAGGTCGACCCCACGCTCGATGTAGATCGGGTCCAGCTGACCGCGCTGACGGATGCTGTGGCACAGCTGACGGCTGTCCGCCCCCGGGATCGGCTCTTCGCCCGCCGGGTAGACTTCCATCAACAGCAGGACGTTGGCGTCCGCCAGCACCTGGACGAAATCGTCGTACAGGTCGCGGGTACGGCTGAAACGGTGCGGCTGGTAGACCATCACCAGGCGGCGCTCAGGCCAGCCACCGCGCACGGCCTTGATCACCGCCGCGACTTCGGTCGGGTGGTGGCCATAGTCGTCCACCAGCATCACGTTGCCGCCTTCCACCGGCAGCTCGCCGTAGACCTGAAAGCGCCGACCCACGCCCTGGAAGCCCGACAGGCCCTGGACGATGGCTTCATCGCTGATGCCTTCGTCGGTGGCGATGCAGATGGTCGCCAAGGCGTTCAGCACGTTGTGGTTACCCGGCATGTTCACCGAGACATCCAGCGGCTCGCGATCGGGACGCAGCACGGTGAAGAAGGTCTGCATGCCCTGCTGGCGTACATTGATCGCCCGCACGTCGGCGTCTTCATTGAAACCGTAGGTGACGGTCGGACGCTTGACCTGCGGCAGGATCTCGCGCACCACCGGGTCGTCCAGGCACAGTACGGCCAGGCCGTAGAACGGCAGGTTGTGCAGGAATTCGACGAAGGTTTTCTTCAGTTTGTTGAAGTCACCGTCGTAGGTCGCCATGTGGTCGGCGTCGATGTTGGTCACCACGGCTACCAGCGGTTGCAAGTGCAGGAAACTGGCGTCGCTTTCATCGGCTTCGGCGATCAGGTAGCGGCTGGTACCCAACTGTGCATTGGTACCCGCTGCATTCAGCCGGCCACCGATGACAAAGGTCGGGTCCAGGCCACCGGCGGCGAACACCGAGGCCAGCAGGCTGGTGGTGGTGGTCTTGCCGTGGGTACCGGCAACGGCGACGCCGTGGCGGTAGCGCATCAGCTCGGCCAGCATTTCCGCGCGCGGCACCACCGGGATGCGGCGTTCCAGAGCGGTGGCCACTTCCGGGTTGGAGGTGTTCACGGCGCTGGACACTACCAGTACATCGGCGTTGGCGGCGTTCTCGGCACGGTGGCCGATAAAGATCTGCGCACCGAAGGACTCGAGGCGCTCGGTAACCGGCGAAGCCTTGAGGTCGGAACCGGAGACCTGGTAGCCCAGGTTCAGCAGCACTTCGGCGATCCCGCACATGCCCACGCCGCCGATACCGACGAAGTGGATGCGACGGATGCGGCGCATTTCCGGTTGTGGCATGGCTTTCTGATTCTCAACCATGGGCCACCTCCAGGCAGATATCGACCACGCTACGGGTGGCATCGGGTTTGGCCAGGCGACGTGCGGCGTCGGCCATGCTGTTGAGTCGTTCCGGTTGCATCAAAACCTCTGTCAGGCGAGCGGCAAGGTCCGCTGCGCCAGTCGTTCTTTGCGGCATCAGGAAGGCAGCGCCTTCACGAGCCAAATAATCGGCATTGCGGGTCTGGTGATCGTCGATGGCGTGAGGCAAAGGCACGAGCATCGAAGGCAGACCGGCGGCAGCCAGTTCACTGACGGTCAACGCGCCTGCGCGACAAACCACCAGGTCAGCCCAGCCATAGGCTTGGGCCATGTCTTTGATGAACGGCTGCACCTGCGCCTCGACGCCGGCGGCGCGATAGCGCTCTGCAGTCACTTCATCGTGGTTTTTGCCGGCCTGATGAAACACTTCCGGACGCAGCTCGGGGGAGACCAGCGCCAGGGCTTCAGGCAGCAACTTGTTCAACGGCTCTGCTCCCAGGCTTCCGCCCAGGATCAGCAAACGCGCCTTGCGTCCGGCCAAAGCCTCGCGCGGTGTATCGAGGAACAGCTCGGTGCGCACCGGGTTGCCGGTGGTACGCCGGCTGCTGGAGGCACCAAAGGTGTCCGGGAAAGCTTCGCAGACTCGGGCCGACAACGGCACCAGCAGCCGATTGGCGGTACCGGCGACCGCGTTCTGTTCATGAACGATCACCGGCACGCCGGACAGTTTTGCCGCGACGCCGCCAGGGCCGGTCACATAACCGCCAAAGCCCAGCACACAAACCGGCTTGAGCTGACGAATGATCCGGCGCGCCTGCAGCACTGCCTTGAGCAACACGAATGGCGCCTTGAGCAGCGACAGCTTGCTCTTGCCCCGCAGGCCGCTGACGTTGATCAGATGCAGCTGCAGGCCGGCGTTCGGCACCAGCTCGTTTTCGATACCGCGCGGGGTGCCGAGCCAGTGCACGGTATAACCGCGCGCCTGGAACTCACGGGCACAGGCCAGCGCCGGGAACACGTGACCGCCGGTGCCACCGGCCATGATCAGCACATTAGCGCCCATGGCTTGGCTCCTCGGCGAAGTCGCTCTCGCTGAACTCCATCTCTTCGCTGCCCAGGTGGGTCCGACTCTCCCACTCGATGCGTAGTAACAGGCCCAGGCAGGCGCAGCAGATCACCAACGAACTGCCGCCATAACTGAGGAACGGCAAGGTCAGGCCTTTGGTCGGCAACAGGCCGACGTTCACCCCAATGTTGATCAGGAACTGGCCGATCCACAGGAACGACAGGCCATAAGCGACATAGGCGGCAAAGAACTGCTTGGCTTTCTCGGCCCACAGGCCGATGTACATGCCACGGATACAGACGAAGACGAACAGCGCCACTGTGCACAGGGAACCGACGGCGCCCAGTTCTTCGGCCAGGACCGAGAACACGAAGTCGGTGTGGGCTTCCGGCAGGTAGAACTGTTTCTGCACGCTGTTACCCAGGCCAACGCCCAGCCATTCGCCACGGCCAAAAGCGATCAAGGCCTGGGACAACTGGTACCCAGCACCGAACTGGTCGGCCCAAGGGTCGGCAAAGTTGGTCAGGCGCGCCATTCGATAGGGCTGCATCTGAATCAGCAGGACCACCGCCGCGACCGCCAGGACCACCATCAAGGAAAAGCGGAACAACCCGACCCCACCGAGGAACAGCATCGCTGCCGCGGCCCCCATCATCACCACGGTGGCGCCGAAGTCCGGCTCCATCAGCAGCAGGCCGGCCATCGGCAGCAACACGATGAACGGTTTGAAGAAGCCCATCCAGCTTTCGCGCACTTCTTTCTGGCGACGCACCAGGTAACCGGCGAGGTAGATCACCACGAACACCTTGGCGATCTCGGAAGGCTGGACGTTGAAGAAACTGAAGCCGATCCAGCGCATCGAACCGTTCACTTCACGGCCGATCCCCGGAATGATCACCATCACCAGCAAACCGAAGGCACCGAGCAGCATCATCCAGCCCAGGCGTTGCCAGGTGGCGATCGGAATCATCATGGTGACAATGCACGCACCCAGGCCCAGCACCACATAGATAAGGTGGCGAATCATGTAGTACAGGGCACTACCCGACTGCACCGCCGCCACTTCGGTGGAGGCCGAGGCGATCATGATCAGCCCGAGGCCGAGCAGCGTCAGGCAGCCGGCGAGCATCGGGAAATCGAGGTCGACGCCACGCCCGGTAATGATCGGCGATGGATAAGGCTTGATGATATCTCTCAGGTTCATGCCAGATCCTCCACGGCGCGGACGAACTGGTGACCACGGTCTTCGTAATTCTTGAACATGTCGAAACTGGCGCAGGCCGGCGACAGCAGCACCACGTCACCGGCCTGGGCGGTGGCACGGCATTGCGCCACGGCTTCGACCAGGGAGCCGACACGAATCAGCGGCACGGCATCGCCGATGGCCTCGCCGATCTTGTCGGAATCGCGGCCCATCAGGATCACGGCGCGGCAGTTGGCCGCCACCGGGTCGCGCAGGTCCTTGAACTCGGCACCTTTGCCGTCGCCACCGGCGATCAGCACGATCTTGCCTTCGATGTCCGCGCCCAGGCCTTCGATGGCCGCCAGGGCAGCGCCAACGTTGGTGGCCTTGGAGTCGTTGTAATAACCCACGCCATCCAGGTCGCGAACCCACTGGCAGCGGTGCTCGAGGCCGGCGAAGGTGCGCAGGGCCGAGAGCATGGCGTCGAATGGCAGGCCGACCGCATGCCCCAGGGCCAGCGCCGCCAGGGCGTTGGACTGGTTATGGGCGCCGCGGATCTTCAGCTCGCGCACCGGCATCAGGTTCTGGAATTCGAAGGCCAGGTATTTCTCGCCGTTCTCTTCACGCAGGCCGAACGCCTTGAAGTCGGGTTTGCTCAGGCCGAAGGTCCAGCACGGCAGGCCTTCGCCGATCAATGGCCGGGTCAGGGCATCCTGGCGGTTGAACACCACCTGCCGGGCGCCACGGAAGATCCGGTGCTTGGCCAGGTGATACGCCGGCAGGCCGCTGTAGCGGTCCATGTGGTCTTCGCTGATGTTCAGCACGGTGGCCACTTCGGCGCCCAGCTGGTCGGTGGTTTCCAGCTGGAAGCTGGACAGTTCCATGACGTACAGCTCGACGTCGTCGCTGAGCAGGTCCAGGGCCGGGGTTCCCAGGTTGCCGCCCACGGCGACCCGCTTGCCCGCCGCCGCGGCCATTTCCCCCACCAGGGTGGTCACGGTGCTTTTCGCGTTGGAACCGCTGATGGCGACGATCGGCGCCTTCGCGTTACGCGCGAACAGCTCGATATCGCCGGAAAGTTTCACCCCACGGGCGGCGGCGGCTTGCAGGGCCGGGGTCGCCAGGGCCAGGCCGGGGCTCACGTAGAGCTCGTCGGCACGGCACAGGAAGTCGACGTCCAGCTCGCCACAACGCACTTCCACATGCGGATAGTCACGGCGCAGCGTGGCCAGTTCCGGTGGATTTTCCCGCGTATCGGCGACGGCAAACGACACGCCCCGGTTCGCTAGGAAGCGAACCAGGGACATGCCGCTCTTGCCGAGGCCGACAACGATGCGGAAGTGGTCAGAAGCGATCAGAGACACTCGTTCTACCTCAGCTTCAGGGTGGCAAGGCCGATCAACACGAGAATCACGGTGATGATCCAGAAACGGACGATCACGCGCGGCTCGGGCCAGCCCTTGAGTTCAAAGTGGTGGTGAATTGGCGCCATGCGGAATACACGACGACCGGTCAACTTGAAGGAGGCCACCTGAATGACCACCGACAGGGTTTCCATCACGAACACACCGCCCATGATGAACAGGACGATTTCCTGACGAACGATCACCGCGATGGTGCCCAGGGCCGCACCCAGTGCCAGCGCGCCGACGTCGCCCATAAAGACTTGTGCCGGGTAGGTGTTGAACCACAGGAAGCCCAGTCCGGCGCCGATCAGCGCGCCGCAGAACACGATCAGCTCACCCGCGCCTGGAACGTAAGGAATCAGCAGGTACTCAGCGAATTTCACGTTACCCGACAGGTAGCAGAAGATGCCCAGGGCACCGCCCACCATCACGGTCGGCATGATCGCCAGGCCGTCGAGGCCGTCGGTCAGGTTGACCGCGTTGCTGGAGCCAACGATCACGAAATAGGTCAGGACCACGAAGCCAATACCCAGCGGAATGCTGACGTCCTTGAGCATGGGGATCAGCAAGGTGGTTTCGACCGGGGTTTGCGCGGTGACATACAGGAAGATCGCCGCGCCCAGGCCAAATACCGACTGCCAGAAGTACTTCCAGCGGCTAGGCAAACCACGGGAATTCTTCTCGATCACCTTGCGATAGTCATCGACCCAGCCGATGGCGCCGAACAACAGGGTGACCAGCAACACCACCCACACATAACGGTTGCTCAGGTCGGCCCACAGCAGGGTGCTGATACCGATTGCCGAGAGGATCAGCGCGCCGCCCATGGTCGGGGTGCCCGACTTGGAGAGGTGCGATTGCGGACCGTCGTTACGCACGGCCTGGCCGATCTGACGGGTCTGCAAAGTGCGGATCATCCACGGCCCCAGCCACAAGGACAGCACCAGCGCAGTCAGTACCCCGAGAATCCCGCGCAGGGTCAGGTACTGAAAGACCGCGAAGCCTTTGTAGAACTGTTGCAGGTACTCCGCTAGCAGCAGCAGCATCAATGTTTCTCCGTGCTGGAACCACACAAAGCCGCGACGATGTTTTCCATCACCGCGCTGCGCGATCCCTTGATCAAAATAGTGGTGTTTGTATCTTGCTCGGCGCCCAGGGCTGCGATCAGCTCGGCCTGGCTGGCGAAGTGTTGGGCGTGCTCACCGAAGGCAGCGACCGCGTGGGCCATCATCGGGCCCACGGCGTAGAGCGCCGACACCTTGCCGGCGGCATAAGCACCCACTTCGCGGTGCCCCTGCTCCGCCCAATCGCCCAACTCGCCGATATCTCCGAGCACCAGGACGGTGCGGCCGGAAAAGCCGGCGAGTATATCAACGGCCGCGCACATTGACGTGGGGTTCGCGTTGTAGGTGTCGTCGATGACCCGCATGCCGTTTTTCGCCAGCTGGGCGACGGTGCGGCCCTTGACCGGCTGCACCGCGTTGAGCCCGGTGGCGATGCCGAACAGCGACACGCCCAGGGCATGAGCGGCAGCCGCAGCGGCCAGGGCATTGGCCACGTTATGGGTACCCAGCAGGTTCAACTGGATCCGCTCGGAGCCGTTGCCAGCATGCAGGGTGAAGTTCGGGCAGCCACGGGCATCACGCTGGATATCCGAGGCGTAAAAGTCGGCGGCATTGTTGGTCAGGGCAAAACTCAGCACCTGACGGCCGGCGGCGCGGGCTTTCCAGATCGGGAAGGCCTTGTCGTCGAGGTTGAGCACGGCGATACCGGAAGCATCCAGCCCTTCGAGGATCTCGCCTTTGGCCTCGACGATTTTTTCCGGCCCGCCAAACTCGCCAACATGAGCGGTACCGGCATTATTGATGATGGCGACATGCGGCTTGGTCATCGCCACGGTGTAGGCAATTTCGCCGATGCGCGAAGCCCCGAGCTCGATCACCGCCGCAGTGTGCTCCGGGGCCAGCTCCAGCAGGGTCAAGGGTGCGCCCAGGTCGTTGTTCAGATTGCCGCGTGTGGCAAGCACCGGCCCGCGCGTACGCAGGATGCTGGCCAGCATTTCCTTGACCGTGGTCTTACCGCTGGAGCCGGTAATCGCCGCTACCGACTTGGTAAAAGCGGCGCGATTCAACGCTCCCAGCTGTCCAAGCGCCTGCCGGGTATCGCTGACCAGCAACTGCGGCAGCGTGCTGTCTGGCACTTCGCGTTCGACCAGGGCACCGACGGCGCCTTTAGAAGCGACCTCATTCAGGTAGTCATGGCCGTCGAAACGCGGGCCCGCCAGGGCAATAAAGAGTTGGCCCGGCTTGATCGCCCGGCTGTCGATGCTCACGCCATCGAAGCTGCAATCGCCAGCCAGCAGGCGACCCGCCAACGGTCCGCTCAGTTCACTGAGTTTCAGGGCCTTAAGCATGGGCCACCTCCCACGCAGTCAGCGCCCGGTCGGCCTCCACCAGGTCGGAGAAGTCGAGACGCACGCCGTTGATTTCCTGATAGTCCTCATGACCTTTACCGGCCAGGACAATGACGTCATCCGCCGAAGCGCCGGCGATCAGCTGGGCGATGGCCAGGCCGCGACCGGAGACGAACTCGACCTTGTCCACCGCACTGAAGCCGGTACGAATGTCGTCGAAAATCTGCGCTGGATCTTCCGTACGCGGGTTGTCGTCGGTAACCAGCACGCCGTCGGCCAGGCGCTCGACCACTTCCGCCATCAGCGGACGCTTGCCGCGATCGCGATCGCCGCCGCAGCCGAACAGGCACAGCAAACGGCCCTTGGCGTGGGGACGCAGGGCCAGCAATACTTTTTCCAGGGCATCCGGGGTGTGAGCGTAATCGACCACCACCAGCGGTTGCGAACCGCCGCCCAGGCGCTGCATGCGACCGGCCGGACCTTCCAGTTTCGGCAGCACGTGGAGGATTTCGTCGAGGGCGTAATCCAGGCCGAGCAAGGCACCGACAGCGGCCAGCACGTTGCTCAGGTTGAAACGGCCGAGCAAGGTGCTGCGCAGATGATGCTCACCCTGCGGAGTCACCAGGGTCGCACGCACGCCTTCGTCGTCGAATTGCGCTTCGCGGCAGTACAGATAGGCCCGCGGATCCTCGAGGCTGTAGGTGATCAGCCGCGAATCCTGCTCGTCACTGGCCAACAGCCGACCGAACTCATCGTCGAGGTTGATGACCCGGCAACCCAGGTCGCTCCAGCCGAACAGCTTGGCCTTGGTGGAGCCGTAGGCTTCCATGGTGCCGTGATAATCCAGGTGGTCGCGAGACAGGTTGGTCAGCACCGCCACATCGAAGGCCAGAGCAGTGACCCGCCCCTGGTCGAGACCATGGGACGACACCTCCATCGCCACGGCCTTGGCACCGGCCTTTTTCAGGTCGGCCAGGGTGGCCTGTACGGCAATCGGGTTCGGCGTGGTGTGCATCCCGCTTTGCAGCGCGCCATAAAAACCGCTGCCCAGGGTGCCGACGATGCCGCAGTGCTGGCCCAGCAGGTCGAGCGCTTGCGCGACCAACTGGGTCACGCTGGTCTTGCCGTTGGTACCGGTCACGCCAATCAGGTTGAGATGACGACTCGGATCGCCATAAAAACGTCCGGCGATATCCGACAGCTGCGCCGCCAGGCCTTTGACCGGAATCAGCGGTACGTCGGTAATCGGCAGGACGGTCGCGCCTTCGACTTCATAAGCCACGGCAGCCGCACCGCGCTGCAAGGCATCGGCGATGTGCGCACGGCCATCGAACTTGCCGCCAGGAACCGCAAGGAACAGATCGCCGGCGCGCACATTGCGGCTGTCCAGGGTCAGCTCGCGAATCAGCAGATCGCGACCAGCGTGGGCGAAAATCTTGTTCAGGCTAAGAGACATCAGCCGCGCCCTCCTTTAGCTGGTGCCGCATTGGCTTGTTGGGTAGGTGGCAGGTTGTCCGGCGAGATATTCATCAGGCGCAGGGTGCCGGACATCACTTTGCTGAACACCGGTGCCGATACCAAGCCACCGAAGTAGCCGGCCTTGCTCGGCTCGTCGATCACCACGACTATGGCGTAACGCGGATCGCTCATCGGGCCGAAACCAGCGAACAGCGAACGGTAGGAGTTCTCGGCATAACCCTTGGTGCCGACCGAAGTCTTGCGCGCGGTACCACTCTTGCCGGCCACGTGATACGCCGGCACCTGGGCACGGAACACGCCGCGCGGAGCCTCGATCACCTGCTGCAACATGCCTTGCATGGTCTTGGCGACCTTTTCCGGAATCACTTGGGTGGTTTCCGGGGTCTTGTCGGTTTTGATCAGAGTCAGTGGAGCGATACGACCGTTATTGGCCAGCGCCGAGAAGGCGTGAACCAACTGGATCGCCGTCACCGAGATACCGTAGCCGTACGACAGCGTGGCCGTCTCGGCCTTGCGCCATTCACGGTAATTCGGCAGGTTGCCGACACGCTCGCCCGGGAAACCGAGGCCGGTATCCTGGCCGAGGCCGATTTTCTGGGCCAGACGGAAGATGGCTTCGCCGCCGATATCGAAGGCGATCTTGCTCATGCCGACGTTACTGGAATTGATCAGAATTCCGGTCAGGTCAAGCACCGCGCCTTCGCTCTTGGATACGTCGCGAATGGTGTATTTGCCGATCTGCAGCGTGCCCGGATAAACCTCGACGGTGTCGCTCGGTTTCCAGCGGCCGGTTTCCAGCGCCGCGCTCATGGAGATGGCTTTCATGGTCGAACCCGGTTCGAACACGTCGATCATGGCGCGGTTGCGCATCATCGCCGGTTGCAGGTTGCGACGGTTGTTCGGGTTGTAGGTCGGCTGGTTGACCATGGCCAGGATCTCGCCGGTCTTCACGTCCATGATGACCAGGCTGCCGGCCTTGGCGCCGTTCTCGACGATGGCATTGCGCAGTTCGCGGTTGGCCAGGTATTGCAGGCGCAGGTCAATCGACAACGCCAAGGGCTTGCCGGCCTTGGCGTTTTTGGTGACCTGGACATCTTTGATCAGTCTGCCGCGCCGATCCTTGATGACCTGGCGCTTGCCCGGCACCCCGGCCAGCCACTCGTCATAGGCCAGTTCGACCCCCTCGCGACCGCGGTCGTCGATGTCGGTAAAGCCGACCATGTGCGCGGTCACTTCGCCGGCCGGGTAGAAACGCCGGAACTCTTCGATGCCATAGACCCCCGGCACCTTGAGATCGAGAACCTGCTGGCCCTGCTCGGGCGTCAGGCCACGCACCAGGTAGATGAACTCTTTATTGGCCTGGGCTTCAAGACGCTCGGCCAGTGCTTTGGGGTCTTGCCCCAAGGCAGCGGCCAATGCTGGCCACTTGTCCTTGGCCAGTTGCATTTCCTTGGCGTTGGCCCACAGGGTGGTCACCGGCGTACTGACGGCCAGCGGCTCGCCGTTACGGTCGGTGATCAGGCCACGGTGAGCCGGGATCGGAATATGCCGAACGCTGCGCGCATCGCCCTGCCCCTTGAGGAAGTCGCGATCGACGACCTGCAGATCGATGATGCGCCAGGCGATCGCCGCCACCATGATGCCGAGCAAACCCAGCACCAGGCGGAACCGCCAGGGAAAGAGTGCGCCTTCAAGCTTCATCATGGCGCCACCATCTGGACTTCTGCCGCGCCGGGAATACGCATTTTCAGTTGTTCGGTGGCCAGCACTTCGATCCGGCTATGGGCGGTCCAGGTGCTTTGTTCAAGAATCAGCCGGCCCCACTCCGCTTGCGCCTTGTCGCGCACACTCAACTCGCCATACAGCGTGTTGAGCAGCTGACGATTCCAATGCGCGCTATAGGACACCGCAATCGCGGACACCAGAACGCCGATGAACAGCAGAAGCATGAAAAAGCTTCCGCCTGGAAGTGGCTTGGCGAAAAGCTTGCTCACCGCAGCTTCTCCGCAACGCGCATGACAGCACTACGAGCACGCGGGTTGGCTTTGAGCTCGGCATCGGAGGCCGTCTGCGCTTTGCCATGGATTTTGATTTTCGGCTCGAAAGCCACGTGGCGTACCGGCAGATTGCGAGGCAAGTTGTCCGCCTCGCCCTTCACCAGCTTGCGCATGAACAATTTGACGATGCGATCTTCCAGGGAATGGAAGCTGATCACCACCAGGCGACCGCCCACTTCGAGAGATTCCAGCGCTGCTTCGAGGCCGGTCTCGAGATCGCCCAGCTCGTTGTTGACGTGAATGCGCAACCCCTGGAATGCGCGGGTAGCCGGGTTCTTGCCCTTTTCCCAAGCTGGGTTGGCGACCTTCAAGACCTCCGCCAGGTCGGCGGTGCGCTCGAACGGCTTGATGTCGCGGCGCTCAGCCACGGCGCGGGCCATGCGACCGGAGAAACGCTCTTCGCCGTATTCCTTGAACACACGGGCGATTTCTTCCACCGGAGCGGTGTTGACGAACTCCGCCGCGCTGATGCCGCGGGACGGGTCCATGCGCATATCCAGGGGACCGTCATTGAGAAAACTGAAGCCGCGTTCAGGATCGTCGAGCTGCGGCGAAGATACGCCCAGGTCGAGCAACACGCCGCTGACCTTGCCATCCAGGCCACGCTCGGCCACTTCCGAACCCAGCTCGGCAAAGCTGCGCTGCACAACGACAAAGCGGCCGTCTTCGGCCGCTAGCGCTTGCCCGGTGGCAATCGCTTGAGGATCTTTGTCGAATCCGAGCAGCCGGCCATCCGGCCCGAGCTTGCTGAGGATCAAACGACTATGACCGCCGCGACCGAAGGTGCCATCCAGATAGCAGCCATCAGGACGTACGGCGAGAGCCTCGACGGCTTCGTCAAGCAGTACGGTGATGTGGTTAAAGCCGCTATCAATAGTCACAGGATCAAATCACGCAGTTCATCAGGCATGGCGCCCGGTTGTTGAATAGCTGCCAGGTCCGCTGCAGAAACAGCATTCCAGGCATCCTCGTCCCACAGTTGGAACTTGTTCAGTTGGCCTACCAACATTGCGCGCTTATCCAACTTGGCATATTCGCGCAGACGTGGCGGAACCAGAAAACGACCACTGCCATCGAGTTCGAGGTCGACGGCATTACCAATCAACAAACGCTGCAAGCGACGGTTTTCTTCACGTAGCGAAGGCAGCGCGCGCAGCTTGGTTTCAATAATTTCCCACTCATCGAGGGGGTAGACACACAAACACGGATCAACGGCATCAATAGTGACGATAAGTTGCCCGGAACTACGCGAAACGAGCTCGTCACGGTACCGGCTCGGCATGGCGAGACGGCCCTTTGCGTCGAGACTGATAGCGTTAGCTCCGCGAAACACGTCAGCGTTTCTCCAAATTTTAGCGTTTTACGTCCAAAAAACCCACTTCATGCCACTTTCCGCCACTTGCGCACACTATAGGAATGCGCCCACCACACCGTCAAGGCACGGAGCGACGGAAAAGCCTTATAGAACGGAGATTTAGGAGACTAAAAGGAGGGGTAACGGGAATTTGGCGAAGGATTTGATGCAATAACTTCAATCAGCTCAAGGAGCTGTATCGCGAAGTTAAAGTAATTTGTTAAGAGTAAGATCTTTTCGGTATTACAAAAGCGCTTCTGCTATTGATTCAAGCAGGGAGGGAAAAGGTGGAGAGTCGATCTGTAAGCCGGGTTCTGTCGAGGACAGTCATTCCTCTACGATGGCCATCACTGGACATCTTTAGCAACCTACCCGGTTCCAGCGCGGGCCACGCCTTGGAACCCTATTTGGTCTTGCTCCGAGTGGGGTTTACCTAGCCACGAACTGTTGCCAGACGTGCGGTGCGCTCTTACCGCACCTTTTCACCCTTACCGGCACCGAAGTGCTTAGGCGGTTATTTTCTGTGGCACTTTCCGTAGGCTCGCGCCTCCCAGGCATTACCTGGCACTCCGCCCTATGGAGCCCGGACTTTCCTCCCCCCTCTAATTTTCATAGAGGGCAGCGACTGTCCAATCGACTCTCCGCCGCGCAGGTTAACGGCAGAGCGGCGGAAGAACAAGTGATAAAAGCCTTTTGCCATTCCGCCGATCGCGTTTACTCGCCTTTCTGTTTATCCAGCGCCGCCTGATAGAGAACATTCTTGCGCACGCCGGTAATTTCCGCCGCCAATGCCGCAGCCCGCTTGAGCGGCATCTCCTTGAGCAGCAGATCGAGAACTCGCATTGCCTCACCGCTTACGGCCTCGTCGCTCTCCGGCGCCGACCACCCCGCCACCAGCACCACGCATTCGCCGCGCTGCTGATTGCTGTCCGCCTCGACGAAAGCGCGCAACTCCGAAAGCGGCAAGCCCTTGAGGGTTTCAAAGGTCTTGGTCAGTTCCCGCGCCAGCAATGCCGGACGCTCGCCACCAAACACCAGCTCCATATCCTGCAGGCACTCGAGAATGCGGTGTGGCGCCTCATAGAAAATCAGCGTGCGCGGCTCTTCCTTTAATAGCTCAAGACGCCCGCGCCGCCCTACCGCCTTGGCCGGCAGAAACCCTTCGAAGATAAAACGATCGGAAGGCAGCCCCGCCGCCGACAAGGCCGCAATCAGAGCGCAAGCCCCAGGAACAGGAACGACATTGATTCCCGCCGCCCGCGCCTGACGCACCAAGTGGTAACCCGGATCGGAGATCAACGGCGTGCCCGCGTCAGAAATCAGCGCAACGCTGTCTCCCGCCAACAGACGGGTCAGAAAGCGGCTGCCTTCATCCCGCTCGTTATGTTCATGGCAGGCGGCCAGCGGCGTGGAAATCCCGAAGTGCTGCATCAAGCGCTGCGAGTGACGCGTGTCCTCGGCGGCGATCAACGCCACCTCACGCAAGATCTTCAAGGCCCGGGCACTGATGTCGTCCAGGTTGCCGATGGGCGTCGCCACCACATAAAGCGAGCCAGCAGCGGAATTCAAAGGACCTGGAGCAGTCAAAGCGCACACCTCTTGATCGGTAAAACCGACATTGTAGCGCGTAGATGCCTTCGGAATGCGTGCCGCAGGCACCTCGCACCTGCGACAACACCGGCCATTCTAAAGCGCTGCAACATTTGCACGACCTAAAATAGACGGTTTATTGCCAGTAAGATCGCGCCCCGGCCAGTGCTTGGGTACAATTCCACGCTAATTTGATCGAGTATCAGGAACACTTACATGATCGCTTGCCTGCGGCTGTTCTCTGCCTTATGCCTTGCTGCCCTCCTGGCAGCTTGCGCCAGCTCGCCCTCCTCCAGCCTTGGCGAACTTCCACGGACCCCGGATGCCAGCATCGAGCAACTGCTCGAACAGGCCGCCAACAGCAAAACACCCGACAAGGCAGCCCTGCTGCGCTTGAGCGCTGCCGACCTGGCCTATCGCCAGGGCAACGCCGGCCAGGCCGCGCAAATCCTGCAACAAGTGCCAATGGAGCAACTCAAGCCCGGCCAGCAGGTTTTCGCCAGCACCCTGGCGGCCGAACTGGCCATGACTCGCAACCAGCCAAAGGCGGCCCTGACTGCCCTGAGCCACCCGAGCCTGCAACGCCTGAGCGAACTGCCGGAAGAGCAGCAGATCCGCACCGGCACCATCCATGCTCGCGCACTCGAGGCCGACGGCCAGGCTCTCGCCGCAGCACGGGAGCGCATCTTCATTGCACCATTGCTCAAGGACGACGCCGCGAGCAAGAACCATGAAGCCATCTGGGCATTGATTGCCAGCTTGCCGACCGATCAACTGCAAGCCGTCAGCAACGACGACCTCGGCGGCTGGATGAGCCTGGCATTGGCAGTGAAGACTGCCGGTACCCTGGAACAACAACAGGCCGCCATCGACAACTGGCGCACACAGAACCCCAAGCATCCGGCCGCCATTCAACTGCCGCTGCCACTGACCAAACTCAAGGAGCTGGCCAGCCAGCCGCTGTCCAAAATCGCCCTGCTGTTGCCGCAGGACGGCCCGCTGGCTGCGGTCTCCAAGGCCCTGCGCGACGGTTTCATGGCCGCACACTATCAGGCCCAGCAAGCCGGACAGAAACCACCCAGCATCGAGCTCTACGACAGCTCGCGCCTGACTTCGCTGGATGACTTCTACCGCAAGGCCCAGGCAGATGGCGTGCAACTGGTCGTCGGCCCCCTAGAAAAACCGCTGGTCAAACAGCTCGCCGCACGCCCGCAACTGCCTATCACCACCCTGGCGCTGAACTACAGCGAAGGCGAGCAAGGCCCGGCGCAACTGTTCCAGTTCGGCCTGGCTGCCGAAGACGAAGCTCGCGAAGTCTCCCGTCGCGCTCGCGCCGACGGCCTGCACCGCGCCGCTGTCCTGGTGCCACGTGGCGAATGGGGTGATCGTGTGCTCAAGGCTTTCCGTCAGGACTGGGAAAGCAACGGCGGTAGCGTGGTCGGTATCGAACGCGTCGATCAGCCGGTGGCCCTGGCCCAGCAGATTGCCGACCTGTTCCAACTGCGCCAGAGCGAAGCTCGCGCCAAGAGCCTGCAGAACGCCGCCGGCACCCAGGTGGCCGCACAACCTTCGCGCCGACAAGACATCGAGTTCATTTTCCTCGCGTCCACACCGCAACAGGCACAACAGATCAAGCCGACCCTGAACTTTCAGTACGCTGGCGATGTACCTGTCTATGCCACCTCCCACGTTTTCAGCGCCAACGGCGACCAGAACCAGTACAACGACATGAATGGCGTACGCTTCTGCGAAACGCCTTGGCTGCTGGACGCCAATGACCCGCTGCGTCGTCAGGTCGCCGCGCAGTGGCCACAAGCCGGTGGCAGCCTGGGCCGACTGTATGCGATGGGTGCCGACGCCTACCGACTGGCGCCACGCCTGGGGCAACTCAAGGCGCTGCCGGACAGCCGCATCGAAGGCCTGTCGGGCAGCCTGACCATGAGCCCGAGCCAGCGCGTTCAACGCCAGTTGCCATGGGCCGAGTTCGTCAGCGGCCAGATCACTCGCCTGCCCGACACCCAGCGTTAATGCCACAACGATCACGCCAGCAAAGCGGTCAGGATGCCGAAGCCCAAGCGCTCCGGCATCTTGAACAACAGGGGCTGCGCCTGCTGGCGCAGAACTGGTTGTGCAAACGCGGCGAGCTTGATCTGGTCATGCTTGACGGCGATACAGTAGTATTCGTCGAAGTCCGCTACAGACAACACACGCAATGGGGTGGCGCACTGGGCAGTATCGACGCACGCAAGCGTCAGAAACTGATACTCGCCGCACAGTTTTTCCTGCAGCGCGAGTCGCGCTGGTCCAACCACCCTTGCCGTTTCGATGTGGTCGCCATAGACAGCGCCCCAGGCACGACAACTCATTTGAACTGGCTACGGAATGCCTTTGAAAGCTGATCGACGCTCTCGGGCCGAGCCGGACATTTTCACTCAACATTTTTGCTCTTTGCTTTGCGGGCAGCACATTCATGTGCCAGAAAGCCGCGCTACTTAAGGTCACACAGATGGACATGCAATCCCGAATTCGCCAGCTTTTTCAGGCCAGTATCGACACCAAGCAACAGGCGATGGACGTACTTGCACCGCACATCGAGCAAGCCAGCCAGGTCATGGTCAACGCCCTGCTCAACGAAGGGAAAATGCTTTCCTGCGGCAACGGCGGCTCGGCCGGCGATGCCCAGCACTTTTCTTCCGAGCTGCTCAACCGTTTCGAGCGCGAGCGCCCGAGCCTGCCAGCCATTGCGCTGACCACCGACAGCTCGACGATCACCTCGATCGCCAACGACTACAGCTACAACGAAGTCTTTTCCAAGCAGATTCGCGCCTTGGGCCAGCCCGGCGACGTCCTGCTGGCGATTTCCACCAGCGGCAACTCAGCGAACATTATTCAAGCGATCCAGGCCGCACATGATCGCGAAATGATTGTCGTAGCATTGACCGGTCGCGATGGCGGCGGCATGGCATCCCTGCTATTGCCGGAAGATGTCGAGATTCGCGTACCGGCCAACGTCACTGCACGCATCCAGGAAGTCCACCTGCTGGCGATCCACTGCCTCTGCGACTTGATCGACAGCCAACTGTTCGGGAGTGAAGAATGACCCCTAATCGCCTTGGCCTACTGGCCCTGACCCTAGCCTTGAGCATCAGCGGTTGCAGCTCGGTGATTACCGCCACCCGCGAAAGCCCGATCGAAGATGACCGCGGCACCCGCACCTTCGGTAGCAAGATCGATGACTCATTAATCCAGACCAAAGTCGAAGTGAACGTCGCCAAAGCCAGCCCGGACCTGGACCACAATTCACACATCGTGGTGACCAGCTTCAACGGCATCGTCCTGCTGGCCGGCCAGACCCCGCGGGCCGACCTCAAGACTCTCGCCGAGCAGGCCGCCAGCGCCGTGCAGCGGGTGAAGAAGGTCCACAACGAACTGCAGGTTCTGCCGCCCTCTTCCCTGCTGGCCCGGCAGAACGATGCCTGGCTGACCACCAAGATCAAGACCCAGATGCTGACCGACGCCAGCATTCCAGGCTCGCGCATCAAGGTCGTGACGGAGAACGGCATCGTCTACCTGATGGGCCTGCTGACCCAACAGGAAGCCACCCAGGCGACCAACCTGGTACAGGGCGTTTCCGGCGTGCAGAAAATCGTCAAACTGTTCGAGTACATCGACTGATGTAGGCGAAAGGTACAGGCACAAAAAAGGCGATCCGGATGGATCGCCTTTTTTATTACTTCACGACCTTCAGACTGGGTCGGCCGCTTGGACGCGGCGGCTCGTTATCCGGTGGCGGGATATCATCATCCGGCTCGATTTCATCGTCCTCGTCATCCACGGGCGACTCCAGATCGAACACCATACCCTGACCATTCTCCCGGGCGTAAATGCCCAGGATCGCCGGCACAGGGACGTACAAGCTATGCGGGACACCACCGAAGCGCCCCTCGAAAGTCACCACCTCGTTATCCATGTGCAGATGGCGCACGGCACTCGGCGAAATATTCAGGACGATCTGTCCGTCACTGGCGAAACCCTGAGGCACCTGCACCGCCGGGTATTCGGAATTGACCAGCATATGCGGAGTGCAATCGTTGTCCACAATCCACTCGTAGAGCGCGCGGACCAGATAAGGTCGACTGGAGTTCATAGCGGCTCCTTAAGCCTTAGCGCATGTCGCGTTCGACGCCAGACAGACTTGCCTGGAACGTCTCACGGGCGAACTGGCGCTCCATATAATCAAGCAACGGCTTGGCTTGCCGTGGCAATTCAATACCCAGAATCGGTAATCTCCAGAGTATTGGTAATAGGCAGCAATCCACCAGACTTTGTTCCTCACTGAGGAAAAACGGCTTCTCCGCGAACAGCGGCGAAACCCCGGTCAGGCTCTCACGCAGCTCTTTACGCGCCTGAGCCCGAGCCGCTTCCTTGGTCCGGGAATCCAGGATCAGGTCCACCAGCCCACACCAGTCACGCTGGATCCGATGGATCAGCAGACGGCTATTGGCACGCGCCACAGGGTAAACCGGCAGTAGTGGCGGGTGCGGGTAACGCTCATCCAGATATTCCATCACCACGGTCGACTCCCACAACGCCAGGTCACGATCGACCAGGGTGGGCAGACTGCCGTAAGGGTTCACTTCGATCAGCTTCGGCGGCTGACGCCCCGCCTCCACACTGATGATCTCGGCGCTGACACCCTTCTCTGCGAGCACGATACGTACCCGGTGGGAATAGTGGTCGGCGGGGTCGGAGTAACAGGCCAACCGATTGGTCACGCCCATGGCGGTCCTCCTCGCTTGTTGAAATTATCGGAAGCAGAAAAACGAGCGCGCCCAGAGGGCGCCTCCCGTAACGCCTGGATGATCCAGACTCGTTACACCTTCAGAGACGCCCTTGGGCGCGCACGATTAACAGCAATGAATTACAGCTTTATCAATGAACGTCTTTCCAGTATTCGCGCTTGAGCAGATAGGCGAACACGAAGAAGAAGGCCAGATACAGTAACACATAGGTGCCGATACGTTGATGCTCCAGCTTGACCGGGTTGGCCGAGTAGGCCAGGAAGGTCACCAGGTTCTTGACCTTCTCGTTGAACTGCTCTTCGTTGAGCGCGCCGGTTTTTGGCAGCACGGTCAGCTGGTCGCAGGCTTCATGGGTCAAAGCGGTGCCGGTCAGCGGATCGTATTGCTTCTTGCCGTCTTCGACGATCTGAACCTGCTTGCAACCCACAACCTGGCGGCCTTGCAGGCCGACCAGAACGTTAGGCATGCCCACGTTCGGGAAGACCTTGTTGTTCACGCCCCATGGGCGCGCAGGGTCTTCGTAGAAGGAACGCAGGTAGCCATAGAGCCAGTCGGTACCACGCACACGAGCCACCAGGGTCAGGTCGGGCGGAGCCGCACCGAACCAGGTCTTGGCGTCAGCCGGCTGCATGCCGATGTTCATGTGATCGCCGATTTTTGCACCGGTGAACACCAGCTTGCTCATCATCAGATCGTGAGGAATCCCCAGATCGTCGGCAACGCGCTCATAGCGCTGGAACTTGGCGCTGTGGCAGCCCATGCAGTAGTTGGCGAATGTCCGCGCGCCATCCTGCATGGCGGCCTTGTCGGAGACGTCGATGTCGACTTTTTCCAGCTCGGGACCACCTTGTGCGGCCGCGAAGGACAGTACAGGCATAGCAGCAAGAATCAGTACAGCAAATAGCTTTTTCATCAGCCAGTCACCCTTTCCGGAACCGGTTTGGTCTTCTCGAGCCTGGTGTAGAACGGCATCAGAATGAAGTAGGCGAAGTACAGGAAGGTACATACCTGCGACAGCAGCGTACGACCTGGAGTCGGTGCCAGGACGCCCAGGATCCCCAGGATCACGAACGAGATGCAGAACACCACCAGCCAGATCTTGCTCAGCCAACCCTTGTAGCGCATGGATTTGACCGGGCTGCGGTCAAGCCATGGCAGCACGAACAGCACAGCGATCGCCGCACCCATCGCAATCACACCCAAGAGCTTGTCCGGAACCGCACGCAGAATCGCGTAGAACGGGGTGAAGTACCAAACCGGGGCGATATGCTCAGGCGTCTTGAACGGGTTGGCCTGCTCGAAGTTCGGCTTCTCGAGGAAATAACCACCCATTTCCGGGAAGAAGAACACGATCGAACAGAAGATGAACAGGAACACCACCACACCGACGATGTCTTTCACGGTGTAGTACGGATGGAACGCGATGCCATCCAGCGGTACGCCGTTTTCGTCTTTGTGCTTCTTGATGTCCACGCCATCCGGGTTGTTCGAACCCACTTCGTGCAGCGCCAGGATGTGCAGCACCACCAGACCAAGAATCACGATCGGCAGGGCCACAACGTGCAAGGCGAAGAAGCGGTTCAGGGTGATGCCGGAAATCAGGTAGTCACCACGAATCCACTGGGTCAGGTCGTTACCGATGACCGGGATCGCACCAAACAGCGAGATAATCACCTGGGCGCCCCAGTAGGACATTTGCCCCCAAGGCAGCAGGTAGCCCATGAAGGCCTCGGCCATCAGCGCCAGGTAGATCAGCATGCCGAACAGCCACACCAACTCACGCGGCTTCTGGTAGGAACCGTAGAGCAGGCCACGGAACATGTGCAGATAGACCACGATGAAGAACGCCGAAGCGCCGGTGGAGTGCAGCAGACGCAGGATCGAGCCGTACTCGACGTCGCGCATGATGTATTCGACGGAAGCGAAAGCTTCTTCTGCCGACGGGGTGTAGCTCATGGTCAGCCAGACACCGGTGACGATCTGGTTAACCAGAACCAGCAGAGCCAGGGAACCAAAGAAATAGAAGAAGTTGAAGTTCTTCGGGGCGTAATACTTGCTGAGATGGTCTTCCCACATTTTGGTCGCGGGGAAGCGCGCATCAACCCAATCCATGAACTTGCTCATCACGCTTTCTCCGTATCGACGCCGATGACAATAAGGTCGTCCGACTCATAGGAATGCGGGGGTACTGGCAGGTTCAAAGGCGCGGGTTGCGACTTGTAGACGCGGCCAGCCAGATCGTAGTGGGAACCGTGGCAAGGGCAGAAATAGCCGCCTACCCAATCCTTGCCCAGATCTGCAGGCGCCACTTCAGGGCGGAATGTCGGCGAGCAACCCAAGTGGGTGCAGATACCGATCAGCAGCAGAATCTCTGGCTTGATCGAACGCACTTCCGGGTCGACGTAGGTTGGTTGAACAGAGTTCTTGGAGTCGGGGTCGGAAAGTTGACCCTCGATCTTTTTGAGATTCCCCAGGATTTCCTGTGTACGGCGGACGATGAATACCGGCTGACCACGCCACTCAGCAATCATCTGCTGACCTGGGTCGATCTTGCTGATATTCACTTTCACCGGTGCCCCTGCGGCTTTCGCCTTGGCACTGGGAAACCATGACCCCACGAACGGGACCGCAGCCCCCACCGCTCCTGCAGCACCCACCACGGATGTGGCTGCTACAAGGAAGCGACGCCGGCCTGCATTCACGCCGTCATTGCTCATTCAGTCCTCTCCCATCAGCTTTGTGGCCTGTTAAATCAGGCATCTACTAAGTAAAAATCTGAACTTATAAAAATTTTGCCGAATGGTAATGAAAAGCCCCTACTCTGACAAGGTAATTACCAACTTGGCCCTGCCCCAAGCCCTGTAGTATAGGGGCTCTGCAGATGTGGCAAGTTGTCACACTGTAAAATAGTCACCCATAAAAAAACGCCCAGCTCCGCGAGGAGACTGGGCGTTCTTTTGAACGCGAAAGCGAATTAACGCTTCGAGTACTGCGGACGCTTACGCGCTTTACGCAGACCAACTTTCTTACGTTCAACTTCACGTGCGTCACGGGTTACGAAACCGGCTTTACGCAGAGCGCTGCGCAGAGTTTCGTCGTAATCCATCAGAGCGCGAGTGATGCCGTGGCGGATTGCGCCAGCTTGGCCACTCACACCACCGCCGATAACGGTGACGTAGATGTCGAACTTCTCGACGGTCTCGGTCAGTTCCAGCGGCTGACGAACTACCATGCGGGCAGTTTCGCGGCCGAAGAAGTTATCCAGGGAGCGGTTGTTGATGGAGATGTTACCAGTACCCGGACGCAGGAAAACGCGTGCGGTTGCAGTCTTGCGACGGCCAGTGCCGTAATTTTGAGTCGCCGACATAATGAACTATTCCGTTAAATCTTCAGTTCTTGGGGCTGCTGAGCAGTATGAGGGTGTGCAGCGCCCGCATAGACTTTCAGCTTACGGTACATGTCGCGACCCAGCGGGTTCTTAGGCAGCATGCCTTTTACCGCGGTCTCGATCACGCGCTCAGGGGCCTTGGCGATCAGCTTTTCAAAGTTGATCGACTTGATGCCGCCCGGGAAACCGGAGTGGGAGTAGTACATTTTGTCAGTGGTTTTAGCGCCAGTAACACGTACTTGCTCAGCGTTGATCACGACGATGTAGTCACCGGTGTCGACGTGAGGGGTGTACTCAGGCTTGTGCTTGCCACGCAGACGGCTCGCGATTTCGGTGGCCAGACGACCCAGGGTCTGACCAGCAGCGTCGACGACAAACCAGTCGCGCTTAACTGTTTCCGGTTTAGCAGTAAAAGTTTTCATTCTTTATAGCCTCAGGGGCCGCCCTGTAAATTAGACGGCGGATCTTACTGAATAGTGCGTACTTTGACAAGTCAAAGGCAGCCGGATACAGACGCTATCGGGGGCTCGGGTCAGCGCGTCCGTTATACGGCAAGATTCTTCGGCAGGCGGCGCATCACTTCCACTGCAGAAAGAGCTGCGGAATTATGCAGATTGCGAAAAAAAATTCAACCTGCTTTTATGATTGTTTTGCCGAAGGAGCACCCGATGGACTATCGCCAGCTAGGCCGGACCGACCTGAACGTGAGTGCAATCTGCCTGGGAACCATGACCTGGGGCGAGCAAAACAGCGAGTCCGAGGCCTTCGCCCAGATCGAACGGGCCAAGGCTGCGGGGATCAATTTCATCGACACCGCCGAGATGTACCCGGTGCCGCCAAAGGCCGAAACCTATGCCACCACCGAGCGCTACATCGGTAACTGGTTCAAGGCTCGCGGCGATCGCGGCGACTGGATCCTCGCCAGCAAGATCGCCGGCCCCGGCAATACCATCGACTACATCCGCGACAAGCAGCTCAAACACAACCGCAAGCACATAGTCCAAGCCGTGGACGCCAGCCTCGAGCGCCTGCAGACCGACTGGATCGACCTCTACCAGCTACATTGGCCGGAGCGCAGCACCAACTTCTTCGGCCAGCTGGGCTACAAGCACAAGGAAGAAGACTTTACCCCGCTGGAGGAAACCCTCGAAGCCCTGGACGAACAGGTCAAGGCCGGCAAGATCCGTCACATCGGCCTGTCCAACGAAACGCCCTGGGGCACCATGAAGTTCCTGGCCCTGGCCGAGAGCCGCGGCTGGCCACGGGCGGTATCGATCCAGAACCCGTACAACCTGCTCAACCGCAGCTTTGAAGTGGGCCTGGCGGAAATCGCCATTCGCGAACAATGTGGATTGCTGGCCTATTCGCCCCTGGCGTTCGGCTTCCTCTCCGGCAAATACGAAGGCGGCGCGCGCCCGGCCAAAGGCCGCCTGAGCCTGTACAGCCGCTTCAGTCGCTACTTCAACCCGCAATCGGAAGCGGCCTGCAGCCGTTATGTCGCCCTGGCCCGCGAACACGGCCTGGACCCGGCGCAAATGGCTCTGGCATTCGTCACCCAGCAACCGTTCGTCACCAGCAACATCATCGGCGCGACCACCCTTGAGCAACTGGACAGCAACATCGCCAGTCTTGAGTTGAAGCTGTCGAATGAGGTGCTGGCCGGCATCGAGGCGATCCACAAGGACCACCCGAACCCGGCGCCGTAACCTGCCCTCCCGCCTAGAAGCGAGCTGGCCCGCCAAGCTCGCCTCTACGCAGGAGACAACGCGCTACAGGGAACGCGCGATGATCTCCTTCATGATCTCATTGGTCCCGGCATAGATCCGCTGCACTCGCGCATCCGCCCAGGCCCGGGCCACCGGGTATTCCCACATGAAGCCGTAGCCGCCATGCAACTGCACGCACTCGTCGAGCACCTTGCACTGCAGGTCCGTGCCCCAGTACTTGGCCATGGCGGCGGTCGGTACGTCGAGCTTGCCTTGCAGGTGCAATTCCAGGCAGCGGTCGACGAACACCCGACCGATCTGAATCTCGGTGGCCATTTCCGCCAGCTTGAAGCGGGTGTTCTGGAAATCGGCGATCGATTTGCCGAAGGCCTTGCGCTCGCGGGTGTATTCCAGGGTCCACTGCAATGCCGCCTCGGCTGACGCCAGGCCACCCACAGCCACCGTCAGGCGCTCCTGGGGCAGCTCCTGCATCAGATAGGCAAAGCCCGCGCCGGCCTGCCCCAGCAGGTTTTCCTTGGGTACGCGAACATCCTGGAAGAACAGCTCCGACGTGTCCTGGGCCTTCATGCCGACCTTTTCCAGGCGCTTGCCCTTGGAGAAACCGGGCGTATCCGCCTCCACCAGGAACAGGCTGGTGCCCTTGGCGCCGGCCTTGGGATCGGTCTTGGCCACGACAATCACCAGATCGGCCAGATAGCCGTTGGTAATAAAAGTCTTCGAGCCGTTGATCACATAGTCGTCACCGTCCAGCACCGCGGTGGTCTTGACCCCTTGCAGGTCGGAACCAGCGCCCGGCTCGGTCATGGCAATGGCCGTGACCATCTCGCCAGATACCAGTTTCGGCAGGTACTTGTGTTTCAGCGCCTCGCTGCCGTAATGCAGGATGTAGGGCGCGACGATGTCGGAATGCAGGGAGAAGCCGATGCCGGTCAGGCCGAGACGCCCCACTTCCTCGATCACCCCCGCGCTATAGAGGAAGTCAGCCCCCAGCCCGCCGTACTCCTCGGGGAGATGGGAACAGAGCATGCCCGCCTCACCGGCCTTGTTCCACAAGGCGCGGTCGATGTAGCCCTGTTTTTCCCATTGCCCATGGAACGGCACGGCCTCCTTTTCCAGGAAGGTACGCACGCTGTCACGAAAGAGTTCGTGCTCGGAACTGAACAAGGTTCTGGGGATCATGGGGCCGCCTGTCGTTATTGTTAGCCGGGATTGGCCCACAGAGCCTAAGCCCACGCGTACGACACAGGACACTGGACACATCCGACAAAAAATAAGACGATCCAGCCGTCTGGTGACCACTTTCCCCTATAAGAACAATTGAATTATGTCTAACCAAACCTCCACGCCCTTGCGGCGCGTCAGCATCCTGGCCATCGACCGGGTTTTCGCCTCCACCCTCATGCAAGCCAAGGATTTCTTCCATCTGGCCAGCCTGCGCTATGGCAAGCAGCTGGGCCAGGGCCTGACCCCGGCATTCGAAACCCGCCTGGTCAGCCCCGATGGCAAACCGGTGTGCAGTTTCAGCAACGTGATGCTCCCGGTGGACGGCGCCCTGGAAGATACCGACGTGATCATCCTCCCGGCGTTCTGGGACGATTTCGAAACCCTCTGCCAACGTTATCCCCAGATCCTGCCCTGGCTGCGCCAGCAACATGCCCGCGGCGCGGTGCTCTGCGGAGAGGCCACCGGGGTGTTCTGGCTGGCCGAGGCCGGGCTGCTCGACGGCAAGGAAGCCACCACTTACTGGCGCTTCTTCAATGCCTTCAGCGAGCGCTTCCCCAAGGTCCAGCTCAATCAGGACAAGCACCTGACCGACGCCGACAACCTGTATTGCGCCGGCGGCACCACCTCGGCCTGCGACCTGTACATCTACCTGATCGAGCGCTTCTGCGGCGCCAACGTCGCCCAGGCCGTGGCCCGCGACATTCTCTATGAAGTGCAGCGCAGCTATTCCCCGGGGCGTATTGGCTTCGGCGGCCAGAAGCTGCACCAGGACGTGATCATCCTGCAGATCCAGCACTGGCTCGAAGAGCACTTCGCCGACAAGTTCCGCTTCGAGGACGTGGCCCGGGAACATGGCATGAGCATTCGCAATTTCATGCGGCGCTTCCAGACCGCCACCGGCGACAAGCCCCTGCATTACCTGCAACGCCTGCGTATCGAAACCGCCAAGGGCCTGCTCTCGGGAACGCGCAAGAGCATCAAGACCATCAGCTACGAGGTTGGCTATGACGATGCGAGCTTCTTCGCCCGCCTGTTCCGCCAGCACACCGAGCTGTCGCCGAACCAGTACCGGCAGCAGTTTCACCAACAAGCCGCGTAAATGAAAAAGGGCCTGCAATGCAGGCCCTTCTTTTATCCGGACAACCGTTAAGGCTTGTGCGCCCGCGAGAGGAACTCGTGGGACTGCATTTCCAGCAGACGGCTGAGGGTGCGCTGGAACTCGAAGGTCAGGCGACCGCCGGTGTACAGGTCCTTGAGCTCGACTTCGGCGGAAATGATCAGCTTGACGTTACGGTCATAGAACTCGTCGACCATGTTGATGAAGCGACGGGCGATGTCGTCGGTGGCGACGCTCATCTGCTCGACACCGCTGACCAACACGGCGTGGAAGATCTTGCCCAGTTCGATGTAGTCGTTCTGGCTGCGCGGACCGTCGCACAGTTCGCGGAAGTCGAACCAGGCCACATCATCACAGGTACGCAGGGCGCGGATTTCGCGGTTCTCGACGATCAGCACATCGTTTTCCACCGCCTGGGTGCATTCCGGCGTCAGCGCGCGGAAGCTCTTGCGCAGGCTTTCGTGGGCCGCTTCATCCAGCGGGAAGTGGAACAGTTCGGCCTGCTCCAGATGACGCAGACGGTAGTCGACACCGCTGTCGACGTTGACGATTTCGGTGTGCTGCTTGATCAGGGCAATGGCCGGCAGGAAGCGCGCCCGTTGCAGGCCATCCTTGTACAGACCGTCCGGCACGATGTTCGAGGTGGCCACCAGGGTCACGCCGTTCTTGAACAACTCTTCCATCAGCGTGCCGAGGATCATGGCGTCGGTAATGTCGGAGACGAAAAATTCGTCGAAGCAGATCACCCGGGCCTCATCGGCGAAACGCTTGGCGATGATGGTCAGCGGGTTCTTCTCGCCGCCCAGGGTCTTCATCTCTTCGTGCACACGCTTCATGAAGCGGTGGAAGTGAGTACGGACCTTCTGCTTGAACGGCAGGGCTTCAAAGAAGGTATCGACCAGATACGTCTTGCCACGCCCTACCCCGCCCCAGAAGTACAGGCCCTTGACCGGCACCTGGTCTTTCTTGCCAAACAGCTTGCCCAGCAGGCCCGGCTTGTTGTTCGACGCGGCGATCAGATCGTCGTACAGGCGCTGCAAATGACGCACGGCGGTTTCCTGCGCAGCGTCGTGGAAGAACTCCGGGCGTTTCAGATCAGCTTGGTATCGTTCTAGGGGCGTCATAATTCGTTAGCAAGGCAACAAAAACGGGCCGTCACTGTAGCGACGGCCCTTGAGAATGGCAATCAGCCCTTGGTCGGGAGATTGCGGTTAGTCCTGCACAGGCGTCAGGGCGACACGCAGTGCATCGATCGCCGCATCGCGGGCCGCCGCGTCGGCAAAGGCCGGGCTGTCGGCCACGCACTCACCTTCCAGCCAGACGCTGAAACTCAGCGCTTCGCTGCGCAGATCCAGAGCCTGGCCGGCTTGCAGTTGCTTGGTCACGGCACCCGCAGTCTTGCCGTCGGCGAAGTTGCGCGACAGCAACAGCTGCTCGCCATCGGCGGCCAGCAGGCGGAAACGGAAGCTGCCGTCGTCTTCACGGAAGCTGACGAAGCGCGCGGCCTTGGCCGCTTTCTTCTTGGTGGTCGCCGCCACTTGCACCTGGTTGACGAACGAACGCAGGCCCACGGCCTCACGCAGTTCGTTGAGGAACGGGGTGGCCACGGCGCGGGCTTTCTTGGCGCCGGCCTGGAGGATGTCTTCCAGGTCCGAAGGGCGTTCGATCAACTGGTGATAACGCTCGCGCGCTTCGCCCAGCTGGTTGTCCAGCAGCTGGAACAGACGATTCTTCGCCTCGCCCCAACCCAGGCCCTGCAGCAGTTCGTTGCGGAATTCGTCAGCCTGGGCCTGTGTCGCAAATGCCTGGAACAGAGTGAACAGGTGCGCGTTATCCGGGTCCTTGGCTTCGCCAGGAGCGCGGGAGTCGGTGACGATGCGCGAGATCGCGTCCTTCATGTCCTTGGCGCTGCTGAACAACGGGATGGTGTTGTCGTAGCTCTTGGACATCTTGCGGCCATCGAGGCCCGGCAAGGTGGCGACGCTTTCCTCGATCAGCGCCTCGGGCATGGTGAAGAACTCCTTGCCCTGGCCGAACAGGTGGTTGAAGCGCTGGCCGATGTCACGGGCCATTTCCACGTGCTGGATCTGGTCGCGACCGACCGGCACCTTGTGCGCGTTGAACATCAGGATGTCCGCGGCCATCAGCACCGGGTAGCTGTACAGGCCCATGGTGATGCCGGCATCCGGGTCTTCACCGGTTTCGACGTTTTTATCCACCGAAGCCTTGTAGGCGTGGGCGCGGTTGAGCAGGCCCTTGGCCGCCACGCAGGTCAGCAACCAGGTCAGCTCCGGGATTTCCGGGATGTCCGACTGGCGATAGAAAGTCACGCGCTCCACATCCAGGCCACCGGCCAGCCAGGTCGCGGCGATTTCCAGGCGCGAGCGCTGGATACGCAGCGGGTCGTCGCACTTGATCAGGGCGTGATAGTCGGCCAGGAAGTAGAACGAATCGGCATTGCTGTCGCGGCTGGCGAGGATCGCCGGGCGGATGGCGCCGGCGTAGTTGCCCAGGTGCGGCGTGCCGGTGGTGGTGATGCCGGTGAGGATGCGCGTACGAGTAGTCATGGGTAATCGCTTATCAGACTGCAATCAATTCGAGAGTCGTGGCAGCACCAGATCCTTGAGATCGGTGAGCTTGCCATGAAAAAAGTGTCCGCATTCTGCCACTTTCAGCAGCTCATGGGGGCGCTCAAGCGCGTCGGACCAGTCGTAGACCAGTTGCGGGTCGACCACTTCGTCGGTTTCCGGCTGGATCAGGGTCAGCGGGCAATTCTGCGGCAGCAGGTCGCTGTCGCGCAGACGCATCACCGCAGCGGCGACCATGAACAGGTGCTTGAGCTGTTCGCCGCGGGCTTCCAGGCGCCCGCCGAGGCTGGCGGCGACGAAGCCGCCGAAGGAGAAACCGAGCAGGGTCATCGGCAGATCCGGGTGCCTGGCCCGCAGCCATTCGGCAGCCGCCTGCGCGTCGTCGACTTCACCGCTGCCCATGTCGTGGCTGCCTTCGCTGGCGCCGACGCCACGGTAGTTGAAACGCAAGGTGATCAGGCCAGCATCGCGCGCCGTACGTTGCAGGGTCGAGACCACCTTGTTGAGCATGGTGCCGCCCTGCACCGGGTTCGGATGGCAGATCAACGCCACGCCACGGGCGTCGGCGACATCCAGATACAGGGCTTCCAGTTGGCCGACCGGGCCGGCAATCACTACGGGGGTTTCACGCATAAGCAAGGAAGGAACTCCGTGACCTCGAATCGGGTCGACTCGTCTAGCAAATTGTCTGTGCCAATCTATTGCGAGTGAATCGCGGTATACAGCGCAGGTTCGAGCCGTTAACGTAAAGCAAAGCCGTTTATAGAGGAAGGACTCGTGGAACACTCGCTCTTAGTTTGGTTGTTGCCGACTCTTGCCCTGATCGCGGGTGTCGCCATTGGATTTCTGGTCGCTCGCCTGCTGCCGAATGCCGCGCCTAACCGCACGCAACGTCAGCTGGATGATATTCAGGAACGTTTTGACAGCTATCAGAACGAAGTGGTCACCCACTTCAACAGCACCGCCACCCTGGTGAAAAAACTCACTCAAAGCTATCAGGAAGTGCAGGACCATCTCGCCGAGGGCGCCAACCGCCTGGCCCTGGACGAGCTGACCCGCCAACGCCTGCTGGCCGCGCTGCACTCCGACTCGGTGCAGGCTCCACGGGAACGCCTGACGCCGCCGCGCGACCAGGAACCGCCACGGGACTACGCGCCAAAGACGCCTAACGCGCCTGGCATGCTCGACGAGCATTATGGTCTGAAGAAGTAATCAGGCTTCGCGTCCAATAAAAAGGTTCTTCACGGAATTCCGGGAAACACAGAAACAAGAACGCCGATTTGATTGATGATGTTCGTGCGAGCAAACACATCTAAAAAACCGGCGTTCTTATGCACGATATTAATACTTTCCTTCCTTTTTGGGAGGGCTTTTCTGTCGTCACGATCAAGCCTGATGGCGATGCCCTACAGATCGATCTGACGCCCCACACCACCCGA
>NZ_JAQZAB010000003.1:0-589 GCF_028640915.1 Pseudomonas sp. B3G-3 | reverse complement strand
GCCAAACGATGCCCTGGCGGGCGGTAGCTCCCTGAGCACCACCATCACCGGCGCTACCGGTGGCAACTACGAGAAGCTGGATGTTGATAGCAAACCGGCTGATACCTCGGTCACCGATACGCCAGATACCACCACCCTTAGCCTGACAGCGACTGACACTGTCGCTGAAGGCGGTTCGATCGTTTATACGGCCACCTTGACCAACGCCGCCGGTACGCCAGTCACCGTGACTCTGTCGAACGGGGCGGTAATCACCATCGCAGCCGGTGCGACCACAGGCTCTGTGACCGTCGCGGCTCCAGCCGATGACGTCTACAAAGATGCCGGTAAAGTCGAAGTCAGCATCAAGGATGCTGCAGGCGGTAACTTCGAAAACCTGGTACCAAGCACTACCCCAGCTGTGACTGATGTCACTGACACCATCGATACCTCGACCGTCAGCCTGACCGCGACTCCATCCGTGGCAGAAGGCGGCGTTGTCGTTTACACCGCGTCCGTGACCGCTCCAGTGACCGGTTCGCCGGTGGTGGTCACCCTGTCCAACGGCCAGACCATCACCATTCCGGTGGGCGAGTCGTCGGGCACCGTA
>NZ_JAQZAB010000051.1:0-405 GCF_028640915.1 Pseudomonas sp. B3G-3 | reverse complement strand
ATGGCGCACCCGTTCAGTGGGAGTGGGAGGCGTCGCCCTTTGAGGGTTCCCGCCTTGTGTCCGGTCAACCCTGCCCGTGGCCGGGAACCTGGGTCTGCGAAGACCTGCCCATCGGTGGTCGCGAATTTGCCCATGACGAAACCTTCCCGGAGGTGGATGGCCGACTAGTCACCTGGCGCTTGGTGCCGCGCACCTAATGGTCGATGCGATGCGTGTTCGTCACTGCTGTAGCGCAATAGTCGCCATGCTCGGCGGGATCTTGCTGAGTACCGCGGCGGCACATGCCAAGCCGTCCGAGCCTGACTGGAAGGCGTTACATTTCACGTGCACGAAGGAGCAGAACCCAAAATTCGATGGCGTATCGGAGTCGTGGTTTCAGCGCGCCAAAGGATTGGATAGCCAGCA
>NZ_JAQZAB010000050.1:0-451 GCF_028640915.1 Pseudomonas sp. B3G-3 | reverse complement strand
TCGACAGCAAGCCGGCCGACACCTCGGTGACCGATACGCCGGACACCACCAACCTGACCCTCAGCGCCACCAACACCGTGGCCGAGGGCGGCTCGATCGTTTACACCGCGACCCTGACCAATGCCGCGGGTACGCCAGTCACCGTAACCCTGAGCAACGGCGCGGTAATCAACATCGCCGCCGGCGCTACCACTGGCACCGTAACCGTGGCTGCTCCAGCCGATGACGTCTACAAAGACGCCGGCACCGTGCAAGCCACGATCCAGACCGCCACCGGTGGCAATTTCGAGAACCTGGTGCCAAGCACCGCACCGGCCGTGACCAACGTTACCGACACCATCGACACTTCGACCGTCAGCCTCACCGCGACCTCGAATGTGGCCGAAGGCGGTACCGTGGTTTACACCGCATCGGTCACCGCTCCGGTCACCGGCTCACCAGTCGTGGTCAC
>NZ_JAQZAB010000049.1:0-274 GCF_028640915.1 Pseudomonas sp. B3G-3 | reverse complement strand
GTTCGGAGCCGTGAAATTCACGGTACCGGAAGACTCGCCCACCGGGATGGTGATGGTTTGTCCGTTGGACAGAGTGACAACGACAGGCGAACCAGTGACCGGAGCTGTTACGGAAGCGGTGTAAACGACAACGCCACCTTCAGCAACGCTAGGCGTCGCGGTCAGGCTGACGGTCGACGTATCGATGGTGTCAGTGACATCGGTGATCGCTGGCGTGGTGCTCGGCACCAGGTTCTCGAAGTTGCCGCCAGCAGCATCCTTGATGGTGACTTCG